>NZ_JANGAA010000002.1:0-229493 GCF_024461705.1 Blautia sp. DFI.9.10
TGGACACTGTGTAAGACATTGCAGTACCGTAAGGTGTTTGCCAATGCAGTAGTGGAAGAAGCAAGAATCCCCCTGCTTTAGCTGTGGGGAGTGTCAACAGAAGGACATCTACACAGGAGAGCAGTGGCTGGAGATCATGCCGCAAAAAGCATCCAAAGCGCAGGCTGCTTTGCAGCTAAAACAAAAACTGGAATGTGACAGATTAGTTGTTTTTGGTGATGGAAATATCTCCAAAAAATATCTATTTCCAAACCAACTGTTTTATGATATCATATAGCTTAACCTGCGGAAAATGGAGGTTATAAGACATGAATCATATTGAAGAAAAGATCATTCAGACTATAGATGAACACAGAGATGAGATCATAGCCTTTGCGAAGGATATCCAGAGTCATCCGGAACCAGGGTTTTATGAGGAGAGAACAGCCGCACACGTAGCGGCTTTTTTGCGTGGCCTGGGACTTCGTGTGCATGGAGGACTTGCACGCACAGGGGTTCGCGCCGAGTGGATGGAACAGGACGGACCGAACATTACGATTATCGGAGAACTTGACGCCATCGGATGTAAGTCGCATCCGATGGCTGATCCCGTCAACGGGACAGCACATGCATGCGGACACCACGCACAGATTGCAGCCATGATTGGCGCAGCATTGGCACTGACCAATGAGGAGGTTCAAGCCTCTCTGTCTGGGTCCGTATCTTTTTTTGCCGTTCCGGCGGAAGAATACATTGATGCAGATAAACGTGCACGGCTTCGTAAAGAAGGAATCGGCTTTCCTGCATCCGGAAAAAGCGAGCTGATCCGTCTTGGAGAATTTGACCATTCTGATATTATTATGACAACACATGTGCACATGATGCCGGTGGAGGAAGACTTCTACCTGGGAAATGCAGCTTGCAACGGATTTTCCGCAGAACGAGTGACAGTAAGAGGAAAAGCCGCACATGCAGCCATTGATCCATGGGATGGTGTCAATGCATTAAGTATTACTTCCAGTGCCATTCAGATGATGGGACTGATGCGGGAAACGTTCCGGGAGGAAGACCATGTGCGTATTCACAACGTGATCCGAAAAGCCGGGGATGTGATCAATGCAGTTCCGGACGAAGCGGTGATCGAAACAAAAGTCCGTGCAGCGTCTCTGGATGCGATCCGGGCAACACAGGAAAAAATGGACCGTGCCTATGACGGAGCTGCCTATGCATTCGGTGGTATGATCGAAAGAGAACCGCTTCAGGGATATATGCCGATCCTGCACAGAGGTGCGGATAAAGTGATGGAAGAATCCGTAAAGCTTCTGGATGCTTCATACCGATGTTCAAAGCCGGCAGATTTTAACAACGCCTGTACCGACGTAGGAGACCTGACCCATCTGTTTCCAGTGCTGAATTTTACATTCGGAGGATTTGCGGGAAAACTCCACGGAGCAGATTTTAAGATCATGGATGAAGAACTGGCATATATCAAACCAGCCAAGCTTCTGGCACTGACTACGTATCGTCTTCTCTGTGATCAGGCAAAAGAAGCAAAAAAAATCTGTCAGGAATTTAAACCTGTATTTAATAAAGAAACTTATTGTCAGTATATACGAGATAATTTTCATGAAAATGAGTAGTTAACCGAACCAGAGAAGTCCTATGAAGGTACAATAAGCAATCTTGAATCAGGAAATCCCATGGGGTACAATAAGCAATCTTGAATCAGGAAAGTCCCACGCGGGGTATAATAAGCAATCTTGGATCAGGAGAATCCCCTGCGAGAGTACAATAAGCAATTTTATATCAGGAAAGTCCCATGCAGGGTACGGATATCATAGCAAACAGAAGGAGAACGAAATGTCCGAAATTTCATTAGAACTGAAAAACATAAAAAAGAGCTTCCAGGAAGGTGAGGACGTCCTGGAAAGCATTTGTCTTACAGCAAAAAAAGGAGAATTTGTCACTCTGCTGGGGTCTTCCGGCTGTGGAAAAACCACCACACTGCGGATCATTGCAGGCCTGGAACAGCCAGATTCCGGCCAGGTTTTTCTGGATGGAAAGGATGTGACATTCCTGGAACCGAATCAGCGCAATGTGAACACAGTGTTCCAGAATTATGCACTTTTTCCCCATATGAATGTAGCAGATAACATTGGATATGGGCTGAAATTGAAAAAAACATCGAAAGCAGAGATCAGCAGAAGAGTCAAAGAAATGCTGGAGCTTGTTCAGCTTCCGGGCTTTGAGAGGCGTAAGCCGTCAGAGCTTTCCGGCGGTCAGCGCCAGCGTGTGGCCATAGCCAGAGCACTTGTGAACAATCCGGAGGTACTTCTTCTGGACGAACCCCTTGGTGCACTGGATCTGCAGCTGAGGCGTGCCATGCAGCACGAGCTGAAGCGCCTGCAGAAGAAGCTGGGGATCACCTTTATCTATATCACTCACGATCAGGAAGAAGCCATCAACATGTCTGATACGATCGCTGTGATGAACCACGGACGCTTTGAGCAGATCGGGACGCCGGATGAGATCTATAATCATCCGAAGACCAGCTATGTGGCAACCTTTGTTGGAAATGCCAATATCCTGACCGGCATTGTGGAAAGCATTGCGGAAGAGGAGATTGACGGTACTTCCGCTCAGATCACCGTAAGAACTGATGCCGGAAAAGTAAAAGTATCAATGGACACCGCAGCTACATCTGACAGAGGATATTTCCCACAAAAAGGAGAAAAGGTTACCATCGCAGTAAGAAGCGAAAATATCCGGTTTGAAGAAAATAAAAAAAATGCACAACAAAGCACGCCGAATTGCACATCAGAAAACACACAAAAGAGCGTACAGGAGCCCGCAGAAAAAAACACAGATGACAGCTGCGATGGCTTAACCGCCGAAGTCATTGAAAAAACCTTCGCCGGCGGCCAGCTCCGAGTTGTTTTGAAAACTTCGGAAGGTCAGGAAATCGTGGCAAGCCGTTACGGCATTGATACAAATGTCAGTGTAGGAGAAAAGGTGCGCTGCTGTTTTCTTCCTACAGATGCAGTGCTGGTAGATCGGGAAGAAAGATCAGAAGAAGTATTGCCGGATCAGTCATGTCCCTGTGCAGGAGGTACCCATGCGTAAGCACAGAGCAGGCTCCGTATGGATGATCCTGCCGCTGTATCTTTTTACACTGATCTTCGTTGCACTGCCTCTTCTGTATGTAGTTGCACTGAGCTTTTCCACAGCAGACGGCGGCTACGGCGTGAACTGGAAATTTACTCTGGATAATTACAAGCAGATCCTGGAGCCTGTATACCTGCAGACCTTTACGGGATCCTTCCGCCTTGCGCTCACCAGCACTTTGATCATCTGTCTGGTGGGCTACCCTTTCGGATACTTTATGGCAAAGCTTTCCGAGGGCAAAAAGAAGTTGGCCATGCTTTTCCTGATGCTGCCTTTCTGGGTGAATTCCCTGATCCGTCTTTATGGCTGGATCATCATTCTCCAGAAAAAGGGCCTTCTGAATTATCTGCTGATGAAGCTTGGCATCATCCAGGAGCCCTTAAAAATCCTGTACAGCTATCCGGCGATCGTGATCGGTATGATCTATGTATTGCTGCCGTTTATGGCACTGTCCGTATATTCCAGTGCGGAAAAGCTGGACTGGTCCCTTGTGGAAGCTGCCAGAGACCTTGGAGCCAGCAGATGGAAGGCTTTCTGGAGCGTCACCTTTAAGCTGACTTTGCCGGGACTTCTTTCCGGAGTGATACTTACCTTTATTCCGTCTATGGGTCTGTTTTTTATTGCGGATATCCTGGGCGGAAACAAGATCGTACTTGTGGGAAGCCTGATCCAGGAGCAGATGACAAGAGGCAATAACTGGCCCTTTGCCGCAGCACTGGCTGTGGTACTGATGATACTGACAACTCTGATGATCGTATTATATCGGAAGCTTACCAATGTGAAGGAACTGGAGGGAATCGGATGAAAAAGAACTCAAAGCTTTCAGGATTGTACCTGGGAATCCTGTTTTTCCTTATGTATCTGCCCATTGGTGTGGTAGTGGTATTTTCGTTTAATGAAGCAAGACTTCCGGTGCGCTTTACCGGATTTTCCCTGAAATGGTATCAGGAACTGTTTCAGGACAGGGATCTGATCCAGGCATTGAAAAACAGTTTGATCCTGGCGGTGTCCAGCTGTGGGGTATCTGCAATGATCGGAACACTGGGGGCTGTAGGACTTTCCAGGATCCACTGGAAAACAAAAGGGGTGATGGAGTATATTTCCATCCTGCCTCTGATGATCCCGGAAATCATTCTGGGAATGGTACTGATGGCATTTTTCTATATGCTGAACCTGCCATTTGGAATGCTGACACTTCTGATCGGACACACGGTTTTCTGCGTGCCCTATATTTTGATGGAGGTAAAAGCAAGGCTTGTGGGAATGGATCCGTCCCTGGAAGAGGCAGCCAGAGATCTTGGTGCCGGTTCCTTTCGGGCCTTCTGGGACATTACCCTGCCGCTGATCATGCCGGCTGTTATATCCGGCTCTCTGCTGGCCTTTGCCATGTCCATGGACGATGTGGTGATCAGTATTTTTGTAACCGGGCCACGTGTATCCACGCTGCCGATAAAAGTTTACACACAGATGAAAACAGGCGTTACGCCGGAGATCAATGCACTTTGTACCATAATGCTGGGAGTGATCCTTCTGGTACTGGCAGTATATCTGATCGCAGGAAAACGCGGGAAGGGGAATATAAAAGATGAGCAATAAACTGATCGAGTTAAAAAATCTCACAAAAAACTTTGATGACCAGCAGGTGCTCCGGGGCATTAATCTGGACATTCACGAAAACGAATTCCTTACGCTTCTGGGACCCAGCGGCTGTGGAAAGACAACAACCTTAAGGATCATTGCAGGCTTTGAGGAGCCAAGCGGCGGAGAGGTACTGTTTAACGGAATTGAGATCTCCAAGCTGCCTCCATATAAAAGAGAGATCAACACGGTATTCCAGAAATATGCATTGTTTCCGCATCTCAATGTTATGGACAATATCGGTTTCGGCCTGAATCTGAAAAAGGTAGATAAATCTGTTATTGAGCAGAAGGTAAAAAGAATGCTGAAAATGGTAGGGCTGGAAGGCTTCGAAAAAAGAGATGTTACACTTCTTTCCGGTGGACAGCAGCAGCGAGTTGCCATTGCCAGAGCTCTTGTCAATGAGCCGAAGGTTCTTCTGCTGGATGAGCCACTCGGCGCACTGGATGCCAAGATCCGTAAGCAGATGCAGATCGAGCTGAAAAAGATCCAGAGAGAGGTAGGGATCACCTTTATCTATGTCACCCATGACCAGGAGGAGGCACTTTCCATGTCTGATACGGTAGTAGTCATGAACAACGGTGAGATCCAGCAGATTGGCAGCCCGACAGATATCTATAATGAGCCGGAGAACCGTTTTGTTGCCGGCTTTATCGGAGAGTCCAATATTATAGAAGGAATAATGATCAGGGATTTCCTTGTGGAGTTTGATGGCTTCCGTTTTGAATGTGTAGACAAGGGATTTGAGGACAACGAAGCCATTGAGGTTGTTCTCCGCCCGGAGGATCTGGATATTGTGGAACCGGATCAGGCCAAGATCAGAGGAACGGTACGGAACATTACGTTCAAGGGCGTGCATTATGAGATCCTGGTCGAGACGGAGCTTCGCACATACATGGTGCATACTACCGATTATGCAGAAGTGGGACGTGAAGTGGGACTGAAGTTTGGTCCTGAGGATATCCATGTTATGTGCAGAATGGGAGGATACTAATGAAACAGTTCAAGCATCTGATCAAGCCGTATATCATCTGGGCTTCGATCCTGATCGTGGTACCATTGATCCTGATCGTGCTTTATGCATTTACCTCAGATGGAAATGAAGTTCTGACCCTGCATTTTACATGGGCGAATTTTGCAAAATTTCTGGAAGCTACATATTTAAGTGTTATCCTGAAATCCTTCCGCCTGGGTATCCTGACCACACTGATCTGCCTGGTCTGCGGATATCCGCTGGCATACATTATCTCCAAATATTCCGAAAAGGTGCAGAGCTTTCTGATCCTTATGGTCACCATTCCCATGTGGATCAACATGCTTCTCCGTACCTATGCATGGATGAACATTCTTTCTGACAATGGTCTGGTGAACAACCTTCTGAAAATGCTGGGAATCTCACCGATCACCATGATGTATACAGATTTTTCCGTTATCGTGGGCCTTGTTTGTAACTTTATGCCCTTTATGATCATTCCGATCCATACATCCTTAAGTAAAATGGACAAGTCACTGATCGAAGCGGCCAACGACCTTGGTGCCAATCCCTTCCAGACCTTCTGGAGGATCACCTGGAAGCTTTCCATGCCAGGTGTGGTCAATGGTATCATGATGGTATTCCTTCTGTCCATATCAACCTTCGTTATTCCGAAGCTTCTCGGCGGCGGCCAGTACATGCTGATCGGTAATCTCATCGAGTCACAGTTTATTTCTGTAGGTGACTGGAACTTCGGAAGTGCCATCTCTCTGATCCTGGCAGTGATCATCCTGATCTTTATGAGCCTGATGAAGAAGATGGATACCCAGGACGATTAAAGGAGGCAGGAGATGAAAAGAAAAAATACCATATTTTCAAAATTATATGTAGTGCTGTGTCTGGCATTTTTTTACCTGCCGATCCTTGTGACCATGATCTTTTCCTTTAACTCATCCAAGTCCCTGACCAGATTTACAGGATTTTCCCTGCGCTGGTACGGAGAGCTGATAAACAACATGGAGATCAGTAAGGCAGTTTATGTTTCGGTCACAGTGGCAATTCTGGCAACTGTTATTTCCACAGTGCTGGGAACCATCACAGCCATCGGACTTTCAAAATCCAGAAAGGTGCTGAAGGAGATGGTCCTTACCATCAATAACTTTCCAATTCTGAATCCGGAGATCGTAACCGCGATTGGTCTGATGCTGCTGTTTTCTTCGCTGGGAATGACGAAAGGCTATCTGACCATGCTGCTGGCACATATCGCATTCTGTACGCCCTATGTGATCACCAGTGTATATCCGAAGGTACGAAGCCTGGATCCGAACCTTGCCAATGCAGCCATGGATCTTGGTGCAACGCCATATCAGGCACTTACCAAGGTTATCGTGCCCATGATCAAAGAAGGGATTTTTGCGGGAGCGCTCCTGGCCTTTACTATGTCCTTTGACGATTTCGTAATTTCCTACTTTGTTTCCGGAAACGGAGTAAAAAATATATCCATTGTTGTATATAATATGACAAAGCGCATCAATCCCACCATCAACGCCCTTTCTACCATTGTGATCGTGGTCATTGTACTGGTGCTTCTTTTTGCAAATCTGATCATGCCGAAGCTTCAGGCCTCCACCGTGAAAAAAATGGATCCGAAAAAAAGAAGGATCGTTGCGGTTATCACAGCTGCTGCGGTTGTTCTGGTATTGGGAAAGTGGACGCTCGTAAGTCAGGGAAACCACGTGCTTCGTGTATATAATGCCGGAGAATATATGGACCTGAGTCTTCTAGACAAATTTGAGAAGCAGTATAACTGTACTGTTGTATATGAAACCTTCGAGTCCAATGAGATGATGTACACCAAGCTGGCCAGTGGTGAAACCTACGATGTTTTGGTTCCGTCAGATTATATGATTGAAAGACTGATCAAGGAGGAATATCTTCAGGCCCTTGACTGGAAAAAAATTCCAAACAGCAAAAATCTTCTTCCCGAGGTACAGAATAAGGACTATGATCCGGGAAATCGTTATTCCTGTCCGTATTTCTGGGGAACTGTAGGAATCCTTTATAATAAGAATGTAGTCTCTCAGGAGGATCTTGACAAAGAGGGCTGGAATATTCTCTGCGATGAAAAATATAAGGGAGATCTTTATATGTATGATTCCGAAAGGGATTCCTTTATGATCGCCCTGAAAGCGCTGGGGTATTCCATGAACACAAAAAATCTTGATGAGATCCAGCAGGCTTATGAGTGGCTGATCCGGCAGAGAGATACCATGGATCCGATCTATGCAGGTGATGATGTGATCGACAACATGATCTCAGGAAACAAGGCAATGGCGGTTGTTTATTCCGGAGATGCTTCCTATATTATCAGCGAAAATCCGGAGCTTGGCTATTATACTCCGCAGCAGGGAACCAATACCTGGTATGATGCCATGGTCATTACCAAGGACTGCAATGAAGTAGATCTGGCTCATGAGTTCATCAATTTTATGCTGGATGATGAAAATGCTCTTTCCAATACCGAAGAAGTAGGATATACTTCTACTGTAAAGAGTGCATTCGAGGAGATGAAGAACGGAACTTATGAGGGAATTTCTTCCTATATTCCGCAGATCGACAATCCAAAGAATGAGATCTTCGGATACCAGAAGCCAAAGATCAAGCAGAAATTCGCAGAGCTTTGGACAAAGGTAAAAGCAAAATAACAAGACGTCAGAGAGAGACATGAAGGAGGTTCTATGAGATCAAAAAAAGCAGCAGCGATCATGTTATGTGCGGTACTTGGAACATCTATGATAACAGGTGTCAGTGTCAGTGCAAAGGATAAGGATGAACTGGTACTTTATACATGGGACGGAATGTTTCCGCAGGGAGTGCTGGATGATTTTGAAAAAGAAACAGGGACCAAGGTAGTATATTCCAACTTTGATACCGATGAGACCATGCTTGAGAAGCTTTCCCAGGCAAAGGGTGGCGATTACGATGTGGTAATTGCAGATGATTACATTATCGACAGCGCGGTAAAAGAGGGACTTGTCCAGAAGATCGACAAGGATACCGTTTCCAATTTTAAGAACATCAACTCCCTTTATCAGGGACAGTTTTATGATCCGGATGACGAATATACAGTACCTTACGGAGCAGGAATCCCACTGATCGTTTATGATCCGGAGCAGGTAGATATCGACATTAAAGGATACAAGGATCTCTGGGATAAGTCTCTGGAGGACAGCATTGCCATCGTAGGTAATTACCGCGTGATCTGTGGCATCACACAGCTTTCCATGGGAGAGAGCATGAACGAAGAAGATGTAGCCGTGATCGACAAGACAGGTGAGAAGCTGAAAGAGCTGGCACCGAACATTCGTATGATCCAGGATGACAATACACAGAATGCACTTCTCAACGGAGAGGCAAGTGTGGCATTTCTTTATACATCACAGGTAACACAGGCGCTGAAGGATAATCCGGATCTTAAGGTGGTTTATCCGGAGGAAGGTCTTGGATTTGGTATTATGGGAATGTTTGTGCCAAGTGAAGCACCGAATGCGAAGGCTGCCAATGAATTTATCAATTATATCCTGGAGCCGGAAGTATCTGCACAGTGCATCAACTATATCGGATACTACAATACAAACAAGGCAGCAGATGATCTGGTAGACGAGAGCCTGGTTGTTCCGGACAGCGTGACAAAGGGTGAGATCGTACAGAATGTAAGCCAGGAAGCAGAGCAGGAATACAATAAGATCTGGACAGAGTTTAAAGCTGCCTGCGATTAAGCAGACGGACCAGTAAGGGGGTTTTTCAGGTGGAGATATACAAAGGCACATCCGCTTTTTCCGGAATAGCCATTGGAAAAATACTGTATTACCACAGAGGCGAATATCAGATCCGTCAGTCCATGGTAGACAATGTAAAAAAGGAGCTGGATCGTCTGGATAATGCAAGAACAGCGGTAAAGAACCAGATCCAACATATGTATAAAAACGGAGCACCCCTCCCCAAAGAGCAGGAGCTGACCTTGAAACGGCAGCTGAAGCTCTTAAGTGGCGGCAGCTTCCAGCGGGCCGTGGAAAGCATGATCACGACAGAAAAGGTCAGTGCAGCTTACGCAGTCCAGACAACCAGGGATGAGCTTGCAAATGTGTTCCGCAAGCTGGAGGACGAGGCTGTCAAAGAACAGATCGAAAATATCAGGGAGATTTCCGAGCTGCTGATCGGCGCCATGGGTGGCTCCCATGCACGGATCAATCTGGGAGATGAGCCGGTGATCCTTGCAGCAGAGCAGCTTTCCCCCAATGAACTTCTGGAGATGAACAAAGCCAGTCTTCTGGCGGTAGTCATGCATCAGGGGTCTGTTATTTCCCATGTATCGATCATGGCAAAATCCATGGAAGTCCCCACCCTGGTCGAGGTGGAGATACAGAAAGAATGGGATGGCCATATGGCTATTGTAGATGGGTATACAGGAACACTGTATATCGATCCGGAGCCGGAGCTTCTTAAGGAATATGAGATCCGTCATGCAGCAGATAAGGAAGAGCGGGAAGAACTTTTGAGACTTCGGAACCAGAAGGATATCACAGCCGATGGCAAGGAGATCAAGCTTCTGGCAAACATCGGAAATCTGGATGATCTGAATACGGTTCTTTATTACGGAGCAGCAGGTATCGGCCTTCTTCGAAGTGAATTCCAGTATCTCGGAAGAGAGAATTATCCAAGAGAGAATGAGCTGTTCCGTGCCTATAAAAAAGTAGCCGAGGATATGGATGAACGTCCGGCAGTGATCCGTACCGTGGACCTGGGGGCAGACCGTCAGGCAGAATATATGGCAATTCCTGATGAGGTCAATCCTATGATGGGAAACCGCGGCATCCGCCTCTGCCTTGATCGCAAAAAAATGTTTAAAGCGCAGCTTCGGGCTATTTACCGTGCAAGTGCCTATGGAAATATCAACCTGATGTATCCGATGATCACGTCCGAGGATGAACTGGATGAGATCGAGAAGCTGATCCGTGAGGTAAAAAAGGGCCTGGATGAGAAGAACATTCCTTACAAAAACATCCGTACCGGAATTATGATCGAAACACCGGCAGCGGTCATGATCAGTGAAGAACTTGGAAAACGTGTGGATTTTCTGAGCCTTGGAACCAATGACCTGACCCAGTATACCCTGGCTATGGACCGGCAGAATCTTCTTTTGAAGGATAAATACAACGATCATCATCCAGCGCTTGTAAAGATGATCCGCATGGTAACAGAGGCAGGACATAAGTCAGGATGTGAAGTTTACATATGCGGAGAGCTGGCAGCAGATTCCAATCTTACAGAAGCTTTTATCCAGATGGGAGTGGACGGCCTTTCCGTTGTTCCTGCCTGTGTACTTCCAGTGCGAAAAGCGATCCGCAGCTCCTATGCGGATGAGGCAAACCGGCCGGAAGAAGCAGTAAAAGAGAAATAATATCCGGAAAAATAAAAATCCTGAGAATTTCTATGTTGATATCTGTTGATATCTCACATAGGATCCTCAGGAATTTTTTGACGGAATCTTTCACTCACGGCTTATTGCTGTTCTAAATTGAAGCAGTGCGTGGAAGCATATCTGTTCCGGTTAAAGTTATCGAAGTCCAAGCACCTGGGCGGTTTCCGAAATAAACTCCGGTGTGGTACCACAGCATCCGCCGATCACGGAAGCACCGTTGTCCACCAGCACCTTCATATAACCTGCAAAATCCGCAGGGGTCATACTGTAAACTGCATTTCCAAGATCATCGATCTGGGGCATTCCCGCATTGGGTTTGGCAATGACCGGAATGGAAACGTTCTCTTTGATATTGCGGATAACCGATACCAGCTGATCCGGGCCAACCGAGCAGTTGATGCCGACAGCGTCTGCACCTGCAGCTTCCAGGGACATGGCAGCCTCTATGGCATTTCCGCCGCTGAAGATACTTCCGTCTGCTTCTACAGTCACGGTACAGATGATAGGAAGCTCGCAGACACTCTGGCAGGCGTCTACAGCAGCCAGTGTCTCCTCGATGTTGATCATGGTTTCCGCTACGATCAGGTCCACACCCGCATCACGGAGATAGCCGATCTGTTCCTGATAGACTTCGAAGGCTTTTTCGTAAGTCATGTCACCGGCCGGTGCCATCATCTTGCCTGTGGTGGTGATATCACCTGCTACGAAAACACCCTCCGGTGCGATCTCCTTTGAATAGCCGGCCAGGGTATGATTGATCTGTTCGATCTGATCCTCCAGTCCGTGCATAGTGAGGTTAATACGGTTTCCGCCGAAGGTAGGCGCATAGATGATATGGCTTCCCGCCTCGATGTATGCTTTCTGCAGAGACTGGATCACATCCTTGTGCTCAAGCACCCAGCTCTCTGTGCAGACACCACGCGGCATGCCGGCCTTCATCAGGTTGGAGCCGGTAGCACCATCCAGCAGCAGGACATGATCTTCGGTCAGTTTCTGAAATTCCTGTTTTGTCATATGTTTATATCCTCCTTATGGCAGCCAATCACGGTTGGCAAAAAATAAGGCTCCTCCTGTAACCGCTGCACTCATTGCCGTGGGTTTATTTTAACACAGGGAATAAAAATAATCTATCCTGTTTCGGGGCCGGGGAATAAAAAATAATAAAAATTAGGCAAATTGTACATATTTAACGGCTTTTCTGTCGAATAAAGAACTTGCGTATTAGAAAATGGGATTGTATAATAACCTATAGACATGCCCAAAGGGCAAGACTGTCATCAGATAGAACAAAAAGGTAAAGGTGAAAAGGAATTATGATTAAAGTTAAACTGAGCAACTGGAAGTCTGATCACCAGATGGATGAGGCTTATAAAGCTCTGCGAACAAATATCCAGTTCTGCGGAGCAGATAAGAAAGTGATCGCACTTACCAGCTGTACTCCTAATGAGGGAAAGAGCAGTGTGGCATTTAATCTTGCTGCCTCTCTTGCTGAGAGCGGCAAATCAGTGCTTCTGATCGATGCCGATCTGCGTAAATCCGTTTTGATGGGACGTGTGACAGTAGACCAGGAGGTAATGGGACTTGCTCATTATCTTTCCAAGCAGGCCAAGCTTTCTGACGTGATCTGTGCCACTACACTTCCGAAGTTCCATATTATCTTCTCCGGTATCGTACCTCCGAACCCGGCAGAGCTTCTCGGAAACAGACTCTTCAAGGATATGATCCGCGTGGTAAGAGATGTTTATGATTACGTTATTGTAGATACACCGCCGCTTGGACTGATCATCGACAGTGCTATCATAGCAGATTCCTGCGACGGATCTGTAATCGTCGTTGAATCCGGTACCATCAGCTACCGTTTTGTACAGGAAGTAAGAGATCAGCTTGCCAAGAGCAACTGCCCGATCCTGGGAACCATCCTGAACAAGGTGGACTACAGCAAGGCCGGCAATTACGGTCACTATGGCAAGTATGGTAAATACGGCAAGTACGGTAAGTATGGTTCCTACGGAGATTATGGTGAGAGCAGCAGTAAATAAAAAAACATTGACAACAGAAATGAGTGGGTTATTTTAATGAAGGGACTTTATGATATTCATTGTCATATCCTCCCCGGGGTGGATGACGGTGCAAGAAACATGGAAGAATCACTCTGGATGCTCAACAAGGAGTATCAGGAGGGCGTACGTCATGTGATCCTGACACCACATTTCCGGTACGATATGTTTGAGCCGCATATGAACATTGTGACAAGACAGTTCATGCAGCTGCGTAGAGCAGCCATGAATATTGGTGATGAAGGCATGAGACTTTATCTGGGCTGTGAACTCCATTCCAGTATGGATATGGTGGAATGCCTTAAGAAGGGACGGCGGCTTACCCTTGCAGGTTCCAGATATGTGCTTGTGGAATTCAGCAACGGAGATGAGAAAAATTATATTGAAGAACGGGTCAGAAGTCTTCTGATGAATGGTTTTATCCCGATCATCGCTCATGTGGAACGTTATAAGGCTACCCGGAACGATATTGGATTTTTGACAGAGCTGAAGGATATGGGAGCACATATCCAGGTCAACGCAGATACCATCAGCGGTCAGGACGGATTCGGGGCAAAAACCTTTGCACGGAAAGTCATGAAGCATGGGCTTCTGGATTTTGTCGGTTCTGACGGACACCGTAAGACGGAGCGTATCCCGGAGATCGGCAAATGTGTCGCCAAAATGGAAAAAACAATGGGGAGCGAATATGTAAAGAAGATCTTTATCAAAAATCCCCGGAAAATCACAGGGTAATGGAGAAAAGAAATGGAAAATCAGACTGTTAACAACAACGACGAAGTAGAGATCGATCTTGGTGAGGTATTTCACCTGTTACTGAGCAAGCTGGGTGTTATCATTTTATCCGGTATTGTTTTCTGCCTGGCAGCTGTTATGGGAACCATGCTTCTGATCACACCGAAGTATGAATCCACAACCAAGATCGTGGTACTGTCCAAGCAGGACAGCAGCACACTGACCAATCAGGATATCCAGACGAGTACATCACTGACAAAGGACTATGCGGAGCTGATCAAGAGCCGTACAGTTACCGAGGGTGTGATCGCACAGCTGAAACTGGATATGACACATGAGAAGCTTCTTAAGAAGCTTTCCGTAGATACACCAACGGATACACGAGTAGTATCCATCACAGTTACAGATACCGATCCTTATACAGCGGCAGAGATCGCAAACGCAGTAAGAGATATTGCTTCCAAGCATATCCAGCAGGTTATGGATATCAAGGCAGTAAATGTGGTAGAGACAGCAAACATCCCGGATGAGCCATCAAGCCCAAGCGTACCGAAAAACGGTGTGATCGGCGGACTTCTGGGTATCCTTCTGGCAGCAGCCGTTGTGCTCATCATATATCTGACAAACGATACTGTAAAGACACCGGAAGACGTAGAGAAATATCTTGGATTAAGCGTACTTGGTACAATCCCATACTCTTCCAAAATGGGCAAGAAATCCAAAAAGAAAAAGAAACGTCACGCATAAAAATAACAACAACGGATCAAAGTGTTGGGAAAGGCCGGGAGCAGCAAAAATATGAAGAAATTTTTTGTGTTTTTATTAGTGGTCATCTGCCTTGGTATGGGAGTCGGTGTAGTATACATGAAGAGCTCCGAGGATAATGAAGGACCGAAGATCACATTTGAAGAGGGAAAAGATACGAATTATACATCCGATATGACAGAAGAGGATCTTCTGAAGGATGTAAAGGCACAGGATGACAGAGATGGAGATGTTACAGAGTCTCTTACTGTAGAAACCATATATCCGAAGACTGACGGAAAACAGGTTTCTGTTATCTTTGTTGCAAAGGACAAAAACAACAATGTAACAAAAAAAGAATTTACCATGGAAGCTCAGGACGGCAGTGCTGAAAATCCGCAGCTGGGACTGATCGATAATGACGGTCTCACAGAGGACGGAGATTCCACAGACACCACAGAGCCTGCAGAAGAGACAGATATGCAGGATGGGACAGAAGCAGACAGCACAGATGCTGAAAGCGGAGATTCCACAGAAGGAGAACTGACTCCGGAGGAACAGGCGCGGAAGACACAGGAAGACAAGATCGAGCAGCTCTCTCCGCAGGATCCGAAGATGTATCTGACTACCTATTACGTAGAGGTACCGGTAGGAACTACGCTGGATAAATTAAGCTATGTAAAGGATATCCAGGATGATACACAATCAAGAAGTGATCTTTTTAGAGTTATCCAGATTGACGGTAATGTAAATACAAATATACCGGGAACTTACGAGCTTACATATTATGTAGTAGACAACAGTGGAAACAGCTCCAACGGAGCCGTACTTACCATTGTTGTGAAATAAATATCATCCCCTCTCCAGGTGCCTGAGATACCGGAGAGGGGATAAAAGCAACAAAAAATGTAAGCGAGGGAAGGCGTAGAAAAGAATATGTATCAAAAAGAAAACAGCAGCTGGGTAAAACATGCCGATTTTACGATTTGCGATATGTTGTGTCTGCAGCTTGCGTTTGTACTTGCATACTGGATCCGAAACGGGATCGATCAGCCATACGAGACAGAGCTATATCGAAATGTGGCAGTGGTGATGTTTCTTATCCAGCTGATGGTCACATTTTTTAATGAAAGCTTCAGCGGAGTTCTGCGAAGAGGAATGCTGGTGGAACTGAAGAAAACCTTTGAACAGTGTACACTGGTCTGTCTTCTGGTCCTGGCATATATGTTTCTTTTAAGAATTGGAAACAATTATTCCAGAATGATCCTGCTGATCACCTATGTACTTTATATCTGCTTCAGCTACTGCGGCAGACAGGCATTGAAGAAATTCCTGAAGGATCACAGATACGAAGAAAGCGAGAAGCGATCCCTGCTGATCGTTACAGTCAGTGAAAATGCAGACAATGTGGTGGAAACCATCCGCAAGAATAATTACGGAACCTATCATTTGGCAGGAATTGTTTTTATGGATTGTGACAAGAAGGGAGCATCCGTCTGTGGAGTGCCGGTAGTAGCCGGAAAGGAGGATATGATCTCCTATATCCATAAGAACTGGATCGATGAAGTATTTTTTGCAGTGCCTAAGGAAATTCCGATCCCGGAGCAGATGATCAAGGATTGTTCTGCAATGGGAGTTGTTATCCATATGAGACTGGCAACCATGAAATCCCTTGGCAAGAACCAGGTGGTGGAGGAGCTTGGCGGATACACTGTGCTTTCCAGCAGTATCCACATTGTGACACCGCGCCAGATGTTTGTGAAACGAGCTATGGATATCGCAGGCGGTCTGGTAGGTTGTCTTTTTACAGGAATCGCAGCGATCTTTCTGGTTCCGGCCATTAAGATCAAATCTCCGGGTCCTGCATTTTTCTCACAGGTCCGCATGGGAAAGAACGGTCGTCCGTTCAAGATCTATAAATTCCGCTCCATGTATATGGATGCAGAAGAACGCAAAAAAGAACTGATGAAACAGAATAACATAAAAGATGGAATGATGTTCAAAATGGATGATGATCCACGAATCATCAAAGGAGTAGGACATTTTATCCGAAAGACATCCCTGGATGAATTTCCACAGTTCTGGAATATTCTGAAAGGAGATATGAGTCTTGTAGGAACCAGACCGCCGACAATGGATGAGTGGGAGAAGTATGAGCTTCACCATCGCAAACGTCTGGCCATCAAGCCGGGACTTACCGGTATGTGGCAGGTAAGCGGTCGAAGTGATATTACAGATTTCGAGGAAGTCGTAGAGCTTGACACAAAGTACATTGCCGAATGGTGTCTGAAGCTGGATATAGAGATCCTGGTTAAGACAGTTATGGTCGTTTTCCGCGGAAGCGGCGCCAAATGATCCATACATATTGAGATTCGAATATAATGACCCGGGCTGCGGAGACGCAGTTCGGGGATAAAAATAAATTAGATAAGTTATAAATATAAAAGAGGAAGTAAAAAAATGCAGATTTTATTGATCATGCTGATCGTAATATTCCTTGCGTTCTCGGTCCTGCTTCTGGCACTGGCAAAACAAAGTCCCAGGGAAAAGCAGACAGAAGACAAAGAGCAGGAAGAATACATCAGGGATTATGCAGAAACAGTAAGACAGACCGGAGGAAGTATGAAGAAGTTAGAACATTGGAAAGTAATTGCGATATATCTGATCATCTATGACATGATAGCTGTTAATTTTTCTTATTTTATGGCGCTGCTGGTGAGATTCGATTTTCGGTATTCCTCGATCCCCACAGACTATTTTGCCGCATGGAGGAGTTTTGCACCAATCTATACCATTATCATCCTGGTAGTGTTCGGATGCATGCATCTGTATAACAGTGTATGGCGTTTCGCAAGCTTCCATGAGCTGATCAAGATCACGGTAGCAACTGTGATCACTGGCGTTCTGCATATTGTGGGTATCACGATCTTCTGGGAACGGATGCCGGCTTCCTATTATCTGATCGGTATCATGCTGCAGTTTTTCCTGACTGTAGGCGTACGTTTCTCCTATCGTTTTGTACTTCTTGAGCGGAACCGCAGAGAAAAGAGCGAGCGTGAGGAGCGGAGCAAAAACGTGATGATCATCGGTGCAGGAGAAGCGGGCAGGACCATTGTCCGGGAGCTTCAGAATGCAAAGGAAACCAATTCCAGAGTACGCTGCCTGATCGATGACAATCCGAATAAATGGGGAAGATACATGGAAGGCGTTCCGGTGGTAGGTGGAAGAGACGATATTTTTCTCAATGTGGACAAGTATCATATCAATCAGATCCTTCTTGCGATCCCGACGGCAACACCGCATCAAAAGCGGGATATCCTGAACATCTGCAAGGAAACCGGCTGCGAGCTGAAGCAGCTTCCTGGTGTATATCAGCTTGTAAACGGAGAAGTATCCCTGAGCAAGATGAAAAAAGTAGCAGTGGAGGATCTTCTTGGACGAGACACCATCAAAGTCAACATGTCAGAGATCTTTCAGTATCTGAAGGGCAAAAGGATCCTGGTAACAGGAGGCGGCGGTTCTATCGGAAGCGAGCTCTGCCGTCAGATCGCAGGTCATGAGCCGGAGCTTCTGGTGATCTTCGATATTTATGAAAATAACGCATATGACATTGAGCAGGAACTGAAGGCCAGTTATCCGAACCTGAACCTGAAGGTACTGATCGGCTCCGTCCGCGACAGCAAAAGGATCAACTGGGTATTTGAAACCTACAAGCCGGAGATCGTATATCATGCAGCCGCACATAAGCACGTACCGCTGATGGAGAACAGCCCCTGTGAGGCAATCAAGAACAATGTGGTAGGAACCTATAAGACTGCATATGCGGCAATGATGAACGGCTGCCAGCGTTTTGTGCTGATCAGTACCGACAAGGCTGTAAACCCGACCAACATCATGGGCGCCAGCAAACGACTCTGCGAAATGGTAGTCCAGAGCATGAACATGGTCAGCCACAACGGACACACCGACTGGCTGCCACGACTTGGCGGACACAGAAAGGATACCCTGGATGCACTTCACGACAACGAAGGCCAGGCATATGTAAGTGAGAACCATACATCGAAAGCAGGAACCGGCACAGAATTCGTAGCTGTACGATTCGGAAACGTTCTGGGCAGCAACGGAAGCGTGATCCCGCTGTTCAAGCGCCAGATCGAAAAAGGCGGCCCTGTCACCGTCACACATCCGGACATCATCCGCTACTTTATGACTATCCCGGAGGCCGTAAGCCTTGTCCTCCAGGCAGGAACCTACGCCAAAGGCGGCGAGATCTTCGTCCTGGACATGGGAGCCCCGGTAAAGATCGACACCCTTGCCCGAAACCTGATCAAGCTTTCTGGCTACACCCCGGATGTAGACATCAAAGTCACCTACACCGGCCTCCGCCCAGGCGAAAAGCTCTACGAAGAAAAGCTGATGGCCGAGGAAGGCATGGAGAAAACTCCAAACGACCTCATCCACATCGGCAAACCCATCGAAATGGACGTACAGGAATTCTTCAGACAGCTGGAAGTCCTGGCAGCATACGGCTACGCCAACAGCGAAAAGATCCGGGACATTGTAGCCGCGATCGTACCGACCTATCACTCTGCGGATTCCGACCTGAAGCTGCATAAGAAGGTGTATGAGGAACTGATGAGTGAGGCGGCTGTGGCTGCGGAGAAGAACTGATAACTGGTCAATAATTTACATATATACGAAAACGAAGGAGTGTTGAAAAAATGAAAATCCCATTTTCACCGCCAGATATTACAGAGGCAGAAATCGAACAGGTAGCAGAAGCTTTAAGATCCGGATGGATCACAACAGGACCGAAAACAAAAGAACTGGAAAGAGAAGTTGCGGATTTATGCGGCACCAATAGAGCTGTATGCCTGAATTCGCAGACTGCATGTGCGGAAATGACACTTCGTCTTCTGGGAATCCACGAAGGCGATGAAGTGATCACTTGCGCTTATACCTATACCGCAAGTGCATCGGTGGTGTGTCATGTCGGGGCAAAGCTGGTTCTTATTGATACACAGGAAGATTCTCTGGAAATGGATTATGACAAGCTGGCAGAAGCTATTACAGAGAAAACAAAAGTGATCATTCCGGTGGATCTTGGCGGAGTGCCATGCGACTATGACAGGATCTTCTCTATCGTAGAAGAGAAAAAGAAGCTTTTCCATCCAGTCAATAAGCTTCAGGAAGCAATCGGAAGAGTTATCGTAATGGCAGATGCAGCCCATGCATTTGGTGCGACCTGGCATGGAAAACCAGTGGGCAGCATTGCGGATTTTTCAAACTTCAGCTTCCATGCAGTGAAAAACTTTACAACAGCAGAAGGCGGCGCTGTGGCATGGAGAGATATCGAAGGAATTGATAATGAAGAAATCTATCATCAGTATCAGCTGTTATCACTTCATGGTCAGTCAAAGGATGCCCTTGCAAAAACACAGCTTGGCGCCTGGGAGTATGACATCATCGGACCTTGGTTTAAATGCAATATGACCGATGTAGTTGCCGGGATTGGACTGGCGCAGATGAAACGGTATAAAGCTTTGCTTGCAAGAAGAAAAGAAATCATCAGCAGATATGATGCAGCATTTAAACCACTCGACATCGAAGTGCTGGATCATTACAACGAAGAGCATCAGTCTTCCGGACACCTGTACATCACCAGAATCCCGGGAATCACTCTGGAGCAGAGACACGAGATCATCGTCAAAATGGCAGAAAAAGGGGTTGCCTGCAACGTACATTACAAACCACTGCCAATGATGACTGCTTATAAAAATATGGGATTTGATATCAAGGATTACCCGAATGCTTATAAGCGATTTGAAAATGAGATCACATTGCCGCTGCATACGAAGTTGACGGATGAGGAAGTGGAGTATGTGATTGAGATGTTTTTGGGGATTGTGAAGGAATATATTAAATGAAAAAAATCATGATTTTGGGAGCAAGTATATTACAGCTTCCAGCGATAAAAAAGGCAAAGGAAATGGGGCTGGAAGTTGTAGTTGTCGATATGAATCCCGACGCAGTAGGCTTTCAGACAGAAGGAATCGAAAAAGAAATCATAAGCACGATTGATATACCTGAGATAGTGAAAGCTGCAAAAAGACATTCTATTGATGGAATCATGACACTTGCTACAGATATGCCAATGAGAGCAGTGGCAGCAGTGGCAAGGGAAATGAATTTGATTGGAATTAGTGCAGATACAGCTGTGAAAGCAACAAATAAAGCGGAAATGCGGAAGGCACTGAAAAAAGCAGGTGTTCCGATTCCTGTATTTTACAAAGTATCTACTAAAGAAGAATATTTGGAAGCAGTAGGAAAAATAAAAGAAGCAGGTTATCGATGTATTATAAAACCGGCAGATAATTCGGGAAGCCGGGGAATCAATCTGCTTAAAGATTATGACAGTGAAACTGTGGAAAAGGCTTATAACTACAGTAAGGAATCTTCAAGGTCCGGAGATCTCATGGTTGAAGAGTATATGGAAGGGCCAGAGGTAAGTGTAGAAACTTTAAGTGTCAACGGCGTATGCCATGTTATTCAGATTACAGATAAGCTGACAACAGATGCACCATATTTTGTAGAAATGGGACATTCACAGCCATCAGGTCATACAGAAGAAATAAAAAAGCAGATAGCGGAGGTGGCTATTGCAGCGAATCACGCAATTGGTATTTCAAATGGACCATCCCATACAGAAATCAAAATAACGAAGGATGGACCTAAAGTTGTAGAGCTTGGAGCACGGCTGGGAGGAGATAATATTACGACTTATCTTACGCCTCTTTCCACAGGTGTAGATATGGTTGAAAGTTGTATACGAATTGCACTTGGTGAAACTGCAGACTTAGAGCCTAAATTTCATAAAGCATCTGCTATAAGATATTTTAGAGTTGAGCAAGGTTTCATCAGAGATATCAGGGGACTTGAAGAAGCCAGAAAGATTCCAGGTGTAAAACAGATTTATGTTGTACATGGGATCGGGGAAAAAATGAATGGCATAAAGAGTAGTGGAGATCGTAGCGGCTTTGTAATCGCGCAGGCAGATACAGCTGAAAAGGCTGTAGAAATATGTGAAAAAGCGCTGGATTTAATAGAAATAGAAATGGAGTAAGGGAAGTATAAATTCATGTACGAAAGATACATAAAAAGAGGTTTGGATGTTATATTTGCAGTCATTGCACTGCCGATCGTATTAGTAGTCTGTATTATTTTTGGGACATTGATCTGGCTAGAGGACAGGGGAACGATTTTTTATCTGGCAAAGAGAAGGGGAAAAGACGGGACAATCTTTAATATGTATAAGCTTCGTTCCATGAAGGTAAATGCGCCAGATATTAGAAATAAGGATAATTCAACTTTTAACAGTGCAGATGATCCAAGAGTAACAAAAATCGGAAAGCTAATGAGAAAAATTTCAGTTGATGAGCTACCGCAGGTATTTAATATTCTGAAAGGAGACATGAGCTGGATCGGACCAAGGCCAGTAACAACAGACAGACCATTGTCTGAGTATGACCAGAAAAGAAAAGATCGTTTAAAAGTAAAACCAGGCATTACAGGGTATACACAGGCCTATTATCGAAATAATATTTCACAGGAAGACAAACTGGCTCTGGATGCAAAATATACACAGAAAGTAACATTTCTGGGTGATCTGAAGATTTTCTTTAAAACAATTGAAACTGTAGTATGCAGAAAAAATGTTTATACAAATTAGAAGGGAGAAGAAAAAATGGGTGTTGAAGGAAAAAGACTTTTAGTATTAGGTGCTGGAAGAGGACAGATCGGACTGTATAAAGCAGCAAAAGAGATGGGAATCACAACAATTGCAGGAACCATGCCTGATAATAATCCTCCAGGAATTCCTCTGGCAGATGAAGTGTGCTTTATGAATATTGCAAATCCTGATGAGGTTGCTAAAAAAGCAGCGAATCTTAAATTGGACGGAGTGGCTACTTGCTGTCTGGATACAGGAATTTCAGCTCTTGGAAAAACCTGTGATTCTTTAGGATTAACAGGACTTCCGGAAAAAGCAGCCATCATGTGTAATGATAAGTCAAAAATGAAAAAAGCATTTATGGAATACGGTGTAAGTACAGCACAGTATTTTGAAATTTCCAGTGAAGAGGAATTAAAAAATGCATTGGATAAAATTAAATTGCCGGTGATCATTAAAGCAACGGATTTACAGGGAAGCAATGGAATTTACATAGCAAAAACAGAAAAAGATGCCTATGACGGATTTCATGCAGCAATGGGATTAACAAAAAGATCGTACTGTATTGTAGAAGAGTTCATAGAAGGATGGGAATTTGGTGCGCAGGCATTTGTATATAACAATGAGGTACTTTTTGTTATGCCACATGGCGACGAAACTTATATGAGCCATACGGCAGTACCGGTAGGACATTATGTTCCGCTGGATTGCGATGAGAACATCCACGAACAGACGGAAGAAGCTGTAAAAAATGCAATCAAAGCTTTAGGATTGAATAACTGTGCAGTAAACGTAGACTTGATTTTGAGAGACAATAAGGTTTATGTAATTGAGCTTACAGGCCGTGTAGGTGCAAACTGTCTCCCTGAACTGGTTGAGATTAACTTCGGAATTGAATATTACAAAATGATTGCTGCAATGGCTGTTGGAGAAAATCCGCTGGAGTATTGGAATAAAAGACGTGAAACATCAAAAGCAGGCCTTGCCAGAATGATTTTGGAGACTGAAAAGGAAGGAATTCTAGAAGAAATCGAATTTAATGGATGCAAGGATGAAGATGTTTTAGAAGTGACTTTTTTTAAACATCAAGGTGATAGAGTAAGGGTGTTTGAAAATTCAAATGACTGTGTAGGACAGGTGATTGTACAGGGAAATAATCAAAAACAGTGTCAGGATACTTTGAATGAGGTATTAAAAAATATTCGGATAAAATTAAAATGATAACATGTTAAAAAAGAGGAGAGTAAATTGACGATACATTATGAAAACACTGTGTTTATTTACAAATGAATTTCCATATGGTACTTGGGAAGCATACTTGGAGACAGAAGTAAAATTTTATGATCAATTTGACAAAGTATATGTTTTTGCACTTCAATTAAGAAAAGAACACTCAAAAACTCGGAGGGCACTTCCTGAAAATTTTACAGTGATTCCTATTTGGTATGCTCCAAGATGGAAATATTTAATAAATAGTATTCGAGTATTAAATGATCCTAATTTATATAAAGAACTATTTTCGATGATAAAAAGAAAACAGCTTGGGATAAAAAGGATAATAGACTTGTTTGTTTATTTAAGTAGAGCAAATTATGAGATGAGAAAAATAAAAAAAAGTATCAGTTTAGATGAGATAAAAGATGCAATTTTTTATTCATACAGATTTGAGTATCAGCCATATGTTGCACTACTGTTAAAAAAAGTATTAAAGACAAATAATAAAATTGTATCACGTGCACATCGATATGATTTGTATGAAGAATTTAGAAAAAATAAGTATATACCATGCAGAGAAATTTTGTTGAAAAATATTGATGTTGTTTATCCATGTTCTGAAGATGGAAAAAAATATTTACAAAATAAATTTCCAAGATATAAAAGCAAAATTAAAACCAGTTTTCTTGGAACTAAAGGGTATGGAGTGGAACAATATAAAAAAGGCAAAGTATTAAGGATAGTTAGTTGTTCAAATGTAGTACCGGTTAAAAGATTAGATTTAATTATAAAGACATTAATGAATCTTAAAGATGTGGATATTGAATGGACGCATTTTGGTGATGGAATTTTAATGAGTCAGATCAAAGAGTTGGCAACAAAACTTCCAAATAATATTAGTGTAGAATTTAAAGGAAACATAAAAAACAGTGATTTAATGAGGATATATGTAAATAATCAATTTGATCTTTTTGTAAATGTCAGTATATCAGAAGGAATTCCTGTGTCTATAATGGAAGCTCTTTCGTTTGGAATTCCATGTGTTGCAACGAATGTTGGGGGAACAAATGAAATTGTAACACATGGTTATAATGGATGGCTTTTAGATGAAAATTTTAGAAAAGAAGAACTTGAGAATATTATACGAGCGTATTGGAACTTAAATAATGAACAAATTCTTAAATTACGTGATTGTGCATATTCTTCATGGAAAAATAAATATGATGCAGAAAAAAATTATTCGATTTTTATAAATAAGTTATATGAAATGTAAAAAAAGAGAAATATTGGGAAACAGATTTTGATAAAGATATCATAATTCGGGATTATGTATGGATTAAATTGTTTGGAAAATCTTTATAGATGTACATAGAGTAGTCTGTTTGGAAAAGTTTATAAGGATATACGAATATCGTATAGAGTGGTTTAAAAAATAAGTAAGGTATTTTGGGTAATGGAAAGTGTGTAACATTATAAACAAAGAAGAGAAAGAAGGAGTTTAATTTACGTTTGAAGTAATAGTTATTTTTAGATTACTACAAAATGAAACTGAAGAATTAGAGTAATATTTGGAAAGGGAAAATTATTAAATGAGGGTATTAATTGTAAACTATTATGAAATAAGTAAGCTTCCACCGGTTCGAAACTTAGTGGATATTCTTTTGAAAAATGGTTGCATTGTTACATTAGTAAGCATAGACAAGAATAATCAATATAAAACTAAGCAGAATGGTAAATTTACTTTTTATAAGATTGAAGAGGAAAAAAATAATATTATTAGCAGAGGAATTAATTTTATTTCTAGAAAGAAAAAATTAAGAGAATTAGTTAATGATCTTATGAAGAATCACGATATCTTATGGACGACAACAGACCGAACTGCAAGAGATTTAGGCCCAGTTTTGTTTAAATATAAACATGTTATGCAGCTTATGGAATTAATTTATGATATTCCATATTTCCCAAGACAAAAAATAATTCAGTCAAATATAAAGAAATATGCTAAAAAAGCATACAAAGTAGTTGTACCAGAATATAATAGGGCGCAGATTATTAATGCATGGTGGGGATTGGAAAAAGTGCCGATTGTTTTACCTAATAAACAAAGCGTTGAAGAAATTACAGATGTTCCTGATGATATCAAGGAACGATTACAAAAAATAGAAAATGAAACTAGAAAAATTATTTTATATCAAGGGGTAATTCGAAAAGAAAGACCATTGGATGCATTTGCTGAAGCAATAGATGAATTAGGAGAAAATTATGTGCTTTACATAATGGGAGCAAAAAATGAAGAAGTGGAAAGACTTATTAATACTTATAAAAATGTAAAACATATTGATTTTATAGCTCCTCCGTACCATTTATTAGTGACACAAAAAGCATATATTGGAATTTTATCTTATGTTCCGAGAAAAGATGATATATTGCATTATTCTAAATTGAATGAAATATATTGTGCTCCGAATAAACTATATGAGTATAGTGGATATAAAGTTCCTATGATAGGAAATGATATTCCAGGTTTAAGGTATACTATTGGTTATAATGCTATGGGAGTTATAGTAGATAAATTTGAACCAACATATATAAAAACAGCTATTAAAACAATAGAAATGAATTATAGGGAATTTTCACAGAATTGCGGTGAATTTTACAATATGACGGATATGGATAGTATTGTAATGAAAGAAATATTAGATATGTAGGAGATTAAAAGTGCGATTCAAATTAAAAAATGCTTCATATACATTTGTTATTAATTCTGTGTTAACAATTATGATATTTGGATATTTGGGTGTGTTCAACAGATATCGTATGATTCCTTCTTATATATTATGTTTGTTTTTATTTATAATAATATTAATGAGAAATAATTTTTGTTTGCGTTTTCCAAGAAATAATGACCTTCTTTTGTGGGGGCTTTTATTAGTATTTATTTTTATAAGCGCATTAATATTTAATACTCGTACAGGGTTTGAATATATTGTATTAATATTAAATGGTTGTTTATGGTATTTAGTAGCATATGATGAACATGAATATAGGATGCTTTTTAAAGGGATTAAAGTAATTTCTTTGATATTTGCTATATTTACAATAATAAACTATTACAATCATGAAATTGTTATTGATATCTTTAAATTCATAATAGCAGATAGTCAGATAAAAACAATATATTTTGATCTGAATAATGGTGGAATTCCTGGAATTGCAGGTGAAAGCAGTTATAATGCATTTTGTATGACATTCGGAATATTTATTACATTTCCGCAACTAATATCAAGTGATAAAAAGTTTAAATTATATAATTTAGTTTATTTGATAATTGTGTCTGTTGGAATTTCAATGACTGCTAAAAGAAGTGTTTTGTTACTGCTATTTATGCTTATGGTTTTGATGGCCGCATTGAGAATAATATGGAGGCCAACAACAAAGAAGAGCATTATTATTATGATGATTGCGTTAATTGTAATTTTTGTTGTTGCTCCATCTGTTTTTTATGTAGTTATGCAGGTGGTAACCAAAGGAACAGGCACAATTCAGTTAAGCAACAGAGAATGGTTTTGGAATATTGCATTTGAAATGTTTCATAAAAAGCCGTTCTTTGGAAATGGCATTAATACATACGATTTTTTATATAATGCAAGAAAAAAGTCATCAGGTTATATTGCTTTTGCCGGAGCACATAACTCTTATATTCAATTTTTAGCGGAACTGGGTATAGCAGGAACCATAATTTATATATCCGCGATAATTAGAGAAATTATTAAAACAACTAGTGCTTTGAAAAAAAGCATTAATCTAAACTTAGACAAGAATAGTGACATTTTAATGACTGCGTTTATGGGAATATTATTTTGTACTTTATATGCAATGTCTGAAAATACATTTTATCAACCACAGCAGTTAATGTGCTTTTTTGTATTTGCACATATAGCTCGAACT
Source organism: Blautia sp. DFI.9.10 (assembly GCF_024461705.1). Lineage (NCBI taxonomy): Bacteria > Bacillati > Bacillota > Clostridia > Lachnospirales > Lachnospiraceae > Blautia > Blautia sp. DFI.9.10. Next base: position 27,666 of record NZ_JANGAA010000002.1, read on the forward strand.
GTTAAGATGGAAAGGCACGTTAGTGTATGAATAAGAATGTAGATAGTATAAAGCAAATACTTAAATCAAAATCTTTAAAAAATGGAATATGGTTATATGCACTTCAATTTTTTAATACAGTTATTCCTCTTTTGATAGTACCATATATTACTAGAATTTTAGGCGCGAAAGGGTATGGTACTTTTTCAATTGCTTTAAATCTGGTGATGTATCTTCAGGTAATTGTTGAATATGGATTTGCTCTTTCTGCAACAAGAAAAGTTGCATTAGAAGACAGCAACCAAAATTTGAATAAATTGTTTACGGAAGTAACATTGTGCAGATTTATTTTATATGGGGTTTCAATGATATTTATTGGATGTTATTTGATCTTTAGTAACAATACATTGGAACAGAGTATTTGTTTACTCATTTTAGCTGGTTCGTTGTTTGGTTATTGTTTTCAAGAAAATTGGATGTTTCAGGGAAAACAGGATATGAAATTCATATCTATAACAAATATGATTACCAGAGTAATAACAACAATAAGTATTTTTATTTTTGTTAATAATGCAAATGATATATTTGTATATTGTATTTTATATTCATTGTCTCCTATTATTTCTAACGCCATTGGAACTGTTATTGCAATAAGAAAATACAATCTAAAATTTGTAAAATTGAAGATAAATGATATTAAAAATTCATTCATAAGCGGATCGTATGTGTTTTTTACACAACTTAGTTCAAAAGTATTTGGAGCAATTGGAATTACATTTTTAGGACTGTTTGCAACCGAATATGAAGTAGGAGTGTATTCTGCAATATATAAAATCCCATACATGCTGATGCTACTATGGACACCTATATCACAAGTTATTTATCCAATTTCAAGTAAAAATATTACAAATGATTTTAAAAAAGGGGAATTTTTAATAAATAGGATTCAAAAAGTAATGTTGATTCTATTTTCATGTATTGCAGTATGTGTTGGTATTTTAGCTAAACCGTTGTGTGGAGTTTTATTTGGAAAAGAATATGTAACTTATTATTATATAGTATATCCTTTATTAGGGTGGCTTTTACTTGGAATAAATAATAATTTTGTTGGAATTCAAACTTTGGTGGGAGCTGGATACGATAAAGAATATGGAAAATGTTTTCAAATAGGCGTAGTTATAACGATTATAATAAATTATTTTGCCATAAAATGGTGGAAAATACTGGGAGCTGCTTTAGCACCTATGTTGTCAGAAGGAATATTGTTAATTATGCTTTGGTATAGGTTGAAAACAATAGAAAAGATATACAAATAAAAAATAGATGAGGTGATACGAATGAAAAAGAAAGTTATGCTTGTTTTTGGAACCAGACCGGAAGCAATAAAAATGTGCCCATTAGTGAATGAACTAAAAACTAGATCTACAATAGAAACTATTGTAACAGTAACAGGGCAGCATCGTGAGATGCTTGATCAAGTATTAGCTACATTTAATGTTGTGCCGGATTATGATTTGTCTATTATGAAACAAGGTCAAACATTATTTGATATAACAACTGGAATTCTTGAAAAAATTAAATACGTGTTAGAAGAAGTTAAGCCAGATGTAGTTCTTGTTCATGGAGATACATCTACAACTTTTGTAACTGCATTAGCTTGTTTTTATTTACAAATTCCAGTGGGGCATGTAGAAGCAGGACTTCGTACATATAATATTTATTCTCCGTATCCGGAGGAATTTAATCGTCAAGCTGTTGGAATTATTTCTCAATTTAATTTTGCACCAACGCAGATGGCTGCAGATAATTTAATTAAAGAAGGTAAAAATCCGGACAAAATTTTTATTACAGGAAATACTGTCATTGATGCAATGCAACATACAGTAAAAGCAGATTATACTCATCCAGAACTGGAATGGGTAGGGGATGGAAAATTAATTTTTATTACTGCACATAGACGAGAAAATCTTGGAGCACCAATGCATAATATGTTTAGAGCAATTCGTAGAGTACTTGATGAGCATCCAGAATGCAAAGCAGTATATCCAATTCATATGAATCCAACAGTTAGGAAAGCTGCCGATGAAGAACTTGGAGGGTGTGATAGAATTCATATTATTGAACCTATAGAAGTTTTTGATTGTCATAATTTTGAGGCTAGATGTCATTTATGTTTAACTGATTCAGGCGGAATTCAAGAAGAAGTTCCATCTTATGGAAAACCAGTGTTAGTGATGAGAGATACAACGGAAAGACCAGAAGGGGTAGAAGCAGGAACACTTAGACTTGTAGGCACTGATGAAGAAAATATTTATAAGAATTTTAAAGAACTTCTTGAAAATGAAGAAGCTTATAATAGTATGGCAAAAGCTTGTAATCCTTATGGAGATGGAATGGCTTGTAAAAGAATAGCGGATATTCTTGAAGGAAAGGAATATAGTCCATGGTTAGTAAGATAAACAGGTACTGATTATTGAGGATTAACGAATGCTCAGAAAGCATGTACTCCCTGAGCATTCTCTCAAATAAAACTCATCATTTCTCCCGCAATTTCAGAACATCCTCAAGTGGTAGCCCTGAAAACCTGCTGATATCCTCAGGTGAGAACCTGGAATCCTGCAGCATGCGTTGCGCAGTGAGTAAAGCATGGTCCTGAAGGCCTTGGGCGTGACCTTCGGATAGTCCGGAGGCATGACCTTCGGCGCGTGCGTCATCGCACATTTCCTGAACAGCCTGACACATATTAACACTCCCTTCTGTTTCTGTGAAACGTAAATTGATACCGGTTATGGAGTCAATGACCCGGGCTGCTTTGAGCTCGAGTGACCGGAAGCCGGGGCTCTGTGATGTGAGCTCCTGAAGTTTCCGTTTATCTTTGGAGTATTTAATGAAGAGCATGACTTCTTTGAGATTGCTCTGGAGTTTGTCAAGTTCTTCATCCTTTATCTCGGCAGGTGAGAAGAGATTGATCCGGTAATCCGGGACCAGAGAAAGAATCTCGGGGTCCTGGATAGAGAGCATTTCGTGGAGGCTTCTGGGAGCTTTCCAGGTGTCGGAACCGAAGTACACGACCGTGGTTATGACCGGGATCAGCCGGTCATCCTTGTAGAAGCCGGTGAGATATTCTCCGGATGTGGAGGGCCATTGTTTTGCTTCTCTGTGGGACCTGGCGGAATTTTCTACCTGCCCTGCGTATTCTAATGCATCATAGACCATGTTCTTGACCGGCGAAAAAGCGGACGTTCGCATTCCGCTTTGCTACATGCTCATGAACGCAATTGCTTTGCACTTGCGTTACATAGTGTTGTTCTGACTGATTTTCAATTCCCAGGAGAAGATAAATTCTTGAATCATCATGCATAACATTAAGAGATTTGAATTCGTCCCGGAATTTCTGGACAGGAACTTCTGAAGTGCCGGATCCGTAGGGGACAGCGAGAGCTGTGGTATCCAGTGGATGAAGAGTGTCAGGGTCTATGACGTTTTTTCCTTTGTACAGCATATGGTTGAACACATCCGCAAAAACGCGGTTGTCAGCCATGTAATCTTTGGTGATGGTATTCTTTGTACCCATAGGTTTCACCACCTTCGATCTTGTTATGTGATCAGAGTTATTTTATCATCTGATCCATTTTCAGGGTAACATAGTTCATTGCTTTTGGAAAGAGGATTTTGTGAAAAAGCTTCAGAGCTTCGCAGGTAAAGCGGATATGTTTGTCGAACGGAGTCGAAATAAATCAATAGACAAAAAGAGCGTATTGTGCTACTCTGAAAGCACGAATCACGTGGCGATTGGCATATTTGTATATGATTTTTCGCATTGAAAGGGAGTGGAACGCGGAATATGAAGAGACCGAAGCTACCGGTGGGAATTGAGAATTTTCAGGAAATTCGTCAGGCGGATTTTTATTATGTAGATAAGACTAGGCTTATCGAACAACTGATCGATCAGTGGGGGAAAGTAAATCTTTTTACGAGACCTCGGCGTTTTGGGAAAACATTGAATATGAGTATGCTTCGTTGTTTCTTCGAGATCGGGGCAGATGAAGCGCTGTTTGAAGGTCTTTATATTTCCCGGAAACAAGAACTGTGTGAACAGTATATGGGGAAATTTCCGGTAGTGTTTTTATCGCTGAAGAATGTTGATGGACTTACCTTTGAGAATGCACGCTATCAGCTGACAGAACTGGTAGGCAGAGAGGCCAGTCGTTTTCTGGTTTTATTGGAGAGTGACAGACTGACAGAAACGGATAAAGATATATATCGTACATTGATCTCTGTGGAGAATGGCCGATATTCTATGGATGAAAATATTCTTTCTTCTGCGTTGCAGATATTGTCTCAGCTGTTGCATAAGCATTATGGGCAGAAGACGATCATTCTTATAGATGAATATGATGTTCCTCTGGATAAGGCTTTTCAGCATGGATATTATAAAGAAATGGTGCTCATGATACGTGGTGTGTTCGGACAGGCACTTAAGACTAACGATTCTCTGTATTTTGCAGTATTAACAGGGTGTCTTCGCGTGTCTAAAGAGAGTATTTTTACAGGACTTAATAACTTCAAAGTGCTTTCGATCACGGACCATCGATTTGATGAGCATTTTGGTTTCACAGATGATGAGGTCTGCAGATTGCTTACAGCATATGGCATGGAGGATCATCTTTCCGAAACAAAGGAATGGTATGATGGATATCATTTTGGAAATACGGATGTGTACTGCCCATGGGATGTGATCAATCATGTAGATTGTCTGTGTGGGAATCCGGATGCGGAGCCGCTGTCTTACTGGATCAATACCAGTGGGAATGAACTGGTAAGGAGATTTATTGACAGGGCAGATAAGACTACAAGAGATGAGATAGAGCGTCTGATCGCAGGTGAGTCTATTGAGAAAACGGTCCGTATGGAGTTGACCTATGATGAAATCGATAACAGTCTGGATAATCTCTGGAGTGTATTATTTACTACAGGATATCTTACACAGTCAGGGAAGACCGAACGGGGAGTGTATCGTCTGACCATTCCGAACAGGGAGATAAGAGAAGTTTATGTGCTTCAGATAAAGGAATGGTTTGACCGCGCAGTGCTGAAAGAGGCGGAGCCGACGAAAAATCTGCTGAAAGCAATAAAAGAAGGGAATGCAGGTGAGATTGAGGAACGCCTTACAAAGATTCTGGGAAATACGATCAGTATTTTTGATACAAAAGGACGAAATGAAGAAAAAGAAATTTTTTATCATGGACTTTTGTTGGGGCTTTTGCGTAGTGATCCAAACTGGCTTGTTCAGTCTAATGCGGAATCTGGAGATGGTTTTGCAGATATTCTGGCAGAACCGGAAGATCCGGATGCCGGGATCGTTATCGAGCTGAAGTATTCTCAGACTTTTTCAGGACTGCAAAATGCATGTGAAAGAGCGCTGGCACAGATCAGAGAAAAGCGGTACGATGAACAGTTACGTAATGAAGGAAGAAATAATATTCTGGCGTATGGAGTTGCTTTTTGTAAGAAGCGATGTAAAGTGGCTGTTCAGAGGCTGTAAATCTGATAAAATGTTAAAGGATGGGGGTGAGTTGCGTGTATCAGGAAAGAATAGGATTATATGAAGAACTTGAAGCGGAATTGGGTAGCAGGATATTGGTATATGTTACCAGTGACAGACCTAATATGGGAGCGCAGATCGCTCCGGATGTGATTGATTATTTTATCGATCATCTGGATAAAATAGGACCATGCAAGAAAATCTCACTGTTTCTTTATACAAGAGGCGGAGATACTTCAGCGGCGAGAAATATAGTCAATTTATTACGGATGTATGGAGATGAATTGCAGGTAATAGTTCCTCATAAAGCGCATAGTTCAGGGACTATCATCAGTTTGGGAGCTAATGAGATCATAATGACTAAGCAAGCTACACTAGGACCAATAGATCCGAGTTTACATACCCCATTGAATCCCAGGTTGCAGGATGGAGGCATATATCCGGTAAGTGTAGAGGCTGTTAAAGGATATCTTGAATTTGCAAAAAATGAAATGCAGATTGATGATACAGCTTCCCTTGCAAGTATTTTTGAAAAGCTGACAGATTTTGTGCATCCTTTGGTTCTGGGGGAAGTTTACCGTTCCAAGGCTCAGATTCAAATGATGGCAGAGAAATTACTTCAAAATCAGGTTAGAGATCCGGAGAAGATTAAGAAGATCATAGCATTTCTGTGCAGCGAATCTGGAAGTCATGATTATACTATTAACAGACGGGAAGCTAAGGATGAACTGGGATTAAATATTATAAAACCATCCGAGACACAATATAAAATCATCAAAAAGATTTATGATGATATAAACGAAGAATTGATGTTTAGCAAACCATTTTTACTAACGGAAGTGAATGGTGCATATGTGGTGCGTAGAGGCCTGTTGGAAAGTATAGTTGGAGGAGCGGATTATTTTTCAACAGAAGGGACTGTTATCCGGGGAACTTTGCCAGATGGACAGATTGCTGTTCAGAACAGAGTAAATTTTGAAGGTTGGAGACATGACTGTTTAATAGAAAAAATGCAGGTACAGTCAGGCAATAGAATGGAGGATATTGTTTATGAAAGAGGTAGTGAATTCCAAACATAATACTGCAGTTACAACATCATATACTGCATATCATGCAATTACTACGTCTGCAATACCTACCGATACAGAAAAATATGTTATTGTAAATCCAGAAGAATCGATTAATATTGATGTTAATGAAGAGGGAAAGTATTCTGTATTTGATATTGCAAACTGGTTTTTGACTAAAGGACAGATGACTCATAAAAAATTGCAGAAATTATGTTATTATGCACAGGCCTGGTGTTATGCTTTGAAAGGTTTTCGACTTATGAATACAGATTTTCAGGCTTGGGTACATGGACCGGTTTCTCCTGCATTATGGGAGCGTTTTAAGGCATTTGGATATGATACGATTTGTATAAAAGGGAAGGTTGCTTTGAAGCTATCAGATGATGATATTCAGTTGTTGGAAGATGTGTGGGATACGTATGGAGAGAGCACTGGCAATGCGCTTGAGACACTTACGCATAGAGAATTACCCTGGATAGAAGCTCGGAGAGGATATGAACCAGAGGAGAGATGTACAGTTATCATTTCTCCTGAAACGATGGCTTCTTACTATAAGGCTATTTATTGTGGTGATTAATAATGGCAAAATTAACGGAAAAACAAAATCGGGAAGTACCTTTTGAATTGTGTTTTAAATATCATTTGGAGAATGGGTATACATTCAAGGAACTTACACCGGAAAATGTGAAACAGTTTCAAATATTTTTGAATAAGGTTTCTCAAATGACAGTCACACAGGTAGATAAAGCGTATTCGCGTAAACCAGATACGGATGATGTGTATAATGGAATGCAGGTATATCATTATGCAGTAACTGAGGTATTTCGTATACATGTTGTTATAGAAGCAGGATATTATAAGATCATACGATTGGACCCAAGACATAAAGTACATAGAAGTTAATGGAATAAAATATATTATAGTAATAAAAACAAGATATATTCATGCATAAGGATAATGCGGAAATAACATTGTCCTTATACATTAATATATAAGATAAGTTATAAATATTAACGCACAAAGGAGAGCTAGAAATGGGAAAATATTTTGGTACAGATGGCTTCCGTGGAGAAGCGGGTGTTTCGTTGACGGCGGATCATGCATTTAAGATCGGACGTTTTCTGGGATGGTATTATAATGAACTGCGCAGAAGAGCGGGGGAGACGGCTGCGGCCAGGATCGTGATCGGCAAGGATACCCGACGTTCCAGCTATATGTTTGAGTATTCGCTGGTTGGCGGACTGGTGGCGTCCGGAGCGGATGCTTATCTTCTCCACGTGACAACAACGCCGTCTGTGGCTTATGTTGCCCGTACCGATGGCTTTGACTGCGGTATCATGATCTCTGCCAGCCATAATCCTTATTATGATAACGGGATCAAGCTGATCAACGGCCAGGGTGAGAAGATGGAGGAGGAGATCATCGCTCTGGTGGAGGATTATCTGGATGACCGTCTTCAGCTGTTCGGAGAGAAATGGCATGAGATTCCTTTTACAAAGGGCGGTGAGATCGGCAGGACGGTGGATTATTCGGCAGGCCGGAACCGTTACATAGGATATCTGATCTCCTTGGGAGTATATTCCTTTAAGGGAATGCGGATTGGACTGGACTGTGCCAACGGAAGTGCATGGAATATCGCAAAGGCGGTTTTTGATGCGCTGGGAGCGAAGACTTATGTGATCAATGCTGAGCCGGATGGTACCAATATCAATAACAATGCCGGTTCCACCCATATCGAGGGTCTCCAGAAGCTTGTAGTGGAGAAGGGACTGGATGTTGGCTTTGCCTACGACGGAGATGCGGACCGCTGTCTCTGTGTGGATGAGAAGGGAAATGTGGTTAGCGGGGATGCGATCCTTTATGTGTACGGCCGTTATATGAAGGAGCGCGGAAAGCTTCTCACCAATACGGTTGTGACTACGGTAATGTCCAATTTTGGCCTTTACAAGGCTTTTGATGCTCTTGATATCGAGTATGCGAAGACTGCAGTAGGGGATAAATATGTTTATGAATATATGATGCAGAATGGCTGCCGTATTGGTGGTGAGCAGTCCGGGCACATTATTTTTTCCAAGTATGCATCTACCGGGGATGGCATCCTTACAAGTCTGAAGATGATGGAAGTTATAATGGCAAGGAAGAAAAAGCTCAGTGAGCTTACTGCTGATCTGGCGATCTATCCCCAGGTTCTTGAGAACGTGCGTGTCCATGACAAGGCAGCAGCGCAGGCAGATGTGGATGTGCAGGCAGCAGTAGAGAGTGTGGCTGAGGCGCTTGGAGACACCGGAAGGATCCTGGTGAGAGAATCCGGCACAGAACCTCTGCTTCGTGTTATGGTAGAGGCAGAGAGTGAGGAGCTTTGCAGAAAATATGTGGACCAGGTGGTTGAGATCGTCCGTAAGAAGGGGCATGTGGCAGAGTGATGTCCTGGATGCAGACCGCAGGTGTCTGAAGAACGGAGCAGTCAGAAGAATATAAAAATGCAATAAGAGGAGAAAAAAATCATGTGTGGAATTGTAGGTTTTACAGGCAGGCATCAGGCAGCACCCATCCTTCTGGACGGGCTTTCCAAACTAGAATACAGAGGATATGATTCCGCCGGCATCGCAGTGCGTGACGGGGAAAAGGATATTGAGATCATTAAGGCGAAGGGCCGTCTGAAGGTCCTTCTGGAGAAAACAAACGCAGGTGAATCTGTTCCGGGTATGTGCGGGATCGGTCATACCCGCTGGGCAACTCACGGAGAACCATCAGAGGTCAATGCCCATCCTCATGTCAGTGATAACGGAAATGTGGCAGCTGTGCATAACGGTATTATCGAGAATTACCAGGAGCTGAAGGAGAAGCTTCTCCGCAGGGGATATTCTTTTTATTCTTCCACAGATACGGAGGTTGCTGTGAAGCTGGTGGATTATTACTACCAGAAATACGGCGGATCTCCGGTTGAGGCAGTGCGTCATGCCATGGTGCGTATCCGTGGTTCCTATGCGCTGGTAATGATGTTCCGTGATTATCCGGAAGAGATCTTTGTAGCGAGAAAAGACAGCCCTATGATCCTGGGTGTGGAGAATGGAGAATCCTATATCGCATCGGATGTTCCTGCGATCCTGAAGTATACAAGAAATGTTTATTATATCGGAAATCTGGAGCTGGCATGTGTAAAACCGGGTGAGATCACTTTTTACAATCTGGATGGTGAGGAGATCGAGAAGGAGCCTAAGATCATTGAGTGGGATGCAGAGGCAGCGGAGAAAGCCGGTTTTGAGCATTTCATGATGAAGGAGATCCATGAGCAGCCGAAGGCAGTCGCAGATACACTGAATTCCGTTATCCGGGAGGACAAGCTGGATCTGACAGAGATCGGTCTGGATGATGAGAGGATCCGCAGCATCAGCCAGGTTTATATCGTGGCCTGCGGCTCTGCTTACCATGTGGGAATGGCTGCACAGTATGTGATCGAGGATCTTGCAGGTCTTCCGGTGCGTGTGGAGCTTGCTTCGGAGTTCCGTTACCGGAAGCCGCTTCTGGATCCTGCCGGCCTGGCAGTGATCATCAGTCAGTCCGGTGAGACTGCGGACAGTCTGGCTGCGCTTCGGGAATGTAAGGAGAAGGGGATCCGCACGCTGGCTATTGTCAATGTGGTGGGCTCTTCCATTGCAAGAGAGGCGGATCATGTATTTTACACACTTGCAGGACCGGAGATCTCGGTTGCTACCACCAAGGCGTACAGTACACAGCTGATCGCTTCCTATGTGCTGGCATTGCAGATGGCACTGGTCCGCGGAAAGATCTCAGAGGAGCAGTGTGAGTCCTACATTAAGGAACTGAAGACACTTCCGGACAAGATCGGCAGGATCATCGAGGATAAGGAAAGGCTTCAGTGGTTTGCCTCCAAGCAGGCCAATGCAAAGGATATCTTTTTTATCGGAAGAGGGATCGATTATGCCATCAGCCTTGAGGGCAGCCTTAAGATGAAGGAGATCAGCTACATCCATTCTGAGGCGTATGCGGCTGGCGAGCTGAAGCATGGCACCATTTCCCTGATCGAGGACGGCACCCTTGTGATCGGTGTCCTGACACAGCCGGAGCTTTATGAGAAAACAGTCAGCAACATGGTGGAGTGCAGGAGCCGTGGGGCGTATCTGATGGGGCTTACTACGTTTGGAAACTATAATATCGAGGATACTGCAGATTTTACGGTTTATATCCCGAAAACAGACCCGCATTTTGCAACTTCTCTGGCAGTGATCCCGCTGCAGCTTCTGGGTTACTATGTCAGTGTAAATAAAGGTCTGGATGTGGATAAGCCGAGAAATCTTGCCAAGAGTGTTACCGTGGAATAAGGATATCTGTTTCATGGAAGGAACATTTTAGAGGCAGTTCCGTGACATCGTGAGAGCATAAAAGAATCATGATATCACGGAACTGTTTTTGCATTTGGCGATTTACGATATTTCTTGCTTTTATCAGTAAAAAAGCGTAAAATGATTAGGATATTTGAATCTGTACAGAGAGTGTCCATATGTAATATTCTCTGTACCATCAAAAATGGAGGATTGCATATGAGAAAAATGGGAAAACATATCCCAGGGCTGATCGTGACGCTTGTGGTTCTGATCACAGCAATCGTATTTGCGGTCATGCTTCTGAATATGAAGGTGATCCCGACGAAGTTCATTGCAGTGATCGGACTGGTAATGCTGGTCCTGATCGTGATCGTCGGAGCGCTTGTATGGAGTACGGATGGTAAGATAAGATTTGTAGTGGGAGTGATCCTGGCAGCAGTTTTTGCAGCAGTATTCATTCTCGGAAGTATGTATGTTTATAAGACACATTCCACACTGGCAGGGATCTCCGGTGTGAACACAGAGGTTACGGAGGTCGGCATTTATGTCCGTGCAGATGATTCTGCAGATTCCATAGAGGCTACAGCAGATTATGTATATGGTGTGCTGACAGATCTTGACAGAGCCAATTCGGATAAGGCTATCCAGGAGGTGGATTCCGAGACAGGCAAGACTGTGCAGGTCCAGGAGTATGCAGGACTTACAGAGCTGGTTGACGGTCTTCTGAACGGACAGACAGGTGCGATCGTGCTGAACAGCGCATATTTAAGCGTTATTGAAGAGATGGATGGATATTCCGATATTTCTTCCAGGATCAAAGAGCTGACCGTGAAGAAGGTGGAGACGACCATTGAGCCCCAGGAGACAGAGGCGAAGGCTGAAGAGAATACCAATGACGGTTCTGTATATACCATCTTTATCAGTGGTATCGACAGCCGCAGCGGCCTTGTTGCAAAGAGCCGAAGCGATTCCAATATCATTGCTACGGTAAATACAGCTACCAGACAGGTGCTTCTGGTTTCCACACCTCGTGATTATTTTGTACCGCTTTCTATTTCAGGCGGACAGAGAGATAAGCTGACACATGCAGGTATCTATGGTATCAATGTATGTATGGATACTCTGGGAATGCTTTATAATGAGGATATCAACTATTATTTCCGTATCAACTTTGCGGGATTTGAGCAGCTGATCAATGCGCTTGGCGGAGTTACTGTTTATTCTGACTATGACTTTGATTCCAAGAATGAGACAGGATATCACTTCAATCAGGGAGAGAACTACCTGAACGGTGAGCAGGCTCTGGTATTCAGCCGTGAGCGTTATGCCTTTAAAGAGGGCGATCGTCAGCGTGGCAAGAACCAGATGGCTGTGATCAAGGGTGTGATCAACAAGGCTCTTTCACCGGAGCTTCTGAAGAATTATTCTTCCGTTCTTTCCAGCATCCAGGGATGCTTTGAGACCAATATCTCCTACGAGGAGATTGCCAGACTGCTCCAGCAGCAGCTGAACAACGGCGGTGACTGGAACATCGTAAGCTATAGTGTAAATGGTACCGGTGACACACAGAAGCCGTATTCTATGAGCCAGAAGGCTTACGTTATGATTCCGGATGAGTCTACCGTTCAGAAGGCGGAGGCCATGATGAAGAAGGTTCGTGACGGAGAGACTGTTTCCCAGGAGGAGGCAGACAGTGCAACATCAGCGGCAGTAGCTACGGATAATGATGCACAGGCAGCTGCAGAGGGAAGTACAGCAGAAGCGCAGGGTGAGACTGCAGATGCTACACAGAATGGCACAGCAGATGCCCAGAGTGCAGACGGAACTGTTGCACAGCAGTAAGATAAAATTATTAAATTTTAGCATAAGAACAGCCGGGGAAGCGTAAAGCTTTCCACCGGCTGTTTTTTCATGAGAAACAGAACGAAAAAAATCCACCGGCGATCACCGATGGATTTTTTTTTACAGGATCTCTTTCAGATATCTTTCCAGGGCATCCTGCCATGTTGGAAGTGGCTGGAAGCCGTTTTTTACAAGCTTGGATTTATCCAGGCGGCTGTTGAATGGACGTACAGCCTTGGAAACGCCGTACTCTGCAGTTGTGACAGGAGATACCTCTACTTTTTCGTATTCCTTGTGGCCGAGGGCAGCAGCCTGGCGGAAGATCTCTTTAGTGAAATCATACCAGCTGATGAAGCCGCCTTCGTTGGTTGCGTGATAGTAGCCGTATTTCTCTGTCTCGACCATGTCTACCAGAAGACGGGCAAGGTCGTAGGTGTAAGTCGGAGTTCCAATCTGGTCACTGACTACGGTAAGCTTGTCATGGGTTTTTCCCAGATTTACCATGGTACGGATAAAGTTCTTGCCGTTTTTGCCGAATACCCATGCAATACGTACGATAAAGAATTTATCTACAGTGCCGGATACAGCCAGCTCACCGTCAAGCTTGGTCTGACCGTATACGTTCTGTGGAGCGTAGTCCTTGCAGTCCGGATCCCATGGTGTGGTTCCCTGGCCGTCAAAAACGTAGTCTGTGGAAATATACATCATCTTGATGCCAAGCTCCTTGCAGATGTCCGCAATGTTCTGTGTTCCTACAACATTGACAAGACGTACCTTTTCACGGTTTTCCTCGTCCTCTGCAGCGTCTACGGCTGTCCATGCGGCACAGTGTATCACTGCATCAGGCTTTACCTCACGGATGGTTTTTGCTACCGCTTCTTTATCTGTGATATCAAGCTGCACATAAGGCATGGTGGTAACAGGAGTACCATCAGCGATGCCGCTGTAGGAAGGAGCAATGTCACTTCCTACGCCTTCATGTCCACGGTCGGACAGTTCATTCATTACGTCATGGCCAAGCTGGCCGCCAACACCTGTTACGAAAAATCTCATGCTTTAACCTCCTCGCGGTTTCCATACATTTTTTCGTAGTAGTTCTGATACTCACCGGAGATGATGGTTTCCCACCATTCCTTGTTGTCAAGGTACCATTTGATGGTCTTTTTGATTCCGTCTGCGAATTTTGTTTCAGGAAGCCATCCAAGCTCGTTGTGGATCTTGGTCGGGTCGATAGCGTAGCGCATGTCATGGCCTTTACGGTCTGCTACATGTGTGATCAGGCTTTCCGGTTTGCCAAGCTCCTTGCAGATCAGTTTTACGATATCGATGTTTTTCATCTCATTATGTCCGCCTACATTGTAAACCTCGCCTACACGTCCTTTGTGGATGATCAGGTCGATGGCACGGCAGTGATCCTCAACATAGAGCCAGTCGCGGACATTTTCACCCTTTCCGTAAACCGGGAGTGGTTTGTCGTTCAGAGCGTTGGCGATCATCAGCGGGATCAGCTTTTCCGGGAAGTGATACGGGCCGTAGTTGTTGGAGCAACGGCTGATGGTCACAGGCAGGCCGTAGGTTCTGTGGTATGCGAGAACAAGAAGGTCAGCACCTGCTTTGGAGGAGCTGTACGGGCTGCTTGTATGGATCGGAGTTTCCTCTGTGAAGAAGAGGTCCGGTCTGTCAAGAGGAAGATCTCCGTAAACCTCGTCTGTGGAAACCTGATGATAACGCTGGATTCCGTATTTACGGCAGGCATCCATGAGAACAGCAGTACCCTTGATGTTGGTGTCAAGGAATACCTCCGGGTTTTCGATGGAACGGTCTACGTGGCTCTCAGCTGCGAAGTTTACCACGATGTCTGGATGCTCCTCCTCGAAAAGCTTGTAAACAGCGTCACGGTCTGTGATGCTTTCCTTTACAAAGCGGAAGTTCGGTTTGTCCATGACCGGTGCAAGAGTGGAAAGGTTTCCGGCATAGGTCAGGCAGTCCAGGCATACGATACGGTAATCCGGATGAGCCTCCATCATATGAAAAATAAAGTTGCTTCCGATAAATCCGGCGCCGCCGGTAACGATGATTGTCATAAAAAATCTCCTTTATAATAAATGATTGATCTTATGCGGATTCCGTCGAAACGGAGTCCGCAGGTAAATTCAGTGTCGGAAAATCAGATCGGCTTAGTGAAGCGCGTCCAGATATTTTCCGTCCAGAACATCCTTGAGATACTGGCCATACTGGTTTTTCTTAAGGATTTCGTAAACCTTGAGCACGTCCTCCTTTGTGATCCAGCCGTTTAAGTAAGCAATCTCCTCAAGGCATGCGATCTTGCGGTGCTGATGCTGCTCCATGGTTTTTACGAAGTTGGTTGCCTCTACAAGGCTTTCGTGTGTACCGGTATCCAGCCATGTGAAGCCCTGGCCCAGAAGCTCAACGTTCAGCTGTCCCTTCTCAAGGTAGATACGGTTCAGGTCTGTGATCTCAAGCTCGCCTCTTGCGCTTGGCTTCAGATTTTTTGCGTACTCTACAACCTTGTTGTCGTAGAAGTAGAGACCGGTTACACAGTAGTTGCTTTTTGGCTTTTCCGGTTTCTCTTCAATGGAAACCGCTTTTCCGTTCTGGTCGAATTCCACGATGCCGAAACGCTCCGGATCATCTACATAGTATCCGAAAACAGTGGCACCTTTGCCTGTTTCTGCGTTGTCTACAGCAGCTTTCAGGCGCTTTTTGAGGCCATGTCCTGCGAAAATGTTGTCACCAAGGACCATACATACGGTGTCGTTGCCGATGAATTCCTCGCCGATGATAAATGCCTGAGCAAGTCCGTCCGGGCTTGGCTGTACAGCATAGGTAAGGTTGACACCGAACTGATGGCCGTCACCGAGAAGCTCCTCAAATCTCGGGGTATCCTGCGGGGTGGAGATGATCAGGATATCACGGATGCCTGCGTTCATAAGAACAGACATAGGATAGTAGATCATCGGTTTGTCAAAGATCGGCAGAAGCTGTTTGGAGGTCACCATGGTAAGCGGGTAAAGACGTGTTCCGGAGCCTCCGGCTAAAATAATTCCTTTCATATGTTTTCTCCTTTGCGTGATGATGTGCAGCATAAGTCGTGCCTGCACATAACTTTGTTACTGTAACTGTATTATAAAAGGTGACGCAAGGTCACCTTCAAGAGCTTTTTTCATATTTTTTATTTTTGGCTATTTTTCACAAAGAAATACGCCGGCATCTTTGGTAATGCGGAATCCTTTGGCAGTTTTTCTGGCGGTGTAGGCCCGGAATTCCTTGTAACGGTCCAATATATACTGATTCTGGTTGCCGTGGCAGGAGAGGACGTAGGAGATCAGCGGCTCCGCATCCTGGACCAGAAGGCAGTCTTCATAAGAAAGCCACTGAGCCTTTGGGAAAAAAGGCGCTAGGATACTCTGACCGTTTTCACGTCCGAACCGTTCATAAAGCCGGTCTGCGGAAAGCACGATCCGTTCATCAAAATCCTGCACCAGCTGGCTGACCTCCTGCATATGTGCCTTTCCGTAAGCACTGCAGAGAAATCTTCCGCCGGGAGCGAGGACACGGCGGACTTCCTTCAGGACGGAAGGAATATCATCGCAGTAAAAAAGCACGTGATTGGCGATCACCAGATCAAAGCTTTCGTCCTTGCAGGGGATTTTTCTGCAGTCAAAGGCCCGGAATGCAAACCGGGTATCCGAGGAACCGATGGCTCGTCTGGCATCGCGGAGCATACCGCTGGAAATATCGGAAAGTGTGATGGAGATATCCTCCGGCAGAAGGGAAAGGTTGTCGGTCCATAACGTTCCGTCTCCGCAGCCCAGCTCCAGAATACGAAGACCGGGTGAGATCCGACACTGCTCAAAGATCCAGGGAAACCATCCCTGTTTGTTCTGGGAGTACAGGCTGTGGAGGTTGATCCTGGAGGAAATGTTGGTGGCATTCTGATACTGATTCTTGAGGCTTTTTTCCATGCCGGTCAGGTGGATCAGGTTCAGCATCTGGCTCCAGTCAATGGTGTGCTGTTCCTTTATCATCTGTGCGGTATCCTGGATTGCTTTTTCGACCAGCTGCATCTGTTCGATCCGGTCACGGACCAGACGAAGCTGGATATTCAGAGAATTCAGCATGAAATGATAATCGGAATCACCGATGGTCATTTCACGGATGTCATCCAGGGAAAAGCCCAGGTATTTCAGAAGGAGGATCTGCTGAAGCCTTGCAAAATCCTCGTCTGTATAAAAACGTGCGCCGGATTCGGTGACGAGAGAGGGTTTCAGGATATCCTGTTTATCATAATAGCGGACAGTACGCAGAGTTACGTGTGCCATGCGTGCAAATTCGCCGGAAGAATAGTAGCCGTCTTTTTTCATAAAAAATAGAATCCTTTCTGAGGAAATAACAAACATCCTGTCATAGAAGTCATAAAAGAATTATAATTCAGATCCGGAAGCCGTACAAGAGTAAAACGTATAAGAGTAAACCGTACAGGAGAAAAACAGCATTGACAAAATTCTGCTGGTTTGTTAGTATATCGTTTCGAAAAAAAGGGAACCCCGGAATCATATTTTCGGGATAAGCGTTCGATATAAAAAGGAGTAATTTTTATGCGAAACCGTACTCTGGATATGGTAAAGGCGATCTGTGCTTATGCAGTTGTGCTTCTTCACGTCCATTTTCCGGGAAATGCCGGAATTATAGCCAATGTACTTGCCAGATTTGCAGTACCTGTGTTTTTTATGGTATCCGGATATTTTTGTTTCCGTGGCGATGATACGGAATTTATAAGAATCGGAAAAAAGATCCGGCATGTTCTGAAGCTGATGCTTGTGGCATTTCCGGTCTGCTGTCTGTGGGAGCTGATCCAGAACCACATCGACGGAGCAAGCCAGAAGGAATGGCTGGAAGCCCTGGTTTCGGGGGAACATATCCGCCAGTTTCTTCTATATAATAATAGCTCTCAGGTGAAATGGCATCTGTGGTTTATCCCGGCACTGCTCTATTGTTATCTTCTTTTTGCCCTGGCAGCAAGATTCCGGATTTGTAAGCAGGCATATGTTCTGATACCGGTGCTTCTTCTGATCCATTTCGGAATGGAGGAATTTTCGACCTTCCTGTTCCCGGAAAAGCATTTCCGTGTTATGCAGTTTCGCAACTATCTGTTTACCGGATTTCCGTTTTTTATGTTGGGACATCTGATACACAGATATCAGGAAAAGCTGGAAGCCTGTTTTGCAGGAAAAAAAGTGCTTCTTTTGTATGGCATGGCAGCTGGCGGCGGGATCGCAAGTCTGCTGGAATACCGGTATTTTGGCAAACTGGAATTGTTTCTGGGTTCAGTATTTATGGCTGTTGGCCTTTTTCTCATTGCGATCATGGGAAAAAATCGGAAAGTGCCCGAGCTTCCGGTAGCCATCGGTCAGAAATATGCATTTTTTATTTATCTGTTCCATCTCTGTGTGGCGGATATCCTGAAGGATGTGGCTGTGGCAGCTGGAATTGAGAAAAATCTTTTATATCTGTGGATGAGACCGGTGATGGTCTGTGTTCTTGTGACTGCTGTGGCGGTAATGTATGGATATGGAATGAAGATCTGCCGGAAATAGAAGAGTTTATGGTATTTTCATATTTATGCGCTGTGATTTTGTACCAAAATATGCTAAAATATCCTTTATTGATAAGTCACAGCACCCACCCGGAAGATGCGGGGAAAGCGACTGGAATATCCCGCTTCAGGGTAAAAAATACTGAGATATGAAAGACAAAGGAGATTTTTATGGATTTACAAAACAGAGCGGAGGCCGGCAGTGACGGACACGATGAGAGTGTACTGAATCCGGAGATGCCCAACGAAACTGATCTGACGAAGAAGGAACGCCGCCGGATCGAAAGAGAGAAACTGAAGGGAATGGGAACAGGTAAGAAGATTCAGTATATCTGGATGTATTATAAGATACATATGCTGTGCGTGCTTCTTGCCATTGGCGGAGTCTGTCTGGGAGTGAATATTTATCGTCACGCACAGATGAAGACGGTGCTTTCCATTGCGGTGGTGAATGCAGGGAATTATGACTCTGAGAAGGTGGAAGAGGATGTTTTGAAGACACTGGGAACAGAGGATAAATATGCAGAAGTCAGTGTGGCGCAGAATCTGATGACGGACGAGACAGGAGAGGATTTTGATTACTATGCCAGAATCGCATATGTGACGGAAATCCAGAGTGCTACCGTTGATGTCCTGATCATGCCGAAGGAACTCTATGAACATGAGAAAGACAGCGGAATGTATGCAGATCTCAGGGAAACGTTTGGAGATGAGGTGTTTGAGTCTCTGGGCGCTGTGGATGATCAGCATCTGGAGCTTGACGGCAGCAGTAGTGTTGCTCAGGACTTTGGCCTGAGATATGATCCGGTGTGCATCTGCCTTCCGGGTAATGTGAAGAATAAAGAGAATGCGTTGAAATGGATCCAGTCTGTTTTGAAATGATGGATCCATATGTTTAGCTGAGTACAGAGATAAATAAGGCCTCCGGTTCGTAACACAGGAACCGGAGGCCTTATTATATATGAATATTACAGTGTATCGTTACGTTTGATGTAGCCTGGCTCATCCGCAGGACGGATGATCTCCTTGGCATGCGTGATCTTGGCATGCTTGTCTACCACCAGATTTTCGATATGGATATTCTCACCGATGGTGCAGTCTGCAAGAACTACACAGTTCTTGATAACAGCGCCCTTTTTGATGGTACAGCCACGTCCGACAATGGAATTCTCTACAGTTCCCTCGATCATGGAGCCGTTGGAGATAACGGAGTTGGAAACATTGGCTGTGTCAAAATAATGGGTCGGACAGGAGTTGTTGGTGCGTGTATAGATCGGCCAGTTATCATGGAAAAGATCGGTTGCAGTTTTGTAGTCGATCAGATCCATATTTGCATCGTGATAGCTCTTGAAATCAGTGATCGATGCAAAATATCCGCGATGGGATACACCACGTACATCCAGCTCACCGTCTCTGCAGCCGGCATTGATCACGTCTGCAAGGGTATAAAGAGAGGAAATCTCTTTTGCCTTATGGATGAGGCTGATGAAAAGCTCCTTGCTCATTACGTAGGTATCCATGAAAATGTTGCGGTTCTTTGCATTGCCGTGGTTGTGCTCAATGGAGAGAACACCCTTCTGACGGTTCAGGTTCAGGATGTGGCAGTTCAGATAGTTCTCCTTGGCATTATCAACGGAATGATAAAGCATGGTCACATCTGCACCGGATTCGATATGGGCATCGATCAGCTTGGAATAGTCGGTGGTGTAGATCATGTAATTCGGAGCGATAACAACATACGGATAATGAACTGCTTCGATGCACTCCAGATTGGAGTAGTAGTTGTCGATATCGGTGTTATAGATATCGTTGACTCCGGAATGCTCTGAAAAGAGGAGTTGGAGATTACCGCTCTTGGAGTTGATGTTGTAGTGACGTCCGGTTCCGAGATGTTCTACAAGAGAACGGGGTTTGTTCTTTACATAGACCTGAATGTACTCAATTCCGCTGTTGGTCATATTTGAGATTGGGAAGTCGATGACACGATATCTTCCGAGAAATGAAAAGGCGCCGATCGCACGGTAGTCCTGAAGCCCCTCCACATGGATATTTCTTTCTGAGGAATTCACGATTCCAAATGCTTTAAACATATTACTCAGCCCCCTTTACACGTTTTGATACAAGTTCGATGTGCTCACTGTCCTTGGAACCGACATGAGCATTGGCACCGATCACGACTCCGTCTGCAACGAGAGCACGCTGGACAACGGCACCTGCTTCAACAACAACACCCGGCATCAGGACACTGTCGATGATCTTGGCACCAGGACCGACCTTGACGCCTGTGAAAAGTACGGAGTTGGTGATCTCACCTTCTACAACACAGCCCTGAGTAATGAAAGCAGTGTTGATCACAGCTGTATCACAGATATACTGTGGAAGAGAGGTAGCATCCTCAGTGTAGATTTTCCAGGTAGGATCGTTAAGATCCAGTTCACTGTTAGGACTGAGAAGATCCATGTTTGCTTCCCAGAGGGAATCGATGGTTCCTACATCCTTCCAGTAGCCTTTGAACTTGTAGGCGTAGAGTGCCTTGTCCTGTGCAAGGAGTGTAGGGATGATGTCTTTACCGAAATCGTGATTGGAATCCGGATTTTTGATATCTGCCAGCAGGAGCTTGCGCAGAAGCTTCCAGTTGAATATGTAGATACCCATGGAGGCAAGATTGCTCTTCGGGTGTTCCGGTTTCTCTTCAAATTCTACGATGCGGTCATCTTCACCGGTGTTCATGATACCGAAACGGCTGGCTTCCTTCATGGGAACCTCGATAACTGCAATAGTCGCATCTGCCTTATGCTGGATATGGTCATCAAGCATCTTTGCATAATTCATCTTATAGATGTGGTCACCGGAAAGGATCAGAAGGTATTCCGGGTTCTGTGAGTCGATGAAATCAATATTCTGAGAGATCGCATCAGCTGTTCCACGGTATACATCCAGACCGGCATCCGCTTTCTCACGTGGAGGAAGTACATAAACTCCGCTGTCCTTGGCATCAAGGCCCCAGCGGCCACCGGCTGCTACATAGCTGTTCAGTAAAACTGATTCATACTGTGTCAGTACACCTACGACATCAATGCCGCTGTTGGCACAGTTACTGAGCGGAAAATCCACGATACGGTATTTACCGCCATAACCAACGGCTGGCTTGGCAACTTTATTCGTCAACTCGTGAAGACGACTTCCTCTTCCACCGGCCAGGATCATTGCTAACATACTGTTTTGTTTCATGGCGAATCCTCACTTTCATTTCTTGTTTACTGCCAGGTGTCTTTAACCATAAAAACAATAAACTTTGTTAATATTATACACCTTTTAAAAAAGAAAATCCAGTTTTTTGTGCAAAAAAACGTTATTTTTATATTGGGAAATTAGACGGATTTGGGAAAATTGATGGATGATCTGTCGAAAAAAAGAAACGCTTAAGAAGGTTCCGGGATGCTGAAAAAACAGTAACACTGAAAATAGCCGGATTTCGGATACATCGGCGAAGATTCTTGCGGAAAATGTGAAAGCAGTGTATTCTGTAAAAAAAGTCCGGAATACAGCGGAGAAAGGATATCAATATCAGACAGGGAGAAGACAGGATGAAAGAAGAAAGAATTTCCAACTATGTAAAACTATGTGAAGAGTGGGCACAACGCTTTTTGAAGATGGATCAGGCAGATCTGCATAAACGGGTGCCGGAACTGAAGGAAGAAAACGGGTTTCTCACGATCATTCATTTCGGAAGAAGATATGGGGTGAGTCTGGAAGACGGCAGCATCCGGAGCCTGGATGGACAGAGAGAACCGTATACTACGGAGATGCTGAATATTTATACGCTTCTGGGGTATGCGAAAGAGGGGGCTTTTATTATGGATAAGTGGGTCCCTTTTGCAGATCTCAGGAATGCAAGACCATTTGCGCCGGCGTATCAGATCGGAGAGACGGATGTGTTCAGTGCTACATTTTCCGGCCATGAAAAGGAATTGAGGGAGGCGTTTCAGAAACTTGACGGCAGGGAACTGCCCCAGGGTGATGTGGGATATGAGATCAGGGCCTTTGACTGTATGCCTATGAGATTCTTTTTCTGGGAACGGGACGAGGAGTTTGAAGCACAGGGAAATATCCTGTTTGATTACAGTGCCACAGATTTCAATCATGTGGAGAGTGCGGTATCCATAGCAGATTCCGGAATCAAAAGGCTTGCGGAGCTTGCAGGGGTTCCGCTCAGGGGGAAATCTTTTCAGATGCGCTGATAACCGAAATATAATAAAACCAATATGAAAAATAAATAATACGAAAGATAATTGCAGTTATCAGAAAAATCGTATATAATGAAGGAATATTTAAGGATTTTGAGACAGTAACTGTCACGAAGGATCTATGAGAAATTTACGAATCCGGAGGTGATGCTCGTGGGGAAAAATGCATCGGGAATGTATGTCATAGATGAGGATTATAAGATTATCAGCTATAACCTGGCAGCACGTGAGATCTATCCGCAGCTGAAGAGGGGCGAGAAATGCTATCACTGTCTGAGAAACAGAGAAACTCCCTGTGAGATCTGTCCGGTCGTTAACGGGATCAAAGGTCCGAAGAATTATCTGGAACCGGGACGGAATATCCTGCGTTCGGTTGATGCTGTGGAGATTCCGCTGGAATCCGGCGGGACAGGACATGCCCTTGTTTTTTCGGATACAGAGACGAATGATGAGATCAGCAGCGGAATGATGGAGAATCCGCTTCTTATGGGGATCATTAATGTTCTCGGAAAAAATTTTATCAATATCTACTCTGTTGACAGAGAGACTCATAAGGTCCAGGTATGCCGCTTCCAGGGGCAGAGTGGAGCTTATGTGGAGGAGGGACTTCGCAGTGATGAATCCTATGAGAAGATCATGGATATTTATATTGAGAGCAGTGTTGCGGCAGAGGACAGGATCCGGATGCATCAGATGATGGATTTTGAGAAGATATGCCAACGTCTTACAAGGATTCCCCAGTTGATGGTACATTATCGTGTACGCCGAAGCAACGGGAGGATTGAATATTTCTATGTGAAATGTGCCAGGGTAGGAACGGCTGAGGATTTTCAGGCCGTGGTGTTTGCTTTTGCCAATGAGGATATGGATGTACGGTACAGTGAGATGGAGGCCGTACTGGAACCAGGAGGAACAGCATCCGGAAGAAAACTTCTTATTGTAGTGAATGACGAGACGGATCGGAAAGCGCTTACAGAACATCTGGAGGGCAGTTTTGAGGTTATCACTGCGATGAATGAAGCAGAGGGGATGAAGCGTCTGTCTGAGAATTACAAAACCCTTTCTGCAATTCTTCTTGATATGAGTGTGCCGGTATGTGATGAATTTCAGTTTCTGGAGCTGATCCGTGATGATGTGATGCTGACCTCTGTGCCTGTGATCATCATAACCGGAAGTAACCGGTTGGAGGATGAGGTGCGATGTCTGGAACTGGGAGCAGTGGATTTTGTACGGAAACCGTATAATGTCTGTATATTAAAAAGTAAGATCAACAATGTGATCAAGCTGAGAGAGTCCGTGATGGTACTCTCAGCTCTGGAATATGATGATCTTACAGGGCTTTATATCAGACAGGCCTTTTTCCATCATGCAAAGACGCTGATGCGCTTTAATACGAATCAGGATTTTCATGTGGTGGTGGCAGATATAAAGAACTTTAAATGGATCAACGGAACCTATGGAGAGAAGACCGGTGATCAGGTTCTTACCTATCTGGGAGATACGTATAGAAATCAGGTTCGCTATGGGACGGTGGGCAGATATGGAGGAGACCAGTTTGTAGCCATCATATATGGAAAGAAAGAGATCCGTATGACAGATATGGAGAAATTTATCCACAGGGTCGAGAGCGGAGCGCCGATTCCTAATCTGGTGGTCAACTATGGGGTTTATGAGAATGTGGATAAGACACTGCCTTTTACCCTGATCTGTGACAGGGCTTTTCTGGCCATGAAGAGTATCCGGGATGACTATGAGCACCAGATCGCTTTTTATGATGATGAGATGAGACGGAGACATATCCGTAACGGACAGATGGAGAATGCTTTCGTGGAGGCTATACGCAATGAAGAATTCGTAGTCTACCTGCAGCCGAAATACAGTGTGGAGACAGAAGAGATCGTTGGGGCGGAGGCACTGGTGCGCTGGAAGAGAGCGGAAGGAACTATGGTTTCGCCGGGAGAATTTATCCCTCTTTTTGAGAAGGATGGTCTGATCGTACGCCTTGATGAATATGTTTTCCGAAAGGTATGCAGCATCCAGGGGGAACGTATAAGATCAGGGAAAAAGATACTTCCGATTTCGGTGAATCTGTCGCGTGCCAGTATCCATTACGATAATATGATCTGTCGTTATGTGAAGATCGTGGAAGAAAATGGCATTCCGTTTTCTTCTGTTCCCATTGAATTGACAGAAACTGCTACGTTGTATAATGATCGGATCAGTAAGCTCATAGAGAAGATGGTGGATGCAGGATTCGAGCTGCATATGGATGATTTTGGCTCCGGCTATTCATCTATGACAAGCCTGAACCAGTTGCCATTCGACACTCTGAAGCTGGATAAAAGTCTGATCGATTACATAGAGAATTTTCGTGGGCAGCAGGTGATCCGTCATACCATTTCGCTGGCACACAGCCTTGGAATGAAGGTTCTTGCCGAGGGCGTGGAGAAAGCAAAACAGGTGGAGATCCTGCGAAGCCTGAGCTGCGATGAGATTCAGGGCTTTTATTATGCACGGCCTTTGCCGTGGGAAAACTTTGAAACAAAGGTTATAAGAGCAAAAGAGGCGTGTAAAAAATGAGAGATCATTTTTACACGCCCTTTTTACAGCTAATGCTTCCGGACCTGTTTTTCAATAAGATAAAGTGCAAAATACAGCAGCATGGCAATGATGCAGAGGATTACAATGGACATCAGGACCCATGTAAGTCTGAATGTCTGGCTTCCGTAAATGATCAGGTATCCCAGGCCTTTTCGGGCACCGATAAATTCTCCGATGATCACGCCTACCAGACAAAGCCCGATGTTGACCTTCATCACACTCAGGATAAGAGGAACGGAGGAGGGCAGGACGATTTTCAGAAGCTTTTCCTTTTTGTGTCCCCCCAGAGTTTCGATCAGCTTCAGCTTTTCCGGATCTGCCTGGCAGAAACCGGAGTACAGATTGATAACGGAGCCGAAGATGGCTACAGACATGCCGGCGACCACAATGGTACGTTCGTTGGCACCAAGCCATACGATCAGAAGAGGGGCCAGAGCAGATTTCGGGAGACTGTTCAGTACCACCAGACATGGCTCCAGGATCCGTGCGATCCGTCGGGAGCACCAGAGGAGTACTGCGGTTCCTACACCCAGGATCACAACAAAAAAGAAACTGACAAGAGTTTCTGCCAGTGTCACGGCAATATGTGCAAACAGGGACTGATCCCTGCACATGGAAAGAAAGGTCTTTGCGATCAGGGAAGGACTGCTGAAGATAAAGGAATCGATCCATCCAAGATCAGAGGATATTTCCCAAAGTCCCATAAATAGAACAAAAAGAAGTGTCCGTGCAGCCAGGATAATGTGTTTTTCTTTTTTCTGCCGTGCAAGATATTGTTTCTGCTGTCTGGAAATTTCAGGCATTTTCATTGAGCTCCTTCCATATGATGTTAAAATATTTCTTAAAATCCGGAGCATTTCTGGAGGAGAGGGGAGTGCGGTCGCTGATATCCAGATCGATATCAATGATCTTTCGTACAGTGGCAGGACGTGCAGAAAGGATCAGTACCCGGTCGGCCATACTGATGGCTTCGGAGATGTCATGAGTGACCAGGATCGCAGGCTTGCCGGAGCTTTTGAGGATTTTTCCGATATCATCACTGACATTTAAGCGGGTCTGGTAATCCAGAGCGGAAAATGGTTCGTCCAGAAGAAGGAGCTCCGGTTCCAGCACCAGGGTCCGGATCAGAGCGGCACGTTGGCGCATACCGCCGGAAAGCTGGGAAGGGCGGGCATCACGGAAACGGTCCAGACCGTAGGTCTGAAGAAGGGCTTCTGCATGTGCCAGCTTTTCAGGTGTGAGCTCTTTCCGGATCTCCAGGCCGAGAAGGATGTTTTTGTAGATGCTCCGCCATTCCAGAAGATGATCCTTCTGGAGCATATATCCTACAGCGGCACTGCCGGAGGATACCGGCCGGCCTCCCAGAGTAATGGAACCGTGTTCCGGAGTGAGCAGGCCGGCAATGAGATTCAGAAGAGTGGATTTTCCGCATCCGGAAGGTCCTACAATGGACAGGAATTCACCGGGCATCAGGTCAAAGGATATATGAGAAAGGGCGGGTGTCTCACCGGACAATGTGTGATAGGAGAGACACACGTCCCGCACTTTCAGGACAGGATTCATGGATGTTGCCTCCTTTTCGTAGATAATGGTATAATATTATCATATGTCTGAAACATGAGAAGGCCAATGGCAGAGAGCATACTTTGATGTCTGCCTGAAAACAGTCATAGAGAAAGGAATTACAAACATTGAACAAGAGAAACTACCAGAAAGAACTGGATAAACTGATTGAAAGAAACCAGAAAGAAGGGAAAACCCCCAGACTTTTTCTGCATGCCTGCTGTGCGCCATGCAGCAGCTATGTGATGGAATATCTGTCGCAGTATTTTGAAATCACGATATTTTTTTATAATCCCAATATCGCACCGGTGGAGGAATATTCACACCGCGTGGCTGAGATCCGCCGCCTGATCGGGGAGATGGAATTTGTCCATCCGGTAACTCTTATGGAGGGCCGGTATGACCCGAAGGAATTTTATGAGATGGCAAAAGGCCTGGAAGATGTTCCGGAAGGAGGAGAGAGGTGCTTTCGGTGTTACCGCCTGCGGATGGAAGAGGCGGCAAAGCTGGCGAAGGAGGGCGGATATGATTATTTCACCACAACCTTAAGTATCAGTCCGCTGAAAAATGCACAGAAGATCAATGAGATTGGCGAGGAGCTGGCAGAAATCTATAAAGTGCCACATCTGACTTCGGATTTTAAGAAAAAGAATGGCTACAAGCGTTCTATTGAACTGTCTCATGAGCATGCTCTGTACCGGCAGAATTACTGCGGCTGTGTATTTTCAAAGAAAGAAGCCATGGACAGAGAACGGCTGGTTACTGAGAACCGAGTGAACAGTAACAACGGCTGAAGACAGCAAACGTATAATTATGAAAAACTTTGCATTTTTATAAAAATATGTTACACTAACACAGAAAAGTGCAGACGTCCGGGAGACGGAGCTCGTGTATGTCCGGAGAAGACAGTTCTGCCGCAAAAAAGAAAAGTGAGGAAGAATCAATATGGCACAGTTATGGGGAGGCCGTTTTACAAAAGAAACGGACAAGCTGGTTTACAATTTTAACGCATCCATTTCCTTTGATCAAAAATTTTACAGACAGGATATCCGTGGAAGCAAGGCACATGTTGCCATGCTTGCAAAACAGGGGATCCTGACAGAGGAAGAAAAGGAGCAGATCACAGAAGGACTGGACGGTATCCTTGCAGACGTGGAAGCAGGCAAGCTGGAGATCACAGCGGAGTATGAGGATATCCACAGCTTCGTGGAGGCAAACCTGATCGACCGTATCGGAGATGCCGGAAAGAAGCTTCACACAGGAAGAAGCCGTAATGACCAGGTAGCTCTGGATATGAAGCTTTATGTCCGCGACGAGATCGATGAGACAGATAAGGAGCTGAAGGACCTTCTTCTTGCCCTGCAGAAGATCATGGAAGAGAATGTTCACACCTATATGCCGGGATTTACCCACCTTCAGAAGGCACAGCCGGTAACTCTGGCACACCATGTAGGCGCATATTTTGAGATGTTCCGCAGAGACCGTGACAGACTTTTTGATATCCGTAAGAGAATGAATACCTGTCCGCTTGGAGCGGGAGCACTGGCAGGAACCACTTATCCGCTGGATCGTGCCTATACTGCAGAGCTTCTCGGCTTTGATGCACCAACCAGAAACAGTATGGATTCCGTATCTGACAGAGATTATGTCATCGAGCTTCTCAGTGCATTTTCTACGATCATGATGCATCTGAGCCGTTTTTCAGAGGAGATTATTCTGTGGAATTCCAATGAGTACCGTTTCGTTGAGATCGATGACGCATACAGCACAGGCAGCAGTATCATGCCGCAGAAGAAGAATCCGGATATCGCAGAGCTTGTCCGTGGAAAAACAGGCCGTGTTTACGGAGCGCTGACATCTATTCTCACAACCATGAAGGGAATCCCGCTTGCATACAACAAAGATATGCAGGAAGACAAGGAGCTGACCTTTGATGCCATCGACACCGTAAAAGGCTGTATCGCCCTGTTTACCGGCATGGTTTCCACTATGCAGTTCAACAAAGCCAACATGGAGGCAAGTGCAAAGAGAGGCTTTACAAACGCCACAGACGCAGCAGACTATCTGGTTAACCACGGTGTACCGTTCCGTGATGCTCACGGCATCGTCGGAAGACTGGTCCTTCTCTGTCTGGATAAGGGAATCTCTCTGGATGAGCTTCCGCTTTCCGAGTACAAAGAGATCAGTCCTGTGTTTGAGGAGGACATCTATGAAGCCATCAGTATGAAGACCTGCGTGGAAAAACGTGTGACTCTGGGAGCGCCGGGACCGGACGTGATGGAGCAGGTGATCGCTCAGAATAAAGAATATCTTGAAAAAAATTAAGATAATGCTTGCATTTTAGGAAAAATTGGTATAGTATTTACAGAAAAGACAAATGTGTGCCATGGAGGGACACAAGATGAGGAGAGTTTTATTATGAGTGAAAAGCTTAAAGTCGGTATTTTAGGTGCAACTGGAATGGTTGGTCAGAGATTCATTTCTCTTCTGGAGAATCACCCGTGGTTTGAGGTGGTTACTGTAGCGGCAAGCCCGAGAAGCGCAGGCAAGACCTACGAGGAGGCTGTAGGCGGCAGATGGAAAATGGATACTCCGATGCCGGAGGCAGTAAAGAAGCTGGTTGTTATGGATATCCACGAGGTTGAGAAGGTTGCAGCTACGGTTGACTTTGTATTTTCCGCAGTTGATATGACTAAGGATGAGATCAAGGCGATCGAGGAAGAATATGCAAAGACAGAGACACCGGTTGTGTCCAACAACAGCGCACACCGCTGGACACCGGACGTTCCGATGGTAGTTCCGGAAATCAATCCGGAGCACTTCGAGGTTATCGAATTCCAGAAGAAACGTCTCGGAACAAAACGCGGCTTTGTAGCTGTTAAACCGAACTGCTCTATCCAGAGCTACGCTCCGGTACTTACCGCATGGAAAGAGTTCGAGCCGTATGAAGTAGTTGCCACTACATACCAGGCTATTTCCGGAGCAGGAAAAACCTTCAAGGACTGGCCGGAGATGGAGCACAACATCATTCCGTACATCGGTGGTGAGGAAGAGAAGAGTGAGAAGGAGCCATTAAGACTCTGGGGCAAGATCGAGGACGGCGTGATCGTTCCGGCTACCACACCTGTCATCACATGCCAGTGTGTACGTGTTCCGGTCCTCAACGGACATACAGCAGCTGTATTCGTTAAATTCCGCAAGAAACCTACCAAAGAGCAGCTGATCCAGAAGCTGGTTGAGTTTAAAGGACTTCCGCAGGAACTTGAGCTTCCAAGCGCTCCGAAGCAGTTCATCCAGTATCTTGAGGAGGACAACCGTCCGCAGGTACAGATGGATGTAAACTATGAGAATGGAATGGGAGTATCTGTAGGACGTCTTCGTGAGGATACTGTTTATGATTACAAGTTCATCGGACTTTCCCATAACACAGTAAGAGGTGCCGCAGGCGGAGCAGTTCTCTGTGCAGAAACTCTGAAAGCGAAAGGATATATCCAGGCTAAATAAGAACTGGATCCTTTACAGGAAATAAAGAAAATTATCAGAAACGGGATATCGGTTTTTTCGGTGTCCTGTTTTTGCGTATGTGGAAGGAACAAAGGAGATATGCGCAGAAAAGTAATTACTACAGTTGTGACATTTTCCACAACCACGGCTGCCATGAAAATGGAAAAAACGGCCAGGGAATCTGAATTTCCGGGAAGGCTGATCCCGATCCCTTCAGAGATCAGTGCCCAGTGCGGACTGGCATGGAAATGCGTGGAGCAATCAGAGGAGGAAACAGAAAATTTCCTGAAAAAAAAGGAACTGGCCTGGGATGGCATCTATCGTGTTCTGGTATAAAACGGATATTGTTTGTTGTATGTAACAAAACGGAAATTTTTGAAAATTTTCGCATTTTTATTGTTAAATAATTAGTAAAGTGTTACAATATAACAAGCAGATTTCCGGAAAGCGTGTTGCTGTGAACAAAGAAGCAGCAACAAAGTGCCACGCTTGCTAAAAATATGTGGAGGTGCTATTTATGAACAGGGAGGATGTAGAGAAACTGTCAACCGCTGCGACGGGTAAGATAAACTTACTGAACAGCAATTTCGGAAAATACTTTATGCGGGCGATCATGGCCGGATTTTTTATTGATGTGGCGATGATCTACTGTAACGTTGTTGGAAATGTATTTTCCAAGACATTCCCGGAATGGGGGAAATTCCTTGGAGCCATCGTGTTCTCTATTGCGGTCCTGCTGATCGTAATGGTAGGAGGAGAGCTGTTTACCGGTAACAATCTGGTAATGGCTTTTGGTGCGTATGACAAGAGCGTATCATGGAAAGACGTTGGAAAGGTCTGGGGAATCAGTTACATCGGCAATTTTGTGGGATGCCTGATCCTGGCGCTGATCTTTGCAGGTGCCGGAGCGTCCGGTACAGCAGATTATTTTGCCGGATTTATAAACGGAAAACTGAGTATTCCGGCAGGACAGATGTTTTTCCGTGCGGTACTTTGCAATTTCTTCGTCTGTCTTGCTGTTCTCTGCGGCATTAAGCTGAAGAGTGAGTCAGGCAAGTTCCTGATGATCGTGATCTGTATTTCAGGTTTCGTTGTCAGCGGATTTGAGCATTGTATTGCAAATATGGGTATTTTTACAGTTGCATTCTGTATGGTGCCAGGATTGTCTGTCGGCGCTATGCTTAAAAGCATGGTGATCGTAACACTGGGAAATATAGTTGGCGGAGCTGTGCTTCTGGCATGGCCGCTTAGAAAGATGAGTGCAGATAAATAGTATGGCAAAGGCTTTATACATAGCGGAGAAGCCCAGCGTGGCACAGGAATTTGCGAAGGCTTTGAAGATCAACGGTCAGAGAAAAGACGGATATCTGGAATCTGATGATTCTGTGGTAACCTGGTGTGTAGGACACCTGGTTACCATGAGCTATCCCGAAAAATATGATATCAAGTTTAAAAGGTGGAGTTTTGATACCCTGCCTTTTTTGCCGCGCGAATTTAAATATGAAGTGATCCCCGGGGTCAAAAAGCAGTTCGAGATCGTAAAAGGACTGCTGAACCGGCCGGATGTGGATACCATTTATGTGTGTACCGACTCCGGACGTGAGGGTGAATATATCTACCGTCTGGTAGCCCAGATGGCAGGAGTAAAGGGGAAAGTCCAGAAACGTGTGTGGATCGATTCCCAGACAGAGGAAGAGATCTTAAGAGGGATCCGTGAAGCGAAGGATATCTCGGAGTATGATAATCTGGCAGCATCTGCGTATCTCCGCGCAAAGGAAGATTATCTTATGGGAATCAATTTTTCCAGAGTTCTGACCTTGCGCTACGGAAGCAGTGTCACCAATTATCTCCATTCCAAATATCAGGCCATTGCAGTTGGGCGTGTGATGACCTGTGTTCTTGGCATGGTGGTGCGGAGAGAACGGGAGATCCGTGTCTTTGTGAAGACACCGTTTTACCGTGTCCTTGGCAGCATTGGACTTGCAGGCGAAAATTTTGACGGTGAATGGAGAGCTGTGGAAGGCAGCCGGTATTTCCAGTCCCCGTATCTTTATAAAGAAAACGGCTTCAGGAAAAAAGAGCATGCACAGATGCTGATCGATCAGCTGATGGTGAACCAGCCCCTTTCCTGTATTGTGGAAAAGGTGGAACGAAAAAAAGAAAACAAAAATCCGCCGCTTCTTTTTAACCTGGCGGAGCTTCAGAATGTGTGCTCAAAGCTGTTTAAGATCAGTCCGGACGAGACACTCCGGATCGTACAGGAGCTTTATGAGAAGAAGCTGGTGACTTATCCGAGAACGGATGCCAGAGTTCTTTCCACGGCAGTGGCCAAGGAGATATACAAGAATATATCCGGTCTTCGAAATTATCAGCAGGCCGGTGCTGCGGCGGCAGAGGTTTTGGGGATGGAATCCTGGAAAAGCATTGCAAAGACCAGATATGTGAATGACAAGCAGATCACAGACCATTATGCGATCATTCCTACCGGTCAGGGATTGAATGCGCTGGGAAGCGTGTCTCTTACTGCGCAGCGTGTGTACGAGACTATTGTACGGAGATTTTTGTGTATTTTTTATCCGCCGGCCGTTTATCAGAAGGTGAGTCTTGTGACGAAGCTGGACGGCGAGGCATTCTTTTCATCCTTTAAGGTTCTCAAAGAAGAAGGCTATCTGAAGATCGCCACCAATTCTTTTTCGCGGAAAAGGGCTTCAGACAGTGAGAAAAACGGAAATGGAGAGGAAGACGAGGTTTCCTGTGATACTGTGCTCCTGGAGGCGTTGCAGAAGCTGAAAAAGGGTGATATACTTCCTGTGAACGGTTTGAGTATCAAGGAGGGTGAGACTTCACCGCCCAAACGATACAATTCCGGTTCCATGATCCTTGCCATGGAAAATGCAGGACAGCTGATCGAGGATGAGGAGCTTCGAGCCCAGATCAAGGGAAGCGGGATCGGCACCAGTGCTACCCGTGCCGAGATCCTGAAGAAGCTTTTTAACATCAAATATCTGGCACTGAACAAAAAGACCCAGGTGATCACTCCAACGCTGCTTGGGGAAATGATCTTTGATGTGGTAAATTGTTCTATCCGGCAGCTTCTGAACCCGGAGCTTACGGCAAGCTGGGAAAAGGGGCTCACCTATGTGGCAGAGGGCAGCATCACGGAACAGGAATATATGGACAAGCTGGAGCATTTTGTGCGGGTACGTACCCGGCAGGTGGAGGCAAGCAATTATCAGTATAACCTGCGGCAGTTTTTTGATGTGGCCGCTGTAAACTACAGGAAGCCGGAGCGAGCTTCCAGACAGGGAGGAAAGAGATCATCATGATGAAAGATTTTACTATCAGCAATATGCTGGATCTGAATGAGACCATTGCAGCAGAGCTTTTTGAGGGAAAAACCTATCCGTGGGAGGTTCTTCCGGAGATCGGAGATTTCATTATTAAGCTTGGAAAAACACTGGATCCTTCTGAATATGAGGAGAAGGGCGAAAATGTATGGATCGCAAGATCCGCTACAGTTGCGCCGACTGCAAGTATCACCGGACCGGCTATCATTGGCAGAGACGCCGAGGTGCGCCACTGTGCATTTATCCGCGGCAAGGCTATCGTTGGTGAGGGCGCAGTTGTGGGAAATTCCACAGAGCTTAAGAATGCAGTGCTGTTTAACAAGGTTCAGGTTCCTCATTATAATTATGTTGGAGATGCTGTGCTGGGATATAAGTCCCACATGGGTGCCGGATCGATCTGTTCCAACGTAAAATCAGACAAGAAGCTGGTTGTCGTAAAAGACGGGGATGAAAAGATCGAAACCGGTCTTAAGAAATTCGGAGCGATGCTCGGGGATCATGTTGAAGTCGGATGCGGTTCTGTGCTGAATCCCGGTACTGTGATCGGACGGAATTCCAATATTTACCCGCTGTCACCGGTACGTGGATGTGTTCCGGCGGATTCCATTTATAAAAATGCAAAAGAGATCGTAAAGAAAAAATAAGAAACAGATTCTTCTGGACACGCATTTAAGCTGCACTTTTGAGAAAGTGCAGCTTTTTTTTGATGGGGTGATGGATGCAACAGTATTGGTCGTGGAAGGATGAACCGACCGGGAGCGGGCGGGATTAAGATAAAAACAAAAGCTGTCGAAGTATGACCAGTCCTATAATATGGACTGGGTAAAACCAGTAAAAGAAATATTTTGCTGATTTTCCGCGGATGAAGCCTCTTTTTCCATTGTACAGGTTAATGGACAGAAAGGCAAAGGAGGCTCTCCATTCATAGTAAAGCCAGCAGCTTCCGAGGATTGCCTGGCCTGGCTTATCGTTTCGCATATAGTACATGATCAGCAGGAAGATATACCCCCGCCATCCATAGTCTGCTTTCAGAAAAATGGAAACAACAAGCAGTCCCAGGATGCAGAGAAACTGCATCGAAGGTCTGGTCTGGAAATATTCGATGGCACAAAAGGCCAGATATCCGAGGAAAAGCGTGAAAAACACATTTTGTCTTTCGTAACGCAGCGTATTTGTAAACATCAGATTCCACGGAATTTCTGAAAGCAGCGCAAAAAGAAGGAGATTTCTTCCATAGAGGAACCGGCTCCGTGTATGCCGGAAGCCTTCCAGCAGGAGAAAACAGAAGATGGGAAAAGCAGCTCTTCCGATATCGCGGAAAATAAGATATACAGTATATTCTCTGCCGAAAAGTGTAAACAGGATTTTCTGTGCGGGCTGATACATACTGAGTAGCACAGCTCCGATATGATCGATCAGCATGGTGATGACCGCGATCATCTTCAGAGCGCTTCCGCTGAGAATGCGGTATTTTTCTGGAAAAACAGAATCCACAGATGCATTCATGAAAAATATACCTCCAGGGTTAAACTTGCTAATATATTATCACATACATACAGCAGTTGCCAGAAATATTTGACAGTTAGGCATGCAATACTGCCGGAATAACTACCAATATTATGCGTTTTATGGCAAAATTTTATCAAATATGACTGGACGAAACAAAGGTTTTGTGAGAAAATAGCCATAGGGTGTTATCGAACTTTTTTTCTCAATAACATCGGTCAATCTATACTTGAAAGGAGTTTTAAAATGATTTATTCACGCGAAGTAGAAGAAATGTGTCCAGTGGCACAGGGCGTACATCATGGTGCCGCTCCGATCCCGGAAGAAGCAAAATGGGTTCAGGCAAAAGAAGTAAAGGATATCTCCGGATTTACACACGGTGTTGGCTGGTGTGCTCCGCAGCAGGGTGCTTGTAAGCTTTCCCTTAACGTTAAAGAGGGAATCATCCAGGAGGCACTTGTTGAGACAATCGGATGTTCAGGAATGACTCACTCTGCAGCTATGGCTTCTGAGATCCTTCCAGGACTTACCGTTATGGAGGCACTGAACACAGACCTTGTATGTGATGCAATCAATACAGCTATGAGAGAGCTTTTCCTTCAGATCGTTTACGGACGTTCCCAGTCTGCATTCTCCGAGGACGGACTTGCAGTAGGCGCTGGTCTTGAGGACCTTGGAAAAGGACTTCGTTCTCAGGTTGGTACAATGTATGGAACTCTGAAAAAAGGACCTCGTTACCTTGAGATGGCTGAGGGTTATGTTACAGGTATCGCTCTTGACGAGAACGATGAGATCATCGGATATCAGTTCGTAAGCCTTGGAAAAATGACTGACTTCATTAAGAAAGGTGATGACCCGAACACAGCATGGGAGAAAGCAAAAGGTCAGTACGGCCGTGTTGCAGATGCTGTTAAGATCATCGACCCAAGAAAAGAGTAATTACACTTCGTAAGGTGAAAATATCAGGAGGTTACAGGAAATGGCTTTATTTGAATCATATGAGAGACGAATTGACAAGATCAATTCTGTTTTAAACAGCTATGGAATCGCTTCTATCGAAGAAGCTGAGAAAATCACTAAAGACGCAGGACTGAACGTTTACGATCAGATCAAAGGCATTCAGCCGATCTGCTTCGAGAACGCTTGCTGGGCTTACACAGTAGGTGCAGCTATCGCGATCAAAAAAGGCTGCAGAAGAGCCGCTGACGCAGCAGCAGCTATCGGAGAAGGCCTTCAGGCTTTCTGTATCCCGGGATCCGTTGCAGACACACGTAAAGTAGGTCTTGGACATGGAAACCTTGGAAAGATGCTCCTTGAGGAAGAGACAGACTGCTTCTGCTTCCTTGCAGGACATGAGTCTTTCGCAGCAGCTGAGGGTGCTATCGGTATCGCAGAGAAAGCAAACAAGGTTCGTAAAAAACCTCTTCGTGTTATCCTGAACGGTCTTGGAAAAGACGCTGCTCAGATCATCTCCCGTATCAACGGCTTTACATATGTAGAGACAGAGTATGATCCATATAAGAACGAGGTTAAGGAAGTATTCCGTAAATCCTATTCAGAGGGACTTCGTGCAAAGGTTAACTGCTACGGCGCTAACAGCGTTCCGGAAGGTGTTGCGATCATGTGGAAAGAGGGCGTTGACGTTTCCATCACAGGAAACTCCACGAACCCGACTCGTTTCCAGCATCCGGTAGCAGGAACATACAAAAAAGAGTGCAACGAGAAAGGCAAAAAATACTTCTCCGTTGCTTCCGGCGGTGGTACAGGACGTACACTTCATCCGGACAACATGGCAGCAGGTCCTGCTTCCTACGGTATGACTGATACACTTGGACGTATGCATTCTGACGCTCAGTTCGCAGGATCTTCTTCCGTACCGGCTCACGTAGAGATGATGGGTCTTATCGGCGCCGGAAACAACCCGATGGTTGGTATGACAGTTGCTGTAGCTGTTTCCGTACAGGAAGCTGCTGACGCTGGCAAGTTCTAAATATAAGCATAGCTTAAAATAGCGAAAAAGCCGTAAACTCAAGGGTTTGCGGCTTTTTTACGTTTGCCTGAAAATTAGAACAAAACACTCTGAAAAAACGATAAATTTGACGGGTAGCTAACAAGTAGCTTACACGTAGCTAACAACGGTAGCTTACAAATTATTCGCTGGGGATCTCTGGCCAGGTGATCATATTCATAGCTGTACGCAGGTCTTCGATGGTCCTGTGAGTGTATACTTTTTCTGTGATATCCTGGATTTCATGACCAACGATTAACTTTAGGACATATTCGTTTATGTTGGATTCCTTTGCCTTGGTAATAAAGGTGTGCCGGGTGTCGTGAGGCTTGTGGGTCATATTCAGGCGTGACATAACCTTTTTGAAACGGTTTCTGTATTTGTCATATGTAAGATGAGTTCCCTGCTGCCCATCCGGATCATTGAAAAGATATTCGCTGTGCATAGAAGTGGCCTGATTGTAATTGCGGCGAACCAGATCCATGATCTGTGGGTGAATAGGAACGGTACGATTCTTTCCGGCATCTGTTTTCAGTCCACCGATAAAAGTCATATTTTCAAAGTCAATATCTGCAATTTTCAGGACAGCCAGTTCCTGCGGCCGCCAGCCAGAATATATTCCGATCAGAACCATATCTGCAAAAGGAATTTCAAGATGGGACCAGAGAGACAATATTTCCTGATCAGAAAAAGGAACACGGATGATTTTAGGCTTAGGCTGCTGCACACCATCACAGAGCTGGGCATAGTCTTTAGTTACAATTTCATGTTTCATGGCATATCGGTACATAAGATTGAATAGGCTTTTCATTCGTGCTTTTGTGCTGTCACCGACCTGAGCATTACGAATAGTTTTTTCCAGATGCTCGACCCGGATATCTTTCATTTTGATATTGTATAGTGGAGCACAGTGCTTATATGCAGAAGTAATAGTACGGACACTGGAAGGACCACCCAGGGTAGGGAAATGTACATCAGACCATGCTTCGTACACATCACTAAAAGTGGGTTCTTTGGCAAATAAATCGTAGGGATTTTCGTTATATCGGGTAAGAGCTTCCAAAGCTTCTTTTCTGGTGCTAAAGTATCCAATAGCTTTTTTGACTTGTTTTGCCTGATTGGTTTTGGTGTCGATTTCCCATCCGGTTGTTTTACTGGCTGCCCAGGGTTTACGTCTCTTTCCGGGAAGTTTATAAACAGATCCGAAACCATTTGGTAACTTCATAAATATCATCCTCCTTGTAAAAATGGGTACAAAAATAACAGCCAGCGAACGAGTGTTTCGCTTGCAAGGCTGCTCCGAAGATGATACAATAATTTTGCAAAATGAGGTATCTCTTCGGAGATCCACCACCGTCCCGGTATTGGCGTACTGGGGCGGTTTTTAATATTAATTTTCGGAAATTATATCATAAAAAACATTTTCGGGAATAATCTCTATATCATATCCATCAAGCTTTAACTTTTCAGCTTTTTTCTGTTTGGAGCTTTTTCCGTCTTTGATGGATTTACAATAATCATTATTACCTAAAATGAGATAATTAGTTTTTTTGGTTACGCTGTCGGCATTTTTTCCACCAAGATCAGCAACGATTTGCATTGCTTCCTTGCGTACCATTTTTTCAAGTGTTCCGGTAAATACGCATACTTTTCCATATAACAAATTAGATGTATCAAAATCAGTTTTAGAAGTGCTGATGTCATCTGCTCTAACACCACTTCTGGAACGTCTACATGCTTTGCTAAATGCTTCTAATGATTCATATTTTTCTATAATTTCATTAACGAGACATATATAGCATTTAGAAGTTATTTCTACATCACTTAAGGCTCTATGTGCATTTTCATAACTGAGATTATAGTATTGAACTAAATCAGATAATTTATGATGGTTAAGTTCCTTATGTATACGTCTAGAAAGTCTCATAGTGTCGATGAAGTCATTAGATAAATACTTGTGGATAACGTGTTCACAATTGTCATATAGAAAATTAATATCAAAATTAACGTTATGTCCTACAAGAATGGAATTTCCAATAAAGGAATAAAATTTTGATAGTACCAATGCGGTAGAATCTGCTTTTGATAACATTTCATCAGTTATTCCGGTAAGATTAACGATAAAGTCATCCAAAAAAGATTCATCGGTGGTAAAATCATCTGGTTTTATAAGAGAAGTGAAAGTATCGACAAGATTTCCTTTATGAAATTTTGCAGCAGCGATTTCAATAATACTATCCCAATCAGGCGAAAGTCCTGTTGTTTCGATATCAATGACACAGTAATCATCTGGAAAAGAGATAACATTTTTTCCCTTGTACTGTCGATCATGAGTAAAACTTATTTTTTCTCCAGTTAAAATATCAAATCCGATTGTCATATGTGACTCCTTTTACTTTATTTATAATCATTAAAAGCTTGTATAAGATCTTCAGAAGCTTCACCCATCAGAACGTATTTTCCGTTTATAGCTAAAGCATTTATTGTATAACCATCAATGCCTTCAACTGAAATGGCATCTCCAGAAACTAATTCTTTATATTGGGTAGAAGACATATCGTATTCGTAAATTTCAGCATCACCATATTTAAAACCAGATATGGCACCAACCATATCAGCGGCCATTTCAATACGTTTGCCAGAAAGAACATTCTTTTTAAGTAAATAGTCTTCCATATTATTATTCTTAGTATCATCAGACTGATATTTTTTTAATTTGGAAGTAAGGTCATCGACTTGCTTTTGTAAATCATCAACCTGCTTCTGCAAGGCAGCGATTTTGTCGTCTTTTGTATCTGCAAAAACAGCTACGGACGGAGAAAAAACAAAAATAGTGGTAAGCAAAATTGCTAAAAACTTCTTTTTCATAATATCCTCCCTTTAAAATATAATATCCATAAATAATACGATATTCATTATGGAAAATCCCTTGTTCAGATTATAAAGTATTAATTTTTATTACAGCCAACTGCGGAATAAAATAGATTATATAATTGTCCATAGCAACATACTGTCCGTACTTGGAACGGTAACAGTCTATTACTTCGGTAAGATAATTCTCCGGTACATCCAGATATTCTGCCATCTCATGAAGACTCCGGCAGCGAGATTCATAAGCATTGATGATCCCGATCAGCCCTACTCGAAGATTATAGCCATAAAGTCTGGCCCGGTATTCCTGCTTTCGGTTCATGACATCAGTTGACTGATCCAGAATATTACCTGTGGTAGTATAGTGGTGGCCAAGTTCCTCAGCCAGAATACAGGACTTTTCTGCCTGAGTTTTAATTCCTTTTCTGATAGCTACAGTTCCATCACAATATAACCCCTTTATTCTTTCAGTTTCAAATGGATAATCTATAACATCTATACCGTCCCTGCAGGCGGTATCTAGTAATTTTTCGTATGTATTCAATTCAAAACCTCCCGCTCGTGTATATTGAAATTGACAAATATTTTTAAGTGACTTATAATATACTTAACAAGACAGCTGGAACGATAGCTGAAACCTATCCGTTTCTGGCGTTATAAGAGTTATAGAAATAGCATCCTACTTTACCAGAGCGGGGATGCTATTTCTTATTGTTCAGATTCAGAATGGCTACGATTAAAAGTCCTACATTTAGGATAATCATAAATTCTTCATATGTACTCATAAGCCCCACTCCTTTCTGCAAGACTCAGAAACGGAGTGGTACCGCATCCTTCCAGTTGCCTGGGTAAGTATATTATATTGTCAAAACATATCTGGCAGATCTGCCAATTATTCCCGTTTCATTTTTTACTCACAGTACTGTAAAGCACAGATATTATTTTCTTTTACCTTTTACAAATTCTGCGAACTGACGGATTTCATTCAATTCATCTTCTGTATATTCCTCGCTATCGAAGTGAGCAGCGAGAGTAGTAGGTTGTCCATGAGAATCATCTGCCAGATAGTCAATGGTACAGCCAAGATATGCAGAAAGTTTTTTTAATGTAGAAAGTTTTATATTATCAGTTCCTTTTGTATAAAAACCGGCGATTGTAGTATATGGAATACCGGCTTCTTTTGAAAGGATAGACTTATTGATTCCCTTTTCAGCCATTAATTC
The DNA here is from genome assembly GCF_024461705.1 of Blautia sp. DFI.9.10. Lineage (NCBI taxonomy): Bacteria > Bacillati > Bacillota > Clostridia > Lachnospirales > Lachnospiraceae > Blautia > Blautia sp. DFI.9.10. The sequence continues at coordinate 68,935 of NZ_JANGAA010000002.1, forward strand.
ATCTAACTTATCAGTGAATGACATATCTAATACCTCCTGTTAAATTCTATTATACATATAAAAATAACTTTGTAAAGTAAAAAAATACCCTGCAAAGTAAAAAAATGTATTTTATGGGTTGACAAACTACCCTACAACGTATAATCTATAATCAAAGTTACCTTACAGGGTAACAGAAAGGAGGAGAAAATGTTTTTTAACTTAAATGCCGAAATGGGAAGAGCCAAATTAACCATTAAGAAGTTATCTGAGATTACGGCTATAAACTATGAATCTTTAAAATTGAAACTCAGAGGTGTTACAGAATTTAAGCTGAGTGAAATGATGGCAATTAAGAGAAAAGCTTTCCCAGATAAGACATTGGATTACTTATTTGCAACTGAAAACGACAAGTAATCATTCATTTGAAGGGAGGAGGTGAGAAGTGATGGATACATCAAAAGAAGAAATTGTAAACCTGCGTAAGCAGATAAACAGGTTAAAAATTAGTTTAATGTTTACGCAGGTATTGATGATTGCATTGCTGCTTATTTTGGGGTATCAGTGTCTTTGGTCAATTTGGAATTATCATTATCTTCTTCAACAGATAAGCATGTGTCTTGATTCTGTGAATACTGTTTATTCTGCTCTTCAACAGTTTTTTGCAACTCTTTGATCGCTTCGGCTTCACTGGAAGAAGAAGTATCTATGTTGTGAAGGAGTTGTTGCAGTATTTCATTTTGGGCACGTTGGAGCTCAATTTGGGTTTCTTCAATTTGCGTTTGTTTAATCTGATCTTCTTGTGATGAATTGAACTGAACAACAGCAATAGAGATTGTGAGGATTGTCGAAATAATTAGGTTTATAAGAGTCAGCAAAATAGAAGTAGGCATTTTTATTCTACTGTTTCCAATGGGAATATATATGCAATCGGGAAATTCGTATATTTTAACAGCGGATTCATCAACAATTACAAAATCATTTTCAGGTAAATTATTGAGATTGTCTGGGCGGTCAAAAGATGGTTCAGGGGCAATATCAATAAGCTGTTGCTGAAGACTTTGAAGCGAAATCATAGTTTTCAGAGATTCACTTAAATTGTTGTACATATTGGTTGTTATATTATCTCGGACAGCCGCTGTCATAGCTTCTGACATTATGGAAAGCGAATTAGTAAGTGAAGAAATTATACTCGGTGTATATAACTGAAAAAAGTGCTTATAGGATTTAACCATTTCTTCTTGAAGCTGGCCAATTTGAGATGTTATAGAGTCAGAAGAAAAAATAGTTTGTAAGTAACCATCATACATATGCGAAATTCTATTTAAAGAATCTTGAAGTGCTGAGCTTAAAAAAAGTGTATTTTTTTGATTGTTTTTCATTGAAACCTCCTTATTCAACAGGTATGCCAGTACCTGTGATACAAGAATAGGAAAGAAATGGGGAAAAGTCAAGTAATCATTTATTTGAAGGGAGGAGGTGATCGGAGATAAAAGAAACCAAAATTCAGTTTACAGATAATGAAAACAGATATTTTGTTTCCATTCAAAAACGGTTATCTGGAAAATGGCGTGTATATGTTACAAAGCAGAAAGAAAGTGATCATGGCAATTTCAGTACACCAATTACTTATAAGATAACAGCCAGTACCGTTAAAGAAACATTGGAATACTGGCTGATTAGATTAAAAAATTATTTTCTTAAAAAGAAACATAAGTAAAGTAGATAAGGTGGATGAAGCAGTGTCAGATAAAGCATCGGAAGAAATTTCTGATAAAAAATCTTTTATTTTTGATTCTTTCTTTTTTTCAGATAAAGCAGGATTTTTGAGTTCATATAAAAGAGTTTCCAATACTTCTTTTATTTCGGGATCAAGTTCTGAATTCTGTACATCAGCAATGAGTTGATTGTAGTTGTTGGATATTGTGTTTCCTGAACCAGTAACAAAAATATTGTTATTTCCTGAAATAGAAGGGACAGTATCATCTTGAAAGCCGTTTTCTACGAAGTGAATACCTTTAGGAGTGAGCTTAATTCCACAAAAACCAGTTGCTCGATATTCGTATTGAATATATCCGTCATCACACAAAGCATCTAAACAACGGATGGTAAGTTGTTTTTCACGGTTATCCTTTGAAAATTCATACTGCATTGAACGTTCACCGGTTTTTTGGTAATAAGAGTAGGCATCTTCTAAATATTCTTTTTCTTGTTGAAACATAAAACGTCTCCTTTCTATAGATTTAGGTATGCCAGTACCTGTGATACAAGAATAGGAAAGAAACTAAGAAAAGTCAAGTGCAGGCCAGTAAGACTGGATAAGAGGTGAGATAAATAAAAGAATCAGAGACACGTACTGTTAAAGTAAAAGTGACAGGATATAAGAAAACTCTGAAAAGAGTGAAGAAATTAAGAAAAGAAATGAAACAGCTCAGCAAAACTGTTGAGGAGCTTGCTGAGCTGAAAGGAAAGTTATTCTGACTCTAGTTTGATGTCTATACCACATTGAGGGCACTTGATGATACTGCCAATATCGTCAAGTGATACTTCAATGGAATGATTGCATTCAGGACAGTTAAGCTCAAATGTTTTCAAATCATCCAACAGACCGTCAAAGCCATCAGAATTAAATTCAAATTTCATATAGTTCTCCTTTCTGTATGTACTCGGGTATTCTCAGTACCCTGTATATACAGGATAGGAGAATCTTGGCATAACTGCAAGGAAAAGCGTTCGACAAAGTTATGAAAATCTTATAAAGAAAGGAAAATGAAGTATGGAAGTAGGCAAGATATTACCTGTTGAAGCAGCAGCCATACTGCATGCATCCCCACAGTTTGTAAGGGTTGCAATGCAGCAGGAAAAGCTTCCAATCGGGACTGCAATTAAGATGTCCTCGATCTGGACATATAACATATCGGAGAAGCTTCTGGCTGAGTACAGCGGAAAAAATATAAGAGCTGAGCTGGAGAAGATAAGAGGTGGAAGTAAATGAGACGAGATGCAATCATATCACTTTTTATCGCACTTCCTGCTGCAAACCTTCCATTCTGGCAGTGGAGAAGTTCGGCAGAAATGCTTTTAATGGCAGGACTGTTCTGGCAGGTGGCATTTGTGTTTGTAGTTGGAACAGAGTATCAGAAAAGGTAGTAAGAAAGGATCCCGGGAGTGCAGCTCCGGCGGGATCCGATGGACGTAGTAATACACGAATATTACGTTCTTATTATATAGAGAAATAAAAAGAAAAACAAGTGAAATATCAGTATCAACGCAATCTCTATAGAAGAACTGGAGGAACAATCATATGGCAAGGCGAAGGCAGGAAGGAAACCTCTTTTTTCGCCTGGATGTGGATTTTTTCTCAGATAGAAAGGTAAAGATCCTGAAAGCCCGGTATGGAGCAGACGGGATCACCTTATACTTGTATCTCCTGTGTGAGATATACAAGACAGGATATTATTTAAAGATTGATAGAGATTTTGAGTACATTGTTTCAGATGATCTGAACATGGAAAGCAACAAGGTGAAGCAGGTCTTGAACTTCTTATTGGAACGGTCACTGTTTGATAACACACTTTTCCAGTCGGACAAGGTTTTGACCTCTGCCGGAATACAGAGGAGATATCAGGCAATGGTAAAAGCCAGGGCACTGAAAACTCCGATCACTGTAGAAAGGTTTTGGCTCCTTCCAGAGGAGGAAACAGAGACCTTTATTAAAGTGCACCCTTCTTTAAATAATTCCGAGAATAATCCCGATAATTCCAGGAAAAAAGATGATAATTCCAGGAAAAATGACACAAAAGGAAAGGAAAAGAAAGAAGAGTATATATATACGGCTCCGCCGGGTACATACTTTGAAGATCCTTCTTTGAATGATATTTTCCTGCTGTTTTTGAAATCAAGACAGAATAAAGGCGATCAGCTGACAGATGAGCAGATCCAACTGTTGGCAGAAGAAGTCCTTTCCTTATCCAGTGATCCGGAGGAAAGGATCGCCATGGTCAAAAAATCTATCATGAATGGCTGGAAAGGATTTTACCCGGTGAATAAGCAAAAGAAGAAAGAGACCTCCAAGAACCGGTTTAATAATTTCCACCAGCGGGACTATGACTTTGCTGATTACGAAAGGCGTTTATTGAAGCAGGGCGCTGGAGGTGATGAAGCTGGACGTAAAAGAATTATGGGGTAAGGCCTGGAGCCTTAGACCTGGCCAGAACACAGCCAACATGAAATATGTTGGTACGATTATTAAATCCGGTATCCGATTTACGTATTACCAGGATGAGAATGGAGGGATATGGTTTGACAGTGAACCAGTCGAAGGAAAACCTGAATGGATGCAGAGAGCAGATGAAGCCAGGAGAAGAAGGAATAGACGGTATTCTTGAAGTCTTAAAGGCTTATGTCTGTGATGAGATCTGCTGCCACAGAGGTGCTGTAACACAGGAAGAAATGGATCAGCACTGCTGCCGTTGTAAATTACAGCAGTACACAGACAAGATCCGTGAAGAATATGAGAAGATCAATGCTTTTGATCAGAGTTCAACGTATCAGATCATGAAGAAGTATCGCAAGATCATCTTATGCAAAGATTGCAGACACAGAGCAAAATTACGAGATGATTGTTATCGCTGCAGGAAAGCAACCAGCCTTTTAGGTACATTAGAAGACTATGATGGTTGCAGTAGAGGAGAAGAAAAATGTTAATCAGAAGTAAGAACAAAATGCACATTGTAAATATTGAAAATGGTGTAGTATCCGCTGAAGGGGACGGAACGCTTACATTTCGTGCAGGAAAGATAAGAGTTGTATTAGGCGAATACTCAAGTGCCCAAAAAGCTTTTAAAGTGCTGGATATGATCCAGGAAGCGTATGAAGATGAAAAAGTCGTAGAATACACACTTGCTTTACAGGAAAACGAATTTAAAAATATGACAAGAGATCAACTACTGTCTGCCCGAGCCGGGATCCTGAAGAAAGCTGTTTTCCAGATGCCAAATGAAAGTGACGTAGAGGAATAAGGAGAAATCATGGATGTAGTAGAAAGTAAATGGTACGAAATGGACATGCCACTGAATGATGTAAAGAAACTTCTTTCAGCGAATATCAAAACCATGTCCAGAAGCTTTATTGCTGCCGGATATTACATGAAGTATATCCGGGACCGGGAATTATTCCGGGATGGTGGATATAACAGTATCTGGGAGTTTGCGGAAGATCAGTATGGAATCAAAAAGTCAGCAGCCAGTCGCTGGATGGCAATGAATGACAAGTTTTCCAAAGATGGAAACAGCCCTATCCTGGATGATAAATACAAGGATTTTAACAAAAGCCAGCTGCAGGAAATGTTGTATCTGACAGATGAACAGATGGAAGAAGCTGAGCCGGAAATGAGTGCAAAGGAAATTCGTGCAATCAGGAAACCTCCGGAAGTAGAAGTTATTGCGCCGGCGCAACAGATAGATGATCAGATCCCCGGCCAAGACAGCATTGAACAGCATCCAGAATACATGCCAGGAAAAATGACGATTGAAACAGCAACCGGACAGAACCGGCCGCCGGAGAACGAGATCCCAATCACACCGGAACTGCAGATAGAAGGCTTTTTCGAAGCCCTGAACAAAGGAGATAAAGAACGTGTTCTTACATGTGATATCAACGCAACGACCTATCTGCTTGAAGTCCGGTATCAGGATGTCCGGATCAGGAATGGTAAATTCAATTATCAGGCAAATTCAACCGGGATCATGTTCAATCCTGGAAGTTACATGGAATGCGCTTTCACCTGGAATGAGCTGGCCCACGAGCTGATAAAAAGGTTCGGGAAGAAACGGAAACCGGTCAAGATGGTGTCTATAGACGCACCGGAGAAGAAAGATAACAAAATGCCGGGGCCGGCAAAATGTATCACTGGAAAGAGCGGTTCGGGAAAATGCGGTGCAGCAGCCTATTGTGATACGGAATACAAATGCTGTGCTCAGTGTCCGGATGATTGTAACAGTCGCTGCGGATGGCTGGAAGAACGCTGCCAACTGGTAGCAGAAACACCGGACGAAAAGCAGCATGATTGTGGTGTCTACAACAAAATCGCAGACCATCCCGGCGAAGCCACTGCATTGCCAGTCATGAAAAATAATGATCAGAGAAAAGAATGGCTGAGAAACTACAAGGATTGGGGCTTGTGGTACGAAGATAAAAACATCGGTGTTAAATACTACAAGTATGATTTTGAGAATGGCGCATGCTTGATTGCAGAAGAATATATTCTTCCAGGAACAGAATGGATGCCAGAACATGAAACGGCATTCTTACATCTTGTTGGAGGACCTGAACCAGAGTGCAAGGGCGGCATACCGAAATGGACATATCATGCACGGTATTATAAATTCCCAAACTCAGAAACAGAGCTGGTTGAATTCCTGAAGGAATTACAGAAATAAGGGGTGTTATCGAAAATCCAAATATATCACAAATACATAAGGGGAGGCCTTGACCTCCCCGGAAAGGGGCAGAAATTGTTATTTCCAAAACCGAAAAGTAAGAAAAAGAAAAAAACATCATCCACCAAGTATTTTACATGATAAGAAGAGCAGGACGTGTTATCTGTGTATTATGCTTCATGATAACTGGTCTGAACATAGCACTCTTCAGGAACACCATGTATTTAGTGGTCCTAATAGGACAAATTCAGAAGAGAATGGCCTGAAAATATACCTGTGTCGAGATCATCACGTTTATGGCCCGGAAGCTATTCACAACAATGCCCGGATCCGCCATGAAGTACAGCGTATGGCCCAGAGAGAATTTGAAAGGCAGCACAGCCACAAGGAGTTCATGAAGATATTCGGCCGGAATTATCTTGATCAGGTAGAGATAGGGGAAATCAATGAAAAGAAGAGTAAACCTGTACAAGGTAGTAGACCAGAACGGGAAAGCAGTCTTTGAGGATTTATTAACAGCCAAACAGGTTACAGAGAAGCTTGGTATTGCAAGAGATAATGTCTGCCAGGCAGCAGCAAACTTTGCACTTGTGGACAAGAAGTATCGGATCATTCCGGAAGATATTAAGTTAAGCAGGAATCTGGATATTACATTACTCCTAGAATGGGATCGGGTACGAAAAAAAATCCTGCAGACAGCAGGAGGAAAAAATGAATCATGATGATAGGCAAAAAAGAATGTTTACAGCTGTTAGAGAAAATGACTGAGGAATTTCCGGAAGAAGAGCCAGAGCATTTTGAATCAGCAGTTAACCGAATAATATATGAATTTGCAAAACTGGATGGCAAGAAGCCTAAATATCACCAGATGAAGCGATATAACTGTTATTACACTTGTGGAAACTGCGGATTCCGCATGGATGTAGGCCTTAATTTTTGTCCGAATTGCGGATTTTTAATCAACTGGGACAGCATAAGGTGCTTAACGAAATAGAGGAAGAGCAACAGATTAGTACAGAAATAATTCCTGAATTATAACAAATAATAGCACATTGATAATTGAATATTAACGGTTGGAATGATATAATTTCTGTATTATAGATATGATAGGAGGAATTGTCATATGGGAAAATGTTTTTGGTGTGAAGGAACAGGCAAGTTTAAAAAACCAAGGGATGAAAAGAAGTATTCGGAGTTGTTTGATAGATACGATGCGCCTGGAACGCTAACAATGGGAGAGTGCAGAAAACGAGCTTTAAAAGAAGTGGGGTACGACTTAGTAAAGTGCGAACATTGTAATGGAACGGGTATTCAGAAAGATTGAACAGTCCTTTTACCAGCCATCAATATTGGTGGTTGGTATTTTTTTGTTTTTTAGAGAAAAAAGGTGACTACAAGATAGAAAACGGGTTGTGAATGACTAAAATAACATAAATGGTGATTCAACCTGCATAAAACGAACGCTGTGAATGAGGAGCTGGTTATCAGTCTAATTAACGGACGCGAAGTCCAAGAAAGGGGACGATATCCGATTGCTACCTACATTCTAACAGCTTAAGCAACAAGATGGATAATTCCTTACTGGCTGTAAGGGATATTAACCATAAATATATTGTAGTAGAAAGGGGAGGATGCCAGTGGGCGAGATCAAGATCACCAGGAAACTTCTTGATAATTACAGAAAATTAAAGAGGGAAATACCGGTCCTTGGTTTGGAATTGGATGAAATGATGAATGGGGAGGCTGGGCTAGGGAACAGCACAATATTTGATTACAGTACAGGTTTTGCACGGCCTCAGAGCGTAGTTGGGTTTGATCAGGAGCGATATGACAGAAGAAAGAGAACCTATGAGCATAAAAATGAGCAGGTGGCAGCAGTAGACAACTGGATTCAGAACATTGAAGATGGCCAGACCAGATATGTGTTCAAAGCGTTTTATCAGCAGGGATTGACCTGGGAGAAGATAGCAGGAAAGACAGGATATTCACAGAATCCTGATTATCCAAGGCTTATGATCAGAGATAAATACTTAATGAGGGAACAAATAAAATAGTTGACATACGTATAAATACGTATCCGGATATACCAGAATGCATGACACAGGGTGAAGATATGCAGGAAGCATATGAAATGGCTGTGGATGCCCTTGGCCTGGCGTTGACTGCAAGAGAAAATGAAAAGGAACCAATACCGGAAGCTTCAGCTCTTGATGCCGTAGATCCGGAAGATGGAACTCTAGTGATCATAGAGTTTGATATGGCGGAGTATCGCAGAAAGAATTGCTCCCGTGCAGTGAAGAAAACATTGAGCATTCCAGAATGTCTTAATGAAGCTGCAATCCGTGAGAACATTAACTTTTCTCAGATCTTGCAGGAAGCATTGATGGTAAAATTAGGGATGAACAGGTAACAGAACGGCGGTCCTTGCGGGATCGCCATTTTTTGAGTGAAAATAAAAAAAGTTCGGATTATTCGGAAAGTTCGTTGTACAATACAATAGAAGCCAAAGGCATAAAGGTCGGCGGCTTTAGGAGTCTACATTTATATGATAGGTCACAAGAAGGCATCTGGCGTCATCAGCCGGGTGCTTTTTATATATAAAATGGTAATAGACATAATAAAAAATTATAATAACTTGACAAAGTGATAATTTAATGATATAGTATGAGTGTAGCAATCGATTGCTAATAAGGAGGAAGACGAAATGGCAAGGGGCATAGCAGAGCGTATGGCAGAAATAATTTCTGACCGTAAAATGACGCAAAAGGATCTGGCATCTTTATCAGGAGTGACAGAATCTGCCATTTCCCATTATTTAAAGGGAGATCGTATACCAAGAGGCGCCACTCTGATTAAAATTGCAAAAGCACTCAACACAACAACAGATTATTTGTTGAGCCAAGATGAAAAAAGTGGTTCACAAAAAGATTTTGATGATGCACGGGTGATCTTAGCACGGAATGCTTCAAAAATGACAAAGGAACAAAAAATGGAACTTATTAAACTTTTAATGTAACAAACAGGAGAGTATATGCGTCTGGAAAATGAACAGTATGAAGAGATTAAGAGGGTGGCAATAGATACCTTTTCTCTATATGGAATCAGATGTATTCCAATTAGTGCATTTGAAATGGCTACGAAAATGGGAATTAAGATTGTTCCATATTCTGCTTTAAATGAGGAAAAGAGAATTGCAGCAATGCGTGAAAGCAAAGATGGATTTTCAATTGGCAGTTCTCAGAGTCAAGAATGGATTATTTTTTATAATGATTCGTGTGAAAGTTATGGGAGAATCAACCAAACTATAATGCATGAAATTGGTCATTATGCTATGGGACATATTAAAGATGGAGAAGAGGAAGAAGCAGAGGCAAATTTTTTTGCAAAATATGCACTTGCGCCACCACCACTGATTGACAATTTCATAGAGAATGTTACCCCGGATGCAATAAGGACTACTTTTGACCTTAGTAATCAGGCTGCCAAATATGCATATTGGTATTATCGAAGTTGGCTATATAATGGAATAGGGCATTATACAGACTACGAGGAAAAAATGCTTGATTTATTTAAAGCTGTATAAGTCGAAAGGCTTTATACATACAAAAAACCAAGCAACATAAATATGGTGCTTGGCTCTTGTGAAAATGTAAATACAGTTGTTCAACTGGTTACAATTCCGTCTCGACAACTGAATTGTAACACTGTATTTATCCTTTTGCAAGAGTTAATTGCGAAAGGAGGGGATATCCATGTGGATTTTTAGAACGTGGATTACCAGGAAAGATGGCACGAAAGATTATGCCAAGGATCATGGTAAAAAAGCCTTCAGATTCTGGGTAGGTCCTGGACCGGAACCAGATAAAAAGAAGAATCAGTAATAGTTAACGAAGAGGCGTATTTACCAGTTGGACGCTTCTACCCAAAAGAAAGGTATAGGTAGAAGAAGATGGCCAAAACAAAATCTAGTGTTAGAGGAACTCAGAATAAAAAGATTGTGGTTGTAAAACCGTATACGAGAAGTGATGGTGTAAAAGTTAAAGAACATAGACGTTCAACACCGAATTAATATTGTAAAGGGCGTGTGGGAAATGAGAAATCATTTTTCTACACGCTTTTTCTAATTGCGGACATTTAGCTCAGCAGGTCAGAGCAATCGGCTCATAACCGGTCGGTTCTGGATTCGAGTCCCAGAATGTCCATAAAATAACGCGGGATGAAGTAATGGAAACTTGCAGATCTCCTAAGTCTGAAATGATGGTTCAAATCCATCTCCCGCTATTTATGAAAGGATAAGATATGTTAAGAAGTTGCAAATACTGTGGCCGGATTCATGATAGTAAATATCAATGCAGCAGCAGGCCGGTACGCAGGAAGATACGGACAAAGCAGAATAGTTTTCGAAGCACTGAGGCATGGAAGCGAAAGAGCCTGGAGATCAGAGAGCGGGACAAATATCTGTGCCAGATCTGTATGCGAAAGCTGTACGGAACCACACAGCAATATAACAACCGGGAAATAGAAGTACATCATATTGTACCAATAGCAGAAGACTGGGACGGAAGGCTTGACAATGACAATCTTATTTCATTATGTGGTAGGCATCATGAGATGGCCGAAGCCGGGAAGATATCGCAGGCGGAACTGAAAGAGATTGCCAGGCAGCAGGAGGATGAAATGTAATCCCCCCCGCCTAAAAAAATCTGAAAATTTTGACTTTTTTACGACCACATATGCCCACAGATTTATAATAAATTCCCACATCAGCGTTTTTATTCTTGACGGAAGGAGGGAGCACAATGCCAACAACACCAAAGTCTGCAGATATTATTCGGATGGAAGGAAAATCACACAGAACCAAGAAAGAACTCCGGCAGCGTGAACAGGCAGAAAAGGCTCTGCTTACAGGGATTCCGCTGAAAGAACGGCAGGAAGTGAAAGACAATGAGATTGCACATAAGGAATTTCTTCGACTGAAAAAGCTCCTTGAAAAGATCAATAAATTCGATGATATGTATGGAGCTGTGATAAACAGATACTGTATTTTATATGCAGAAACGAAGGAATTTGAGGAAAAAAGAGATCAGTTTTATAAACAGTTATGTGAGTTTCAAAATGAAAAAGACGATATGCTTATCAACAGAGAACTGACACGGAAAGAATATTACGGCATTGAAGCTTCCATGCAGAAAAGTCTGGTATCTATGGATCGGCAGATCCAGGCAAAAAGAAGAATGCTGGCAGAGATTGAGAAAGAAAACGTTATGACGATCGCAGCATCCCTCAGATCTGTTCCGAAGAAACCGGAAAAGAAAACCAATCCACTGAAAGAAGCGTTGGGCGGATGAAAGAAGGAAAAGCATACAAATATGCCGTATGGTGTTCCACGGAGCAGGAAGGAAAAGTCCCGGAATATGTTAAAAAACAGGCAGAAAGCTGGTTACATATTGCGGATGGAAATGATGAGGACGCTTATGTAGATGAACAGGAGTATGAAAAAATATGCAAATTACTAAAATTAATGGTCCACCCGGATCTTAGATGTAGTATTTATGATGGCCTGGAGGATTATGCGTGGTTTATGATCGTAGCCGGGCTATGCACATATTGCCGGAATTCAGAACAAAGAAGCCGGTTTTATGTAACGATTCTTCTTGAAATCGCACGAAAAAATTTTAAAACATTCAATTCGGCAGTGATATTTATCCTGCTGATGCTTACAGAACCGGATTTTTCCCGGTTCTTTTCTGTTGCGCCGGATCTGCAGTTATCATCGGAACTGAAAAATGCTATCCGAAAAATTATAAAAGTTTCGCCAGCATTATACGATGAGGATGAACCTGCATTTAAGGTCTTGAGGAGCCAGATCATATGTCTGCTCAATGAAAATGAGTATACGCCACTTGCATATAGCCAGGATGGAATGGATGGAAAACTGGCAAATGCGTATCTGGCAGATGAAGCAGGAGCATTGGATGATTATCCGGTAGAAGCAATGAGATCTTCACAGATTACTTTGTTTAATAAACTTGGAATTATCATCAGTACACAGTATCCCAACGATAATAACGTGATGATCGATGAAATTGACATTGCGAAAAAGACTTTGGACGGTCTGCTGGATGATCGGCGATATTTTGCTTTGCTTTACGAACCAGATGATGATCTGAAGCAGGGAGAAGCCTGGCAGACTGATGATCGTGCGATTTATCAGAGCAATCCGGTTGCAGTATCCCATCAATATATTTTTGATGAGATAAAAAAGAAACGTACCTTAGCAGTCCTTTATGAGAATAAAAGAGAAAATTATCTTTGCAAGCATAACAATATTCTCTATAAGGGACTTGGTGTGGAAGGTTATATAGATATTCAGAAAGTGAAACTGTGCAGGATCCAACCAGATCCACAGTGGTGGAATGGCCGTCAGGTATGGGTTGGAGTAGATCTTTCCCAGACGGATGATAATACTGCGGTGGCGATGGTGACAGAAGATAACGGATATATTTACGCTAGGGTAATGGGATTTATTCCAAAAGAGAAAATTAACATAAAAACCCAGAAAGAACATGTGGATTATCAGAGAATGATCAGTAAAGGGGAGTGTATTGCATGTGGTGAGGAAGTAATTGATTACAGTGTAGTGGAAAATTATGTGATACATCTGCTGGAAGAAGAATACGGAGTAATTGTGGAACAGGTTGGATATGACCGCTACAATGCAATTTCAAGTGTCCAGAAAATGGAAGCAGAAGGGCTGGAGTGTGTGGAAATCAAACAGCATAGTTCCGTCCTGCATCAGCCAACAAAATGGTTAAAAGAGCTGATCCTGCAGCAGGCATTCCGATATGAAGAGAACCGGCTTCTGGAAATCAATTTTCAGAATGCGAGATGTACAGAAGACACAAACTTAAACAAATATGTCAACAAAAAGAAATCCACCGGTAAGGTAGATGAGGTAGTTGCATTGATCAATGCGATGTATCTTTTACAGCAATATTTACTGAACGGTGACAATTTTGTTGCCCAGACAGCATAGGAGGGATAGCAAGGGGAATTTGGAAACGGAAAAAACGTGCGGATCCGGATGTGGAACCGGAAGTAGATGCCGCTATTTTAAGAGCCTGGTTATCAGGAGAAAGTATTGGAAGGGAAGGAGCAATGAATATTCCGTCCCTGGCCGGATGCCTGAATAAGATCGCAGGGACAATGGCAGCAGTTCCAATAAAGCTGTATAAACGGGAAGATGACAGGATCACAGAAGTGACGGATGACAGGCGAACGATATTACTGAATTCTGAAACAGGGGATACGCTAGATGCTTATCAGATGAAACGGGCAGTTGTTCTGGATTATTTTCTTGGGAGAGGCGGTTATATTTACATAGATAAAGTCAGGAACGAAGTACGTTCTCTCAGGTATGTGGCAGAAAAAAACATAAGTTTTAACCAGAATCCGGATGTGATATTTAAAGATTATGACATTTTAGTACAGGGAAACACGTACAGGCCATATCAGTTTGTACGCCTTCTGAGAAATACGGAGGATGGGGCACAGGGGAAAAGCCTTATTGAAGAAAACAAGCAGCTTCTTAGTGTGGCGTATAACTCCATGAAATTTGAGGAAACCCTTGTTGCAACAGGCGGTAATAAGAAGGGCTTTATTAAGTCTCCGAGAAGACTGTCGCAGCAGGCAATCAATTCTTTGAAAGAAGCATGGAGAAATCTTTATTCAAACAATACAGAGAGTGTGGTGATCCTGAATGAAGGCCTTGATTTTCAGGAAGCGTCCAATACATCTGTAGAAATGCAGCTGAATGAAAATAAAAAGACGAATGGGGATGAGATCTGTAAAGTAATTGGGATCCCGCCATCGCTGTTAAGTGGCAATGCCGGAGAACAGGATGAAAAAAATTTCATTAAATATGAGCTTTCAAACCTGCTGGCAGAGTTTCGGACTGCATTAAACCGGGCAATGCTGCTGGAATCTGAAAAACAGATGTATTTTTTTGATTTTGATATTTCAGAACTGATCAAAGGTGATATTGACAAGCGGTATAACGCATACAGTGTTGGAATTGAAAAAGGATTTCTTCAGACAGATGAGGTCCGAAAAAAAGAAAATATGCCACCTCTTGGTATGAAATTTATCAAACTGGGGCTCCAGGACGGATTGTATGATCCGGAAAGCAATAAAGTGATTGTACTTAACACCAGTAAAACATTAGATTTGACAAAAATAAAAGAAGGGGGCGATGACCCAGGAGAATAGAGATCAGAGAGCAGTCAGTTACGATTGATGGCTATGTAAATGCTGTTGCCAGAGACAGCAGACCGATCCGGGACAGAAGCGGGGAACAGTTTATTGAGCAGATTGTTCCGGGAGCATTTGAGAGAGCCATTTCACGCGCAGATGAAATAAAGATCCTGTTGAATCATGATTACAGCAGGGAACTTGGAAGTACCAAAACAAATCTGCAGTTGTTTGAAGACAATATCGGGCTTCGTGCAATTGCAGAAATTACAGACGCGGAAGTGATCGAAAAAGCAAAAAAAGGAGAACTGAGAGGCTGGTCCTTTGGATTTATAGAAAGGGCCGCAAAAGAGGAAGATACCGATTCCGGACTGAAACGCAGATTTGTTGAGGATATGGATCTGAAAGAAGTATCCATTATTGATAACAGGAAAATTCCCTGTTATGCAAGCACTTCCATCGAGATGCGCGCAGACGGGAATGAAGTACTGGAGGTAAGAACTCTGGAAACAAAAGTAATCTCAAGTGAACAGAAAGAAAAAGTGGATTATTCGAAATATGAAGCTACCATCAGAAGATTAGGGGGAAAATCATGAAAAGTCATAGAGGAAGAATTACAAATAAAAAGGCATTCCGAGTAGCTGCCAGACGATACCTGCAGGTAAGGGCAGAGGAATTAAAGAACCTGGAGGAAAAAAGAGCTGCCCTTGTAGAAGAAATGGAAGGGATTTTAAATAAGGCCCAGGAAGAAGAACGTGCCTTTGAAGAATCAGAGCAGGCCCGTTTTGATGAAATTGAGAAAGAAATCAATGCCATTGACAAGACGATCGAAGCAAAAGAAAGAGCCAGAAATCTGGGAAATCCCGGAGGAAAGAAAAAAGAAGACGGGGAAAATGATGATCTGACCGTTGAGGAACGGGCATTTGTGGATTATGTGAGAGGAACACTTACAAACGAAAGAGCTGCGAACCTTACTTATGCGGACAATGGTGCAGTGATTCCGTCTTCTATTGTCAATAAAATCATTGAAAAGGTAGTAGAAATCTGCCCAATCTACAGTATGGCTGACCGGTATAACATTGGTGGAACAATCAATATCCCATATTATGACGAAGAAACCAGTTCCATTAAAATGGCTTATGCGGATGAGTTTACAGAACTTACCAGTACATCTGGAACATTCAAGAGTATTTCGCTTGGTGGATTCCTTGCAGGAGCACTGACGCTGATTTCAAAGAAACTGATCAATAACAGTAATTTTGATGTACTGAATAAGATTATCCAGTATATGGCGAAAGCGATTTCTGTATTTATTGAACATGAGTGTCTGATCGGAACAACTGGAAAAGCTGAAGGACTTACGAACGTTACACGGGGTATTACAGCAGCGGCAGCAGATAAAGTTAAAGCTGACGAGTTGATCGATGTACAGGAGTCCATTCCGGATATTTATCAGAGCGGTGCTGTATGGATCATGAATAAAGCCACCAGAACCGCAATCCGAAAGTTAAAAGATAGTGATGGCAATTATCTTTTGAACAGGGATGTATCAGCACGGTGGGGATATACGCTTCTTGGAAAAGATGTGTATTGTTCCGATGCAATGCCAAAGATGGCAGCAAAAGCTACAGCAGTATATTATGGAGACTTTTCCGGATTAGCGGTAAAAGTGGCAGAGGACGCAAATATCGAAGTACTGAGAGAGAAATATGCAACGCAGCATGCAGTAGGCGTAGTTGCATGGATGGAAATTGATACAAAAGTGGAGGATTCCCAGAAAATCGCAAAATTGACAATGGCATCCGCTTAAAGTTGCGCCGGCGCAAAAGGAGAGGAAATATGAAGATCAGTGAAATAACTGCTGCAGATATATGGCGGCATATCAGGGAATCTCCGGAAGATATGGAGACAGAAGACAATACGGAGATTCTGGTTATGAAAAAAGCCGCCGTAGAATTTTGTAAAGGATATACGGGGCTGACTGAGGAGCAGCTGGACGAGCATGAGGACATTACGATTGCCGTCCTTATGCTCATTGCGGATATGTATGATAACCGCCAGCTGCAGGTTGATAAAAATGTTATGAATAAAACAGCAGAAACTATTCTGGGAATGTACTGTATCAATTTTCTGTGAGGTGGCGAAATGATTTATACAGGAAAATTAAACCGGCGGCTCACTTTCCAACGCCTTGAAGCCAAAGAAGACGAGATGGGACAGGATAAGTCATCCTGGCAGGATTATAAGACCGTCTGGGGGAGCGTAAAACCATACAAATCTTCGGAATATAACTTTATGGGAAAGCTTAAACCAGAGGTATCTCACAGGATATATGTGCGGTTCCGGAATGATATTACTGCAGATATGAGGATCAAATATCACGGCAGGATCTTTACAATAGAAGGTCCGCCGCTGGACATTGATGAAAGACATGAACTTCTTGAGATACAGTGCAGGGAGGTGTTTGAAGGAAATGAGTATCAAGTTTGATATAACTGGAGATGGAGAATTTGCTGAGGCTATGGAAAAGGCTATGAAGCAGTTTCCTGCTTCTGCGGAAAAGGTTTTGAGGAAAGAAGCAAGGAATATTGCTGAGGATCTTGGAACAAGGGTAAATGCAGAAGCAAAAGGGCATCATTGGAAAGCTAAAGATTCAGAGGAAGAACCAGTTAGATTAGCAGAAAGCTTCCGGCAGGGAAAAGTGATCCGATCAGGAACTAACTACACGGTTGCTGTTACAACGAAAGCTCCACATTATCATCTTTATGAAGAAGGACACGACTTGGTTACTCATAACCGGAAAAACCGTTGGGGAAAAGGAAAACCGGGAACTGGAAGAAAAGTTGGTAAGGTATACGCTAAAAAGACTGTTGGAAAATATATGGCACGACGTTCAGAATATTCCGAAGCAATCGGCCAGGAGCTTCTAAATTCAATACTGGAGGATGCAGGATTTGACTCTTAAAGATATTAAGCAGGCTGTGAACCTCACATTAAAGGAATCCTATCCCGGTACAAAAATATACGGACCAGACACAATAGAGGGTTATACCAGACCTTCTTTTTTTGTTTATGTGACACAGACGTTTTCAGAGAGAACGAAAAATGCGGTCCATAAAAATGTTGAGATCGAAATTGACCTTATCCAGAAACGGTCTGACGAACTTGCGGCAATGGAATTCTTTGAAAAAATGGAATTTGTTTTTGGCTATAAACTTGAGGTTGGCAGCAGGAAACTGAATACCGATAACATAAACTGTATGTTTGAGGGGGAAAACAACAATATCCCTGTAGTGACATTTGAAGTGGAATTCTGGGATGAGGTGAAAAAGGAGGATAACAGTGAAATTATGAAAAACATGGAAATGAGACAGGAGGTAGGAAACTGATGGGATTACCAGCAATGAACATCACATTCGTGGTACGGGCGCAGAATTCGGCAAAAAGGCTGGACCGCGGATCTGTTGGAATGGTGCTCAAAGATGCAAAGGTTCCAAGTGGGAATCCGATAACAATTTTTTCAAGTGAAGATATCCCGGAGGAGCTGGGGACAGATAATAAAAACCAGATTGCCCTGGCACTCCGTGGAAATGACACGGCACCGCAAAAAGTTGTGGTATATGTTCTTGCTACTGCAGAGACAGATTACAATAAAGCCTTCAAATATTTTGAGCGGAAGAAAGTAGACTGGATGTGTTTCCCAAGTGCAAAAAAAGATTCCCAGACACAGAAGATCACAGACTGGGTGAAAGCTCAGAGGGAAGCTCATAACAGAGTGAAAGCTGTGTTACCGGAAACAGAAGCAGATACAGAGGGAATTGTAAATTATGCAACGAAGACAGTAACTGCAGATGGAAAGAGCTATACAGCAGAAACGTTCTGTTCTAGGATTGCCGGTCTGATCGCAGGAACAGGAAGTGATCAGTCCGTGACCTTTGCTGTTCTGGACGATGTAACAGCCTGTGAAGATCTGGACCGTAAATCGGTTGAAGCAGCCATTGATGCAGGAAAGTTTGTTTTGTTTGATGACGGAGAAAAAATCAAGGTTGGAAGAGGCGTGACATCGTTAACCACTTTAACCGGAAAGCAGAGCCCATGGAAAAAAATCCGTGTTGTAGAGACTATGGACATGATCAACAACGATATTGTTGAGCTGGCCGAGGATAACTACATCGGAAAATATCAGAATACATACAGCAATAAGTGTCTTCTGTTATCTGCGATCAAAACCTACATGGACGAAATCCTTGTAAATGGCCTGATCGAAGATTACAGCATTGAGTTTGACGTGGAGAAAATTCGAAAATATGTGATCGAAAATGAAAAGATCAAAAAAGAAGATGCAGAAGCCATGTCAGATGAGGAAATGCAGAAACAGTATACCGATGAAAAAGTATATTTCAAAGCAACTGTGACAATTTCAGATGTCATGGAAGACATCTATCTGGATATCACGGCATAAAAGGAGGGATTAACGAGGAAAGGTTATACACCGGACAGGGTTATTAATGGAACGTTTGGAGAGCTGTGGATTGATGCTGAATATATGGCAGAAACCACTGCACTTCAGGCAAAAATGAAATTTGATACCGCAGAAGTGACACAGGCAAGGACCTTAAAAAAGGGGTATAAAGTAACGGGAATCAGCGGATCAGGAACTGTAAAACTTAATAAAGTGACATCATACTGGCTGAAAAGAGCAGCACAGGCGATCAAGGAAGGAAAAGCAATCAGAGGCACGATCATCTCCAATCTGGATGACCCGGAAGCCTTTGGCGGCGAACGTGTACGGCTTAAGGATTGTATTTTTACAGAAATCCCAATTGCAGACTGGGAAGCCGGAAAGCTGGGCGAAGAGTCCATTCCGTTTAATTTTTCGGATTTTGATGTATTGGATGCTATTTGACAGGAGGAAAAGAACATGAATCTGATTGAAAAGCTGATCAGAGTTGATAAAGAGACAGTAGAGAAAAAGGAAACAAAGAAGATCCGATCTGCAAGGCTGACAAAGCTTCTGGGAGAGGAAACAGAGATCACGATTCAGGAAGTTTCGGGTCGGAAGCACAATGATATCATGCAGATGATGTTTGATGAGAAAGGAAAAAGAAATATTTCAGCAGCTTACGACACAAACCTGATGTTCTGTGTGAATGGAATTGTTGAACCGGATTTAAAAGATCCGGCTTTGCTGGAGCATTTTAATGCTGCGACTCCAAAAGATCTTGCCGCAATTCTGTTTCAGGCAGAAGCCGGAACCATTGCAGATGAGATTATTGCTTTATCTGGGCTTAAGACTGAGGAGAAGGAAATAAAAAACTGATCAGGACGGACAGGGAAGCAAGCATTGCTTATGCACTGTTCCGTTTGAAAAAGTGGAAAATTTCGGATTATTACAATATGGGTGCGGGTGAACGTCTGATCACCCGTGCTTTTTTGATGCAGGAGATCGAAGACATAAAAGAGGAGGCGAGGGAACGGGGCAAATAAAACAGTAGCAGCGGTAGTAAAGCTGATCGATGAATTTTCAGATCCATCGCGGACAGTAGCAAGACAGTCAAAAAATCTGGAAAAAAGAATTGGCAATCTTGGAAGTGTATTTGAAAATGCAGGGCAGTTTTTGGAAGGAGCCGGAGAAAGCCTTACAAAATCGGTTTCTGTGCCAATGGCAGCGGCTGGAACAGCTGCAATAAAGTTCGCTTCTGAATCACAGGATGCCTACAAACAGTTTGCGGCCGCAACTGGGACAGCAACCGAAAACCTGGGCAAATACCAGGATATGATCAACAATGTCTACAAGGACAACTTTGGAGAATCCATAGGAGATGTGGCGGATGCAATGGCAAAAGTTGACCAGAACATGTCCTATCTGGATGATTCTGCACTGCAGAGATGTACGGAGTACGCTTATACGCTGGCAGATACCTTTGATGTTGATATCGGGGAAAGTACCAGAGCAGCAGACAGCCTGATCAAGAATTTCGGCGTTTCCGCAAGAGAAGCATTCAATCTTATGGCACAGGGGGCTCAGAATGGCCTGGATTTTTCAGGAGAATTGTTTGATAACATTGATGAATATTCCGTACAGTTCCAAAAGCTTGGCTTGGATGCGGAGGACATGTTTTCGATTTTCGCAAATGGAGCGGAAAATGGAGCATTCAACCTGGATAAGATCGGTGATGCGGTAAAAGAATTTTCCATCCGTGCGATCGATGGATCAGATACAACAAAACAGGGATTTGAAGCCATCGGAATGAATGCCGATAAGATGGCAAAAAGATTTGCGGCCGGAGGCCAGGATGCGAAAGCGGCCTTTAACGAGGTAATCCAGGGACTGGCCGGAATGGAAGATCCGGTTGCCCAGAGTGCGGCAGGGGTTAATCTTTTTGGAACCATGTGGGAAGATTTAGGTCCGCAGGTTATTACAACGCTTTCAACAACCAATGGTGCCATCGACGAAACTAAAGAGACGATGGAGGAATTGGTCAACACCAGATATGACACACTCACAGGAGCACTGGGAGGGTTGTGGAGGACGATCCAGGTTGATGTCCTGCAGCCGGTAGGAACGATGCTGATCCCGTATGTGGAGAAGGGAATCACTGTGATTGATTCCCTGGTAGATCACTGGAACGAGCTGGACCCGGCTACACAGAAAACCATTGTGAAGTTTGCAGCCGTGGCTGCAGCAACCGGTCCGGTATTGCTAGGAGCCGGAAAGGTATCATCTGGAATTGGTGGAGTGATAAAAGACTCTGCAAAATTGAGTGGAGCAATTGAACGACTTACGGATGGAAAAACTGGTTTTAAAGCTCTTGGAGTAATTATGAAAGGGCCGGTTGGAATTGGCATAGCAGCTGTGGCAGCAGGAGCGTTTCTAATCTATAAAAACTGGGACAGAATCAGTCCTCTGCTCGGAAAAACAGCTGCACGGTTTGAATCGTTCTGGAATACCGTACAGCCACAGCTCCAGCCGTTTTTAGGACTATGTACAGAAATAGGCTCTTATCTGGAGAGCGGATTTATAAAAGCTGTACAATTTGTATTCTCAGAAGGATCGGATGTGATTGTAATATTCTTTGAAGGTGCAAGCCAGTATATAGACGGTTTTCTTGGCGTTCTTGAGGGAGTTACAACATTTATGAATGGAGTGTTCACTGGAAACTGGGAAAAAGCATGGAAAGGCTTAAGGGATATTGTTTCCAATTCTTTCGGAATGCTGGAAGCCCTTGTAAAAACCCCGATGAATGCAGTCATTTCCATTGTAAATGGTGCGATCAGCAGGATTAATTCTATCCATTTCACAGTTCCGGATTGGGTACTTGGAATTGGTGGTAAAAGCTGGAAAGGGCTTAACATTCCGCAGATTCCAGCTCTGTCAAAAGGAACCGATAACTGGCAGGGCGGTATTGTACAGATCAGTGAGAAGGGCGGAGAGATCGTTGACCTGCCAAGAGGTACAAGGGTATATCCACATGATGAATCTGTCCGAATGGCACGTTCCGAGAATAAAGGTACAGTAATTACCATAGCGAAACTGGCAGACAGCATTATTGTTCGTGAAGAAGCAGACATTGACCGGATCGCGGAAAGAATTGTAAAGAAAATAAAAGAAACCAATGATAATCTTCCGCAGACAGCGGTAGTATAGGAGGCGTAAATGATTAGTAAGATGGAAATATGGCTGAAATGCGGAAAAGATTCCATACAGCTTCCGATACTGCCAGCATCCTATAACGTTACAAGGGATGCCGGACATGAAACCGTGAACGTCCAGAACCTTGGAGATGTCACAATCCTTGGAAAAAGAGGACTCAGTTCCATAGAACTGGAGTCCTTTTTTCCAAATAAGGATTATTCCTTTGCAGCATATAAGAAAAAGCAGAGTCCATGGGAATATGTGAAGAAAATACTTTCCTGGCAGGAAAAAACACTCCGTCTGGTTGTTACCAAAACCAAGATCAATATGCAGGTGGTGATCAGCTCCTTCTCATACGGGGAGGAAGATGGAACTGGAGATATCAAATATAAGCTGTCTTTGATGGAATACCGGGCACCTAAGTACACAAAACCAAAAAAGAAAAAGACATCAAAGACTGCAGCTTCCACAACGAAAAAGAATATAAAGCAGGGAACGAAACGGGAAACGTCCAAAACGAAAGCAAAGGTGCATATTGTTTCCGGAAACGATACCTTGTGGAGTATTTCCAAGAAATATTACGGAACTGGATCATATGCGAACAAGATCTACGAAGCAAACAAGACCATTATCGAGCGGACTGCAGTAAAACATGGATTCCGCAGCAGTGCCAATAAGGGTGTGAACGGATGGTGGATCTTTGATGGAGAAAGGCTTGTGATACCATGAGATTAAAGTGGAAAGAGAATGATATAACAAAATATGTCACAAGCGTTACCTGGTCCGGAAGTGCACGTCAGGCAGCCCGGACCGTTGCGTTTTCTGTAGCATACAGTCCGAATGATAAAAGTGTAGAGACACTGGATATCAAGCTGGGAGATAAGATCGTATTTTATCCGGATAGCAATCAGAAAGTGCATTTTTTCGGGGCAGTTACGGAAAGAAACAGGAGTTCAGATGCCGGAGAGCTGCAGTATACGGCAAAGGATCATATGATCCATCTGCTAAGATCCAACGGGACATACCGGTTCCGGAACAAAACGCCGGAAAAGATTACGGAAATGGTATGTAAGGATATCGGTATAAACGTCAGAAACCTTGCAAAGACTGGACTGGTGTTAAATAAGATGTTTTTCCAGGAAAGGCCATATTATGAAATTATTATGGCTGCATACACAAAAGTGTACAGGAAGAATAAAAAGCCGTACATTGCCCAGATGAATGGGGATACCCTGGAAGTGATCGAAAAGGGGAAGACGATCCCGGGATTTCACATTAAGCAGGGTGAACGGATCCTTGAATCGTCTTACAGCGAGAATATGGATGATATGGTAAACCGGGTGTATGTATATAATTCTTCAAATAAGAAGATCGGGATCCTTACCAACACACGCTGGGCGAACATGTATGGAATATTCCAGAGCGCGATCACTGTGGATTCCGGTAATGGCAAGCAGGAAGCAATGAACGAGCTGAAAGGAATCAGTAAAAATGCAAGCCTGACATCAACAGGGGATTACCGGTGTGTTTCCGGTCTTGGGGTGATCATAGAAGATTCCAGGACAGGACTGAAAGGGAGATTTTGGATTGAGAGTGATTCCCATGAATGGAAAAATGGATCCTATACGATGAAGCTTGATCTGGAATTTAAGAATATCATGGACACGCAGGAAGAGGATGAAGAACAGACATCCTCAAGCTTGTCTGATTTATCAGAGAGTTCTGCTTTGGAAGATGTTCTGAACCAGGCAAGATCCTGGATCGGGATTGGGGAAAATCCGCCTGGAAGCAATCATAACGAGATTACGGTTTTGTATGGAATGGATGCTGCCTGGTGCTGCATGTTTATCTGGGCCTGTTTCAATAAGAGTGGACATGCAGATCTGTTCATGGGAGGAGCAAAAGAAGCTTATTGTTTTAATGTCCGGGATTACTACCAGGCTCGCGGAAAATGGGGCAGTACCCCGAAAAAAGGAGCTTTAGTAATTTATGGTGGTCAGGGACATATTGGAATTGTTGAAAGTGTCAATAGTGCTGGTGGATACACAAGCATTGAAGGCAACTATGGCGATGATGTGAAAAGAAGAGATTCCCATCAGAATGTCCTTGGATTCTGTTACATAGATTATCCGGTTACAAAATCGGCCGAAGGAAGCGATGAGGTGATAAGCGGAACAACCGTAGCGGTTCCGGGATCTGTAGCACAGACAGGGATCATAAAAGACTACACAAACTATTCCTATTTCTTTGGAAGATGGAACAGTGGCAGCACCCAGAAGATAATAGCAGATCTGTGGGAAAATAATGGAAAGCAAGGGAAGAATGGTATTGCAACCATCAATGGCTATTACCTGATAGCTCTCCGTCCGGTGTTTGGTTCCGCAGGTGATGTTGTAAGCGTGGTTCTGGAAGACGGAGCACGCTTCAATGCGATCATAGCAGATGAAAAAGGTGATGATGCCGGAAACCAATGGGGCCATGTGTATTCCGGTGCTGTGTCGATCGTGGAGTTTGAAAGCCTGGGAAATTCCGAGACAAATAATGGAGCGCAGCTTAATATCGGGCAATGGGCCGGAAAGAAAGTGACGGCGATCATTAACGGAGGGAGGTACAGCGGGCTATGACTCCTTATGAAGAGTTAATTGAGCAGATGAGAAAGGCGGGACGTTTTTACAACCCTCAGGTGCCGGAATTTGGCATAATGGGCCATGACGGGAGAGTAAAAATAGGATCGGGAATAATAAATAAAAGTGACTATTCAGTAAGCAGCAACCTGGCTGTTGAAGACGGAATCAATCATCTGGAAGAAGGTGATAAAGTCTTATTGATGAAGATGAATGATACTGAGGAATTTGTACTGATTGCAAAGGTGGTGGACCCGGTATGATGTTTCCGTTTGCAGATACGGAATCCGATGATATTACAGAAGAGGAATACGTTCCGAAAGAATATGGAATTGATTTCAAAACAGGACAGTTGTCCGGGAAGATCGTGGAGGGCGTAGATGCTCTCATGGTATGGTGCTGGATCGCATTACATACGCCAAGGTACAGATATTATATATATTCAGATGAATATGGACAGGAGTTTGAGGACCTGATCGGAAAACAGTATTCTGAAGGATATACGAATTCAGAGCTGGAAAGAATGACGGAGGAGTGTTTATGTGTAAATCCATATATAGAAGGGATCACAGATTTTGAATGTGTGAAAAAGGATGAAAAGATCATGCTGTCATTCAAACTTATAACAACACTGGGAGAACAGGAGGCGGAGATCTATGTTTGAGGATATGACATTTGAAAATATCATGGAAGCCATGATGAAGGAGATGCCGGACGATATCGATACATCAGAGGGAAGTCTTCTGTATAATGCCTGTGCAAAACAGGCGGTCCAGCTGGAAGAGACATATATGTTTATGGCCGGGATAGAAAAGAACATGTTTGCAGATACGGCGGATCTGGAACACCTTATCCGGATTGGAAATGACATCGGATGTTTCATAAATGAAGCTACCTATGCAGAATTTGAAGCACAGTTCAATTGTGCAGTTCCGGCCGGCAGCAGGTGGAATTGCGATGAGTACAACTATACAGTGTTCAATGTGATTGATGAAAACAAGCATATATACAGGCTCGGATGTGATACATCTGGAAGCGGCCCGAATACCCTTTTATCTGATCTGGACCCGATAACTTTTGTGGAAGGGTTTGAGTGGGGAAAGATACTGAAATGCAGGCTGCAGGGAAAAGACCAGGAGGATACCGAACTGTATCGGTCAAGAGTGCTGAACAGCTACAATTATCGAGGTTTTGCCGGAAACAGGGAGTATTACAAAGGTAGGATCAATGAAATGCCTGGTGTAAAGGCCTGTAAGTTGGAAAGAGTTTCAAAACCAGATGATCAGATCAAGGTAATGATTGCAGGAGATTCTTTCCGGACTCCTGATGAGGACGTTGTGAAAGAAGTGCAGAATACCGTTGATCCGGTGGTGACAAGCGGAGAAGGCGATGGAATTGCTCCAATCGGACACAGGGTAAAAGTGGTTGGTGCAGAGGAAGAGACCGTAAATATCAATACAGAAATTACATTTGAATCCGGATACGCCTATGAAGACATTAAGGAATATATCAATCAGGCCGTTGAAGAGTATTTCCTTGAAGTAAGGGAAAAATGGGAGAAGAATGATAATCTGGTTGTAAGGATTCTGCAGGTTGAGAGAGCAATCGTGGATGTGACAGGGGTAGAGGATGTTGCAGGAACAACCCTGAACGGAGCAGCCAAAAACTATACAGTT
This sequence comes from Blautia sp. DFI.9.10, assembly GCF_024461705.1. NCBI lineage: Bacteria > Bacillati > Bacillota > Clostridia > Lachnospirales > Lachnospiraceae > Blautia > Blautia sp. DFI.9.10. Next base: position 95,540 of record NZ_JANGAA010000002.1, read on the forward strand.
GGGAAAAACAAGCTTCCTGTGAAGGGGGAACTGACATGCACGTCAAAGTAAACTATCCGGATGCCGTGATGCAGATCAGGGAAATCAAGTGTTCTGTTAAAGCTGGGGATATTATTGGAGAAAAACTGGAGAATCATATCCAGGAACTGGATGATAATATCACGGTAAAAGAATCCAGGAAAAGTGGAATTGAAAGAAGAGAGCGGATATTAAATATCCAGCCTTCAAGCAGCAGTGATTTGGAAACACGAAAAATTGCCGTGATTGCAAGATGGTGTATCTCGACTATGTATACGGAAAGGATTCTTCAGAAAAGACTGCAGAGTATGCTTGGGGATGGATACAACCTGGAAGTGAACATACAGCAGAAAACAGTATCCGTTACGTTGCAGTTGAAACACTATAAAAACAGAAAAGTAATATGGGAAATGCTGGAAGGAATCGTACCGCTGGACCAGATTATAGACGTTATCATTATTTATAATACATACCGTGCATACAAGCCCTTTACCTATAAAGAACTTAAGGTAAAAACATACGATCAGCTTCGAACGGAGGTAATACAGTGAAGAAAACAAAGAATTACGCAATGCCTTATCCGGAACAGGATGATTATTTCAATGTTGAAGATTTTCAGGATATGATGGTTTCCGTTGACAATCTCATGAAGAAATTATCAGATTCAGGAGCTCAGATAAGTAGCGATGCTGAACATTTATATAATCAGACAAAAGCCCAGATGGACAATATCCAGAAAAGAATGAATGCTTTTACGGCATTAAGAGATGGTTCAACAACCGGAGATGCAGAGCTGAAGGATATACGTGTTGCCTATGATGGAAAAGAATATGGAAACGCCGGAGAAGCGGTAAGGGAACAGGCTTCGGATATACATAAAGCTCTCTTTGGTGCCGGTGCTTCCATCTGGTCAAAGGCGAAATCAGAATCCACGAAATATGTTGCGGAAACCAAAGGAATTTGTATTTTAAATGAACGCTTTACGGCAGCAGGCGTGGTTGCCAAAATAAGCAGAGGTACTTTTGCACAGAATGAAAGTACATTAAATTTGGACAGAGAATGTTCGGCTTATATTGTAGAATTTGAAAAAAATCCAGGAACCGTATACATGCCCAGTGCTGAGACCATAAAAATAGTAAGCACAACGAAAATAATATTTGAAGCAAACGGCAACGCACGCTGCTGGATCCCCGTAGAAAAAGGCCAATACCTTGCCGTAGACAGCACCGCCACTGCATACACAAGCGAAAGCAACCATGTGCCCTACATGCTCTACGATCAGGCGAACAAAACCCTGGAATTCCGGGGCTTTGGCTCTGCCGGAAGCATAGAACCCGTAGCTCCATATTCCCTCGCCCTGGAATATAAACTCGAATATGATATGGACGACACAGGCCTGGTGAAGCAGATTGATGCAAATAGAGAGGCTGCTGCTTCGCTAAAGGAAGATTTAGAGGGTATCGCAAAAAAACATGTTAACCTATTGGAAAATTTACAATTTTATCCAGGAGAATTTTATACTTATGAAAGTCATAATGTATCAGAAAATTCTGATTTTGGTAGATTTGAGTTATTTAATATTAACGCTAATGAAAATTATTATTTTATAGATATTTTTTCTAGTTTCTCTTGTGTTAAATATGATGATGGTAGTTATTCAAGAATTGAAAATACAACTACAGGTTTCGTGAGTGGAATTTTTAAACCAACGCAAAATGGTGTAGTTGCTATTACAGGCGTACGTAGCTCAAGTTCTAAGAATACGTTATTCACGTCAAGTAAAGAAATGTATGAAAATAAGATTTATGAATCTTATTTATCATTTAGCGAAAAAGCAAGTGATGAAGTAAGAAAAATTATGGATTATTTACCAAAAACATACTATGTTGAAAAAGACGAAAGTGGTGATTTTGTAAAGTTATCTGATGCGATTGTTACTGCTACAAAGTATATGGATTCTGTTGTATATCTAGGTGATGGAACATGGGATTTGATTGAAGAGTTTGGCTCTGATTTCTTTAATAATGCAACAGGTGGGGGCGCACCACGGTCGCCGGTTAGGGGCTTATTATTAAAAAATAGAATCCATATTATAGGTAGCAGTAAATCAAAAATTATTTGCAATTATACAGGGGATAATGCTGTTATAAAGAAATGGTTTTCTGTATTTAATTCAGATATATACGGATTCACACTTGAAAATATAACAATTGAAGCAAGCAATATTAGATACATTATACATGATGAAAGAGATTCAGATACTGATTCATATATTAATAGATATATTAATTGTCATTTCAAATTTGATAATAGTGACAATGATACACCTGGTAGGACAGCGCAATGTATCGGTGGAGGATTAGGTATTGATGGATATATTGATATAAATGGTGGTGTGTTCGAATCTATTGATACTACAAAGACAGGCCACATATGTGTCGTTTCATATCATAATTCTGCTGGTGCTAATGCTAAAAACCACATAAGTATTAAAAACACATATCTTAAAGCATTGGGATATTTCAGAATTAATTCATACGGAGAGAGTACCGAAATTACGGAGTGTGAAATCACAAACTGTTCTATGGGAAGAAGTGTTCTGATTGGACATGAAACTGGAGGTAGTAACATGAATATAAATGTTACTCAGTGGAACAACGAAATCAGATAACTTAACTAAAGGGGGCGATAGTTAATTAGTAACGATTGAATAGTGATTAAAAATCTGTTATAATTTTTGTAATATTTATGAAGAGAGATGTACTAATGAATAATGATGAAATACAAAAAATCATATATGCTGTTTCAAAAGAACTTGAGATCAATTATGACAAGAATAAAACCGAACATTATGGATTATCAGATAGAGCATTGGTTCCTTTTGCTACAATTAAAAGCACAAGTAGAGTAGTTAGAAGTGAAGGAACAGATGAAGATAACGATATAGTGATATGCTATAATGAAAATGGTTGGTTTATATATGATATTACAGTTCAAGTTGGTGCCGGAGTGCAGAAGGTAATAGAAGAAAATATTACTCCAATATCCCCAAAAGATGTTTTCGAAAAATATAAGGAATTAAATTTATTCGAAAAAATGAATTTCATAAATACAGCCTATGAAATTTTAAACTTTTCCTCGAGCAAAATGTATTTATTTTGAGTAAAATGATAGATTATTCAGTGATATGAAAGGAGTATATAATGAGTAAAGAAGCAGAGTTAATTCTAAAGGCGTTTATTAATGAGGCACATGGTGAAATTGTTGATTTTATGGAGGTTACACCAAAATTACTGAATATGTCAGAAAATGTGTTTTATGCAGCATTGAAAGAGCTTGAAGATACCGGGTGTGTAAAAAATATTTTGTGGGGAAATGATGGAGAATGTTTGTATGATGACATTAAAATAGAAACAGATAATTTTAAAATGAAATAAATTTATATTCAAAAATGTCAATTACCGTTTGGGTGATTGACATTTTTTAGAAAGACAGGTGAAACATAAGAATTAAAGCAGAGCCGGGAGGCTCTTATTTTTATACTAAATTTTAAGAATTGTGTCGGCGCAACACCGGAGAAAGGAAAAAACAATGAAAGAAAATTACATTAAAGCATTATTTACAGCAATCTTTGCACTGATCAGCTCCATTTTGGGAGTTTTGACAGTGCCAGTTCTCCTGATGGTGGCCTGCAACGTCCTTGACTATGCCACCGGCCTTATGGCATCCACATACAGATCTGAGGACATCAACTCATATAAAAGCATCCGTGGAATTATGAAAAAGGTGTGTATGTGGCTTTTGGTAATCGTGGGAGCAATCATTGACCAGCTTCTTTTATATGCGTCCCAGACTGCAGGTATCACATTACCATTTACATTCCTGGTAGCCTGTATTGTAGCAATCTGGATTATCTGCAACGAGATCATCAGCATTCTGGAGAATATCAAAGATATGGGAGTAACAATCCCGGCATTCCTGATTCCACTTGTAACACATGTAAAATCTCAGGTGGAAGATAAAGTAAATATCGATACAGAAAAAGAGGATTCAGAGGGCGAGTGATCGTCCTCTTTTCTTATCAGTAAAGGAGAAACAATATGCTAAAAATCATGGGTAAATCCCAGGCAAGCATTGAACAGATGAGAACCTATATTAAGGAGGTTAATCCGCAGGTACCGGATTCCGTAGTAAAGATGATTCCTTTATACATTGCCGAAGGAACAGTCGAAGGAGTTCGCGGTGATATTGCTTTTGCCCAGTCCTGCTTGGAAACCGGAGACTTTACCTTTTTTAATTCTGCGGTGACATTCAATCAGAACAATTTTTGTGGCCTGGGTGTAACCAAAACGGGCATGAAAGGCAACAGTTTCAAGACACCAGCGGAAGGAATTCGGGCACAGATCCAGCATCTGCAGGCTTATGCCTCTACAGACAAACTGCAGAATCGTTGTGTAGATCCGCGTTACACATACGTCAACAGAGGTTGTGCGGAATATGTCGAGCATCTCGGCACGCATGAAAACCCGAAGAGCCAGGGCTGGGCATCCGGACAGAACTACGGCCAGAAGATCATTAACATTCTGAACAGCATATTATCAATTAAGACAGAGAAGGAGAATGATATTATGAATATCAATACAAGTTTTATCAGCAATAACAACAGCTATGCAGGTCAGACACCGGTGTATATTGTTATTCACAACACAGATAACTATGCAAAGGGAGCAAATGCAAAAGCACACGCAAAGGCCCAGCATGATGGAAATTTTAAAGGCTATTCCGCGCATGTATTCGTTGATGATACAGAAGCATACCAGGCACTTCCGTATGATCGTGGCGCGTGGCATGTAGGAGTTAATTATGGCGGCCGTTTGTTCGGGACAGTCAACAACAGAAATGCGGTAGGAATCGAGATGTGCGTCCAGGAGGGCTACAATTACGAGAAAGCATTCCAGAATACAGTCCAGGTATGCAAACAGATCATGAAACAGCTGGGAATCCCGTCAGACAGAGTTGTACAGCATTATGATGTATGCGCCAAGAACTGCCCGTCAGCAATCCGGGCCAAGGGTGACTGGAATCGTTTCAAGCAGCTGATCGGAGCCAAGACCACCACGGCAACAGTAGATAAATACTACCGCACAAGAAAATCCTGGGCTGACAGTAAGAGCCAGATCGGAGCATATAAGAGTCTTGAAAATGCAAAGAAAGAATGGAAAGAAGGCTACACCATCTACGACTGGAACGGAAAAGCGGTGTATCCGGTGGAAAAGACAAGTGCAATAACACTGACAAAAGAAATTAAAGTTCAGCTTCCGGTTATTAAAAAAGGCAGTTCCGGAGCAGCAGTATCTTCCCTGCAGGCCGTGCTTGGTGTTGAAGTAGACGGTTCTTTCGGAAACGATACAGAAACATCTTTGAAAGTATTCCAGAAAAACGTTGCTATTACTGCAGATGGCTCATGCGGAACAGACACCTGGACAAAGGTGTTTGAGCACATGAAGGCCAACACAAAATAAGTATAAGAACAGGTAAGAATGAAACGATAGCTAACAAATAGCTAACATCATGCGGAAAAAGCATGAAAATAAAGGAACAGCTGTTTCCGTACAGGAAGCTGCTGACGCTGGCAAATTCTGATTTCAGATAACGAAAAATAGTGAGAAAGGCTGTAAACCTTAGGGTTTATGGCCTTTTTCTTTTTGCTCTGCAATAGAAAAAAATATTCTCAAAAAGTGCGAAAAAACAGCAATAGCGAACACGTAGCTAACATTTTTGGGGAATTTATGAAATATTTTTTGGAGAAATTCATAAAATAAATCAAAGCGGCAGGGGAGATACTGAGAATATTTATGGAAGCGCTTGTGGATTATATTAAACCAGAATTGCTGATCACAGCGATCGCTTTGTATTTTATGGGGATCGCACTGAAGGAGGCTCAGGCTGTGAAGGACAAATATATTCCGCTGATACTGGGGTGTGCAGGGATCCTTATATGCGGAATTTATGTTTTTGCTACCTGTTCCTGTAAAAATGCACAGGATATTGCAATGGCAGTATTTACATCCACGACACAGGGAGTCCTGGTGGCGGGGCTTTCTACATATGTGAACCAGCTGATCAAACAGCTGGAAAAAGATGAATAATGGATTTTGTAAGGTAGTTTCAGATACTTGCAGCAGCTGCAGGAATTTATGTGCCAGAAGAAAGCCGTTCAGAACAGGATGCAGGTAATTGGCGGAAATGCCATAATTGAGAGTAGGAGAAAATATATCATAAAAAGGAAGGATACATCATGCATGAGCAGATGTATCCTTCCTTTTTGAATTGGTTATTTATGCATTTTTCAGTGCCTGATCCAGATCTTTGATAATATCATCTACATTTTCGATACCAATGGAAAGACGGATCATTCCGGGAGAAACTCCTGCTTCAACCAGCTGCTCGTCGTTCATCTGACGGTGGGTATGGCTGGCTGGGTGAAGGACCATAGTGATGGAAGCAGCAACATGAGTTGCGATGGTGGCAAGCTTCAGACTGTCCATAAAACGGACTGCTGCATCACGGCCACCGGTCAGTTCAAAGGAGATAACGCCGCAGGTACGGCCATCCTTCATATATTTCTGAGCCAGTGCGTGATATTTATCCTCCGGAAGTCCTGCATAATTTACATGAGAAACCTTTTCGTGTGCGTTTAGGTATTCTGCGATCTTCTGGGCATTGGAGCAATGGCGTTCAACACGCAGTGGAAGCGTTTCCAGGCCGAGGTTCAGAAGGAAGCAGTTCATCGGAGACGGAATAGAGCCCAGATCACGCATCAGCTGGGAAGTAGCCTTAGTGATGTAAGCTTTTTTTCCGAACTGCTTTGTATAGACAACACCGTGATAGGATTCATCCGGCTCTGTCAGGCCGTGATATTTATGGCCATAGGCATCCCAGTCGAAGTTACCGCTGTCGACAATGGCGCCACCTACCTGAACGGCATGCCCGTCCATATATTTGGTGGTGGAGTGGGTAACGATATCTGCACCCCACTCGAAGGGACGGCAGTTTACCGGTGTGGCAAAGGTATTATCCACAATAAGAGGCACGCCGTTCTGGTGTGCAACGTGTGCAAATTTCTCGATGTCCAAGACGACCAGAGCTGGATTGGCGATGGTTTCTGCAAAGAGAACCTTTGTGTTCGGTTTAAATGCGGCAGCAATCTCTTCTTCTGTTGCATCGGTATCAACAAAGGTGCAGTCAATGCCAAGCTTCTTGAAGGTGACGGCAAGAAGGTTGAAGGTTCCTCCGTAAATGGTAGAAGCGGCAACAACGTGATCGCCTGCCTCACAGATATTAAATACTGCGTAGAAGTTGGCTGCCTGTCCGGAAGAAGTCAGGATCGCAGCAACACCGCCTTCCAGATCTGCAATCTTTGCAGCTACGGCATCGTTGGTCGGGTTCTGGAGACGGGTGTAAAAATATCCGTCTGCCTTCAGATCAAATAACTGGCCCATTTCGTCAGTGGTGTCATATTTGTAAGTAGTGCTCTGATAGACAGGAAGTGCACAGGGCTCGCCCTTGGATGGGGTATAGCCGGAGTGGATACATTTAGTTTCTAAATTATAGTCGCTCATAGGGATAAGTCCTTTCTGCTGTGTTTTTCGTATGAATTTAACCGAATCAGGGAAGCCTGCCTGCGTTTCAGGGATTTCTGAGAGAATCTTTGATCCTTGCAGTTCGGCTAAATAAAGTATGAAAAATGCATTTGTGTATTTTAAATAAAACTACATATAAGTATAACTCTTTATGTGTTGAAATACAACAATATTCTACATAAACTCCACTGTGGTATAAGGGAAATGAAATGTTGCGTTCTGGTGCACATAATAAAATGCTACATGATCAACGTTCGTAATAAGCATAGTAAGTCATTTTATATATGCGGAAATTTGAGCGAAGGTCGGAAAAATACTGTAAAACAAACAAAATATGTGAATAAAGTAACAAATAGTGAAAATCGCATAAAAACAAAATGGATATTTTGTACAAAAAAGATATTGCGTTCACGTGCACAAGATGATAATATAACATCATCAAAAAGAACACAAAAACAGAAAACAATAAACAATAAAAAATGAACGGAGGAATTTAAAATGTTAAGAGTAGGAGTTATCGGATGCGGCGGAATGGGAAGAGATCATATCAGAAGACTGACAGAGAAGATCCAGGGAGCAGAAGTAGTAGCTGTTTCCGATGTATTTGAGGAAAGTGCCAGGAAAGCAGCCGAGATCTGCGGAGCAAAAGTCTATGCAGACAGTAAGGAGCTCATCAATGCAGAGAACGTAGATGCAGTATTTATCGTATCTCCGGGCTTCGCACATGTAGATTCTCTTCTTCAGGCAATCGAGGCCGGCAAGAGGATTTTCTGTGAGAAACCATTATGTACAACTGCTGAGGACTGCCTGAAAGTAGTAAAGGCAGAGGAGGCAGCCGGCAAACATCTCATCCAGCTTGGATTTATGAGACGCTATGACAAGGGATATCAGCAGATCAAGGAAGCGCTTGCAACCGGAGAATACGGCGAGCCGCTGATTCTTCACTGTACACACAGAAATCCGGAGGTAGGTACCAATTACAACACACCAATGGCTGTGCACGATACCGCAATCCATGAGATCGATGTCCTTCACTGGCTTGTAGATGATGAGTATGAATCAGCACAGGTAGTAATACCAAGAGTGACGAAATATTCCCACTCTGAGCTGAAGGATCCGCAGATCATGATGCTCCGTACTAAAAAAGGTGTATGCATTGATGTAGAAGTATTTGTAAACTGCAAGTTTGGATATGACATCAACTGTGAAGTTGTATGTGAGGACGGTGCACTGAAAATGGCACAGCCGGCTTATCCGTCTATCCGCAAGAATGCGGCAGTGTCCACTGCTATTGACACAGACTGCTTCGTAAGATTTAAAGACGCTTATGATAAAGAGGTTCAGGACTGGGTTGATAACGCAGAGGCAGGAGTGATCACAGGACCGAATGCATGGGATGGATACCTGGCAGCGATCACAGCAGATGCTCTTGTAAAAGCGCAGGAAACCGGACAGATCGAGAAAATCGTTTCAGCAGTTGAGAAGCCGGAATTTTATAAATAAATATATTTTACGAGCTCCACCTCATCAAGTGTGAGTTATCATACCAACTTATTGCTACAGACTTCCCCAATGAGTCTGCGGCGGCAGTTACCGGCAGGATCCGATTCCGCTTCGGCTTTGTTGAAACTGCAGTGGAAAACCTGCCGGTGAGATTAACCGGAAAAATTGGCTGAAAAGTAAAAACATATGGAGGGTATTGAAGATGAAATTAGGATTTAATGAAGCAACTGCACTGGAATGTAAAGGACAGTCTCTTATGGCAGACCTGGAGATGTGCGAGAAATATGGTTTTGATTATATTGAGATCCGCTTTGACTGCGTAAAGGACTATCTCAAAGAGCATACACTGGAAGAACTTGCAGACTGGTTTAAGAATCATCATCTGAAACCATGGGCATACAACACTCTGATCTTCTTTAACCAGAGAGATGAGGCAGGGGAAAAAGAGATTGACGAAGAAGTTGATTTTATCCTGAAGGTTTCCAAAGCAATCGGAATGAAAATGCTGATCACCGTTCCAAGCTTTGATGTAAAAGACAAATCTGTCAGTGAGATCAAAGAAGAAGCAGTTGCACGTCTTCGTTATCTTTCCGATAAGGTTGGCGCGGATATGAAGATCTCCTTGGAGTTCTGTGGTGCACCGAACTGCTCCATCAACCAGTTTGGAACAGCCTATGATGTGGTAAAAGCAGTAGACAGAGATAATGTAGGCGTTACCGTGGATACCTTCCATTTCCATGAGATGTGCTCCCGCCTTGAGGACCTGAGAGCTGCTGATGGCAAGAAGATTTTTGCATACCATTTAAATGACTGTGAGGATCTTCCGCTTGGCTCCTGCGGAGACGACAAGAGACTGTGGCCGGGTGAGGGTGTTGTAGATCATGCAGGAATCGCAGCTGCACTGAAGGAGATTGGTTTTGATGGCGTTTGCACCATCGAAGAGTTCCGTCCGGAGTACTATGCAATGAGCCATGAGGACAACGTGAAAAAGGCTGCGGAAGTTACCAGAGACTTTGTGCAGAAATATTTCGGATAATTCATTCAGAAAGGTCCGACCTTAAACCGATAGGAGGTAGATACTATGGCTGGTAAGGGAATCCCTGAATTGTTGAATTACAAGCAGAAGGGGAAAGACTTGAATGAATTCATCAAGGTTCCGTTGTCGGAAAAGCTGGCATACTGTTTTGGTGATCCGGCACTGACCTTGATGTATACCATGACTACAACTCTGCTGATCTATTTTTATACCAACGTTGTTGGAATATCAGCAGGTGCGGTAGGAATGATCATGCTTTTGTCCCGTGTTTTTGATGGATTTTCCGATGTGCTGATGGGAACTATTATCGACCGGACTCATTCCAAGTATGGAAAAGCCAGGATCTGGATCTTAAGACTTGCGGTTCCTTATGCGCTGGCAGCGGTGCTTTTGTTCACCATGCCGCCAATGGGAAATATGGGAAAGATCATCTATGCTTTTGTTACCTATAATATCATGAATACGGTTGTATACACTGCTATCAGCCAGCCATTCCATGCACTGGGATCTCTGATGAGCCGTGACCGTCGTGAACGTGATGTGATCTGTAACATCCGCATGGTATTGTCGATCACAGCAAGTATGATCATTACTGCGTTCACACTGCCGCTGATCAATATCGTAGCGAATATTACCGGCAATCAGCAGATGGCCTGGATCCTGGTAACTGCCGGCTATGCGATCATTTCTGTCGGTGTACTTGTGAATACTTATATGGTCTGTACAGAGCGTGTTTCTGCAGCAAAACAGGAAAAGGAAGATATTCCTTTTGTGGAAGCATTTAAAGCAACCGTTACCAACCGGTATTTCCTTATCGCTCTGGGGCTGATGATCTTTTATACCGCATATCAGATCATTATCGGAACGGACCTTACCTATTACTGCCAGTATGTACTCGGAAATGTAGACCTCGTCATGCCTCTTTCCGCAGCTGAGAAACTGGCAACTGTGGCAGGAATTGCCCTTTTGCCGAAGGTGCTTCCCCGCTATGGAAAAAGAAATCTCATCTGTGTCGGCTGCATCCTGGGCGTTGCAGGACAGCTTCTGTTCCTGATGAATATTACCAGTGTTTCGCTTGGTGTTGTAACCTGTATCATGAGAGGTATCGGAATCGCCCCATTCTATGGTGTGCAGTATTCTCTTCCAAGCGATGCTATTGAGTATGGCCAGTGGAAAACAGGCAAGCGTGTGGAGGGTCTGATGTTCTCATCTATGAGCATGGGTCAGAAAGCCGGTTCCGGACTGACTTCTGCTATTATGGGAGGAATTCTTTCGGCGGCATACTTTGACGGAACAAAGGCGACAGCGGCAGAGCAGTCCGCAGAGGCAATCCGCGTGATCAAGGGATTTTATCTGTATGTTCCGATAGCGATCTGGGTAGTGATGTTTGTGATCGCAGCATGCTACCAGCTGGACAAAGTTTATGACAAAATGATGCGTGAACTGATCCAGAGAGAATCGGGAGAGGAAAGCGTCTCTGTGCCGGGCGAGATCCAGGCCATGCCGTTACCGGAAGCTTCCGGAAACCGGATCAACGTGGCAATTGGAAGACTGTATGGCAGCAGTGGAAGAAAGATTGCCGAGGGTGTTGCAAAAGCACTGGACTGCAAGGTTTATGATCGCCAGATCATCTGTCTTATGGCAGAAAAGTTCGGTATGGAAAAAGCAGATCTGGAAAGTGTAAGGCAGTATCTGGATTCCTACAATTATGAGGATTCTGAGCTTACATTTTCCCCGTATGGACATTCATCGGCAGGTGCGGCAGCAGATTATACAGGTGTTCAGATGTTTGAGGTGCAGAGCCGGATCATCCGTGAGCTTTCTGAGAGAAGACCAGGTGTATTCCTGGGAAGATGTGCCAACTATGTGCTTCGTGGAGAGCCGCATACATACAGCTTTTTCGTTTATGCAGATGATGCTTACCGGGAAAAAGAGGGCCAGGAATATTATAAAGGCCAGTCTCTTGGAGAACTGAAGAAACGTGATCAGATCCGAAATGAATACTATGAGAAGTTTACCGGAATCCGCAGAGACGATCCCCATTATTACGATATGGTGATCAATGTATCCAAAACAGGTGTAGCCGGAGCGGCCAGCCTGATCCTGGATTATATCCGGAATAAAGAAGAGGAAAAAGGAGGGAATGCATCATGAAGATTGCATTTGATGTAGATGTTCTTGCGAAACAGATGGATATCAACCGTATGGTCCATCAGGTGGCGGACTGGGGATATAAATATATTGAACAGTCTCCGCATCCGAGGATCAATCCGTTCTATAAGCATCCGTTGTTTTCAAAAGAATGTGAACAGGAATACAGACAGGCTCTTAAAGAGACTGGCGTTGAGATTTCGTCCTTTATCGTGGTGTATCGCTGGTCTGGTCCGACGGAGGAACAGAGACAGTTTGCAGTTGCAAACTGGAAACGGATGATCCAGATCGCCGGAGATATGGGAGTGAAGGTTATCAATACAGAGCTTTCGGGTGATCCGAACCAGCAGGAGATCTGCAATGGAATGTGGTTTAGATCCATGGAAGAATTGCTTCCGCTGATCGAGCGTGAGGGTATCCGTGTGGAGATCCAGTCTCATCCTTATGATTTCTGTGAGCTGAATAATGAGACCAGTGATATGGTGAAATCCTTCCGTTCTCCAAACCTTGGTTATGTGTATTCTTCTCCTCACGGCTTCTTCTACGATGAGGGCAAAGGAGATGTGCGGTCCATGCTGAAATATGCGGGAGATGAACTGACCCATGTACTTTTTGCGGATACCTTTAACCAGACCATGGACTGCAGATACATTTTAAATCCGCCGTGGCTGAATGGCCGTGGAAAAGCGGATGTGACGGTGCATCAGCATCTTGCAATGGGTGAGGGTGATGTGGATTTTGATGGTATTTTTGAAACATTGAGAGAAATGGATTTTGCCAGCAAGCAGCTGAAACCGGATGCACCGAAAGCCGGCGGCGATAACATTGCCTGCGTTTCCATGTTTGGTTTTCCGGAAAAGATGGATAAGCAGGCACCGGAAGCAAGAGAGCGGATTGAGAGAGAACTGCTGGGGAAATGATCGGGTGATCGCGGCAGATCAGAAAGAAAACTGCAATAAATGAGCAGCTGACAGTACGCAGAACGGTGAATAAGACTGATAAAATAATGAATGTGTGCAGAAGCACGGTTTCTAGGATGAAAGTTTCATTGTGGAAACCGTGTTTTTTGATGTCTTTCTTTACAAAAAAACTTTACATATATCAAACAACTGTCTTGTCACATGTAAAGGACTGTGGTATTATGTGTAAGATGTTTTGAAAAAAGTTACATGATAATAAAAAAAGCAGATCAGAAGCATCTGCATAATAAAGACTAGTACAGCGAAAATTAAGTTTCTGCTATATTGACGCAGGATGATTTCTTCATCTGCAAGGCGGAGGAATGAGGCGTAGCGGTGGCTACGACGATTGACGACAACGCAGCAGATGAAAAATCAGACAAGTCAATATGGCGGTTACTTAATATTCGCTGTACTAGAAAGCAAAAGCAGGAACTCAAAAAAGAAATCCTGCAGGAAAGGTGAAAGATAATGACAGTTGCAGAAGAAATCCAGAAATTAAAAAAAGAAAAAGATGCCATCATCCTTGCACACTACTACGTGCGTCCCGAAGTGCAGGATGTAGCTGACTATATAGGAGATTCCTTTTATCTCAGCAAGATCGCAGCCAGCGCGAAAGAGAAGACGATCGTGTTCTGTGGAGTAGGATTTATGGGAGAGAGCGCCAAGATCTTAAGTCCGGATAAAACTGTTCTGATGCCTGCCATGGATGCAGACTGTCCGATGGCTCATATGGCAACAGAAGAAGGCATCCGCAAGGTGCGAGAGGAATATGACGATGTGGCAGTTGTCTGTTACATTAATTCCACAGCAGCATTGAAGGAGCTTTCTGATGTATGTGTTACTTCCGCAAATGCAGTAAAGATCGTAAAAGCGCTTCCGAACAAAAACATCTTTTTTATCCCGGACAGAAATCTTGCACATTTTATTGCAGAACAGGTTCCTGAGAAGAACTTTATTTATAACGAAGGTTTCTGTATTGTCCATGAATTTATGGATCCGGAAGAAGTAAAAGCAGCAAAAGAAGCGCACCCGGATGCACTGGTTCTGGCACATCCGGAATGTCCTCAGACAGTTCTGAAACAGGCTGATTACATCGGAAGCACATCTGGAATCATCAAATATGCACAGGAAAGTGACAATAAAGAGTTTATCATCTGCACAGAATGTGGCGTTCAGTACAAGCTGGAAACTACATGCCCGGATAAAAAATTCTACTTCACAGAAACCGTACCGGTCTGCAAAAACATGAAAAAAGTATTTCTGGAAAAAGTTCTCCACGTTCTGAAAACCGGGGAGAATGAGGTTCATGTAACAGACGAGACACGTGAAAACGCGAAGAGACCGCTGGAGCGGATGCTGGAACTGGCAAAATAAATAAAACACATTTGTATAAAAGATTTGTCTGAGTTGGCTGAAAAGAGAAATCAAGACAGAGAGGCGAAAAGCAATGAGAATTAAAACAGACGTAGTGATCGTGGGAACAGGTGTTGCAGGTATGTTCAGTGCCTTGAAGCTTCCGCGGGACAAAAAGATCGTGATCATCACAAAAGAGGATATGAGGAGCAGTGATTCTTTCCTGGCGCAGGGCGGGATCTGTGTGCTTCGTGATGAAAACGATTACGACAGCTATTTTGAAGACACCATGAAGGCAGGACATTACGAAAACAGAAAAGAGTCGGTAGACATTATGATCCGAGGCTCCAGAGACATCATTAATGACCTTGTCGGATATGGCGTGGATTTCAAGATGGATGGAGATGATTTTGCCTATACAAGAGAAGGTGCACATTCCAGACCGAGGATCCTTTATCATGAGGATATCACAGGAAAAGAAATTTCCGAAAAACTGCTCCAGCAAGTCCTGAAGCTTGAAAATGTAACAATTCTGGAATATACTACCATGCAGGATATTCTTGTGGAAAACGGCAAATGTACAGGTCTGAAGGCAGTTTCCGCAGAAGCGAACAGGGCACGTCTTGAAGCTATGGAAGCCGAAGAAGCGGTGAAGACCCAGGAAGAGATCCAGCCGGGCGGAGAGATCCCGGTAGAGATTTATGCACAGGATACGATCCTGGCCAGCGGCGGGATCGGAGGAAGATATGAGCATTCCACTAACTATCCACATCTCACAGGTGACGCCCTTGATATTGCGAAAAAACATAATGTGCGTCTGGAACATCTGGATTATGTGCAGATCCATCCGACAACGCTGTATTCCAAGAGACCGGGCCGCAGATTCCTGATCTCAGAATCGGTTCGAGGAGAAGGTGCAGTACTTTATAACAGCAAAAAAGAGCGTTTTGTCAATGAACTTCTTCCAAGAGATGTAGTAACAAATGCGATCCGGGAAGAAATGAAAAAAGAAGGAACAGACCATGTATGGCTTTCCATGGAAAATATTGATAAAGATACGATCCTGAATCATTTTCCGAATATTTATCAGAGGTGTCTGGAAGAAGGCTATGATGTGACAAAAGAATGCATCCCTGTTGTTCCTGCTCAGCATTATTTCATGGGCGGTATCTGGGTGGATTCTGACAGCAAGACCAGCATGGACCAGCTTTATGCAGTGGGAGAAACCAGCTGCAACGGTGTACATGGCGCGAACAGACTGGCAAGTAATTCCCTGCTGGAGAGCCTTGTATTTGCAAAACGTGCAGCCAAAGCAATCTCAGCAGAAAAGAAAAGTGCTGCAGGTGCGGCATAAATGCAGCCGGAATATAAATATCCGTATTATGAAAGACAGGAGCAGCCTTGCTTTGGAGAACAGGGCTGCTGTGATAATTAAGAAAGAGCAGGTATTGTAAAATGAATAAGATCACAATGACACTTCAGGTAGATCACCTGATCCTGGAGGCTTTAAAGGAAGATATTTCAAGCGAAGACGTTACCACAAACTCTGTTATGAAAGAAGCAGTTCCGGGAGAGGTAGATCTGATCTGTAAAGAGGATGGAATCATTGCGGGACTGGAAATCTTCAGCCGTGTATTTACGCTTCTGGATGCTGACACAAAAGTGGAGCTGTTCTGCAAGGATGGCGATGAAGTAAAAAAAGGTCAGAAAATGGGAAAAGTTACAGGAGATATCCGGGTGCTTCTTTCCGGCGAGCGTGTGGCGCTGAATTATCTTCAGAGAATGAGCGGGATCGCAACCTATACACATTCGGTTGCATCACTTCTTGAAGGAACAGGGATCACATTGCTGGATACCAGAAAAACGACGCCGAATATGCGTATTTTTGAGAAATATGCTGTTCGTGTAGGCGGCGGACAGAACCACAGATATAATCTTTCAGATGGAGTTCTTTTGAAAGACAATCACATCGGAGCAGCAGGAAGCGTTGCGAATGCTGTAAAAATGGCGCAGGAGTACGCTCCTTTTGTCCGCAAGATCGAAGTTGAGGTAGAAACTCTTGATCAGGTAAAAGAAGCTGTTGAGGCCGGCGCAGATATCATCATGCTTGATAACATGACTCCGGAGATGATGAAAGAGGCGGTGCAGCTGATCGATGGAAGAGCAAAAACTGAATGTTCTGGAAATGTTACAAAAGAAAACATTGCAAAGATCAGGGCTGTTGGTGTAGACTATGTATCAAGTGGTGCATTAACGCATTCTGCACCGATCCTTGATATTTCGCTTAAGAATCTTCATCCGCTTTCCTGAAAAATGCAGGATTTTACAGAATACCGAGTGCTGTGACAGGAAATACCCCGAATATCAGAAAAGAAGCGTGAATTGCCGGAAGCAGAGGCATAGCAGATGATGTCGGGCCGGGTTGGAGAGATCGCGAGAATGAAGGAGAGCGGTATCGGAACAAAAAGTACAGGCACAGCCAGGAAAGGGGAACTTAAATGACTGGTTCAGAACGCAGGACAGCGATCATGGATCAAATTAAAAACAGTGAACGGCCGGTCTCAGGAAGTGCTCTGGCCAGAACATTTCAGGTCAGCAGACAGGTGATCGTGCAGGATATTGCGCTGATACGCGCGGAGGGGAATGACGTGATCTCCACCAATAGAGGATATATTTTTACTGCTCCCCATACTGTGAGCCGGATATTCAAGGTGCATCATACAGATGCGGATTTGGAAAACGAGCTCTGCGGGATTGTGGATCTTGGCGGAAAAGTGATCAACGTAATGGTGAATCACAGAGTTTACGGACATATCGAGGCAGAACTGAATATCAGCTCCAGGCGCCAGGTTGAGAATTTTATGGAGGATATCCGAAGCGGCAAGTCCAGTCCTCTGAAGAATATCACATCGGATTATCATTATCATAAAGTAGAAGCAGAATCCGAGGAAATCCTGGATATGATCCAGGATATGCTGAAACGGCGAGGATTTCTGATCGAAGCAGAATAGCAGAAGTCAGATATAAAAAGAAAAGATATACAGAATGAGAAAATTCTGTTAATATGAAATATAGTGATCACGAAGATAAGAGAAGGAATCCTGCATGGCAGGGTTCCTTCTTGCACCCTGCGGAAATGTGCACCTTGTGGAAATGTGCAGACAGGGAAAACAGGATGCAGATATGAGGGTGAGAAAAAATACGGCTTGATATGCATGGAGGGGGAAATGGATTATCAGAGTATGTTTACATTTATGCTGGAGATGGCAGGAACTATTGCGTTTGCTGCTTCCGGAGCTATGGTGGGGGCGCAGAGAGGAATGGATATTTTCGGGGTCTGCGTTCTTGGAGTGGTGACTGCAGTGGGCGGAGGAGCTACCAGGGATATTATCCTGGGAATCGTGCCGCCGGGAATGTTTCAGGATCCGCTGTATACCATTGTGGCAACCGTGACGTCCTGTATTGTATTTGCAGTAATGTACTGGAAGCAGGAGCTTTTGGAAGGCGGGAACCGGCTGGTCTATGATAAGGTGATGCTGGTGATGGATACGGTTGGCCTTGGTGTGTTTACTGTCATGGGGGTTGATAAGGGGATTTCCCAGGGGTATATGGAAAGAACATTTTTTCTTGTATTTCTTGGGACTGTCACAGGAGTTGGAGGCGGCCTGATCCGTGATATGATGGCAGGAGTACCGCCATATATTTTTGTGCGCCATATTTATGCCTGTGCGTCTATTGTAGGGGCCATTGCCTGTGTTTGGATATACAGGCTGTGGGGCGGAGTGCCGGCCATGGTGATCGGAACGGTAGTAGTGATCCTGATCCGGTACCTGGCGGCACATTACCGGTGGAATCTGCCGAGACTGAGAAGAGAATAAAAAAGATATGAAAAGCTCCGGAACATTTAAGGAATAATGTTCCGGAGCTTTTTGGCTTTTATTTGGTTTATATTGCGTAGAAGATTTTATCTGTTCCTCTCATAAGAGAATCATGCGTCTGTATCCTGCAGAGCCAGGAAGCCTTCCTCGCCGGTACGGATCTTGACAACATTTTCGATATCGTAAACGAAGACCTTACCATCACCGATCTGACCGGTATGAAGAACTTCTTTTGCAGTATCAATAACCTTCTGAACCGGTACAAGACTTACAACGATTTCGATCTTAACCTTCGGACGGAGGTTCATGTCAACCTCAACACCACGATAGTAGGTTGGAGCACCCTTCTGAACACCACAGCCCATAACGTTTGTGATAGTGATACCGGTTACGCCGATCTCGTTCATAGCCTGCATAAACTCATCCAGCTTGTTCTGACGTGTGATGATAACAACCTTTGTCAGTTTGTGTACGCCGTCTGCAGGAATTTCAGGAACAGATTCAGCAGGAGCAGAAGGAGCATGTTTTACAACAGGGGCTTTTACGGAAGTTCCCATTGGAGTCGGAGCCTTTGTCATGGTATCCTGTACAAAGAATCCATCGTATGCACTTGCGAGGCCATGCTCTTTCATATCCAGACCTGCGATCTCTTCCTCAGCGGAAACACGAAGTCCGATGGTGTGTTTGATCACCTGGAAGATAATTGTCATAGTAACAGTAACCCATGCGATGGTGATAGCCATACCAATAAACTGAATACCGAAGCCATGGAAACCACCGCCTGTAAGAAGACCTTTCCACTCGGTACCTGCACCGTCGGAGAAAAGACCGACAGCAAGAGTTCCGAAAGCACCGTTAAGACCGTGAACGCCAACAGCACCAACCGGGTCATCAATTTTGAGAACTTTATCAACAAATTCAATACCAAATACTACAATGAATCCGGAGAGGATTCCGATGATAGCTGCAGATGTAGGAGATACGGTATCACAGCCTGCTGTGATGGCTACCAGTCCTGCAAGAGAACCGTTCAGGGACATGGAAACATCCGGTTTTTTGTAGCGGATCCATGTGATCAGCATAACTGTTACAGTAGCAACAGCAGCTGCAAGGTTTGTTGTTACGAAGATCTTTCCGGCGCTTACAATGGCATCGCCTTCCATGCTGACAGTAGATGCACCGTTGAAACCGAACCAGCAGAACCAGAGAATGAATACACCAAGTGCACCAACCGTAAGGTTATGTCCCGGGATTGCTCTGGATTTACCGGATTTGGAATATTTTCCGATACGAGGTCCGAGGATGATGGCACCGATCAGTGCAGCAACACCACCAACCATGTGAACGGCACAGGAACCTGCGAAATCGTGAAATCCCATCTGGCTGATAAAGCCGCCGCCCCAGATCCAGTGACCGGATACCGGATATACAACGAGACTGATCAGTAAACTATAGATACAGTAGGAGATGAATTTAGTACGCTCTGCCATGGCACCGGATACGATGGTAGCAGAAGTAGCACAGAATACAGTCTGGAAGATGAGAAATGCCCAGAAAGGAACTCCATCCGGAAGCATTGCGTTTCCGTAGTTTGCCTCTGAGGCGATTCCGCCGATCTTGCCGAAGAAACCGTTTCCTGCACCGAACATGATGCCAAATCCAACCAGCCAGAAGACCGGTGTACCGATACAGAAGTCCATCAGGTTTTTCATGATGATATTTCCTGCGTTTTTTGCTCTTGTGAATCCTGTTTCGACCATTGCAAATCCAGCCTGCATGAAGAAGACCAGTGCTGCACCGACGAGGACCCAAGTTGTGTTTACTGAAGAATACATAGTAACACTCCCTTTCCCAATTTTTTTCTTTCCTATTATGTATAGAAAGAATTTTTGTAATACCGGACAGAAAAAAACAGACAGAATTTATCCAGTATCAGTATAACGAAAAAGCGCAGGAGAGAGGAAATTCTCTTCCGCGCCTTTACGAAATCAAAATCAGTATATGTAAAACAGGGGATATCTGTATCGTGTGATTAATGGATGAGGAAATCGATAATGAATTATGAAGTAGAGTTCATAAAGGATATCCCCTGTATTTACCGTATGAAATTGTTATCTGATATCCGTGATCAGATGGAGAATAACAGCTCGTCGTAGGTCGGATAAGGAAGTAACTCATCCGGGATCAGAGCCTCTGCCTCATCTGCAGATTTTCTTAAAGTTTCCATGTCTTCCAGAACAGTTTCCTGATAAGCCTTGGAGCATGCAAGTACATCGTCAGAAGAAGCAAGAGCTTTTGCTGTATCTGCTTTCAGAGTTTCCAGATCTTTTGCCATGGTGTCTGCAAGTGTACTCAGTTTGGAGATCAGAGCAGCTTCACTTGCTACAGAAATATCAGCTACTACGGATTTCTTTGCAGCTGCAGTATCTGCAAGCTTTTCAACATATGTATATACAGAAGGAATTACCTGCTTCTGGATCATCTCAGCCAGAGTGTTGGACTCGATGTTGATGGTCTTGTAATAGTTCTCAAGCCAGATCTCGTAACGGGAGAAAAGCTCTTCCTTTGTAAAAATGCCATGCTTTGTAAACAGCTCAATGTTCTTCTCAGCAATGAAATGCGGAAGTGCATCCGGAGTTGTTTTCAGATTGTAGAGACCACGTTTCTCAGCTTCTTCAACCCATTCGTCTGTATATCCGTTTCCGTTAAAGATGATGCGTTTATGCTCTTCAATGGTCTTCTTAAGAAGTGCATGTACTGCGCTTTCCATTTCTTCTTCCGGAACATCCTTAAGAGCTGCGCTGAATTCTGCAAGAACCTCTGCAACAGCGGTATTCAGTACGATGTTCGGGTTTGCGACAGATGCTGCAGAACCAAGCATACGGAACTCAAATTTGTTTCCGGTAAATGCAAATGGTGAAGTACGGTTTCTGTCTGTGGTATCCTTTATGAAGTGCGGAAGTACCTTTGCTCCGATATCCATCTGTACCGCATGCTTATTGCTGAAGAAGGTATCGTTTTCAATAGATTTCAGTACGTCTGTCAGCTCATCTCCAAGGAAGATGGATACGATCGCAGGCGGTGCCTCGTTTGCTCCAAGACGGTGGTCGTTTCCGGCGCTTGCAACGGATACGCGGAGAAGATCAGCATAATCGTCAACGGCTTTGATGACAGCTACCAGGAATACCAGGAACTGTGTATTTTCTGCCGGTGTTTTTCCTGGATCAAGAAGGTTTACACCTGTGTCTGTGCTCATGGACCAGTTGTTGTGTTTACCGCTTCCGTTGATTCCCTCAAATGGTTTCTCGTGAAGGAGGCAGACCATGTTGTGCTTGTCGGCAACCTTCTTCATGATCTCCATGGTCAGCTGGTTGTGGTCAACAGCAACATTTGTGGTATCAAATACAGGAGCCAGTTCGTGCTGTGCAGGAGCAACCTCGTTATGTTTTGTTTTGGCTGGAATGCCAAGCTTCCAAAGTTCTTCGTCAAGATCATGCATGTAAGCAGCAACGCGAGGCTTCAGGGCTCCGAAGTAATGATCTTCCATTTCCTGTCCTTTTGGTGCAGAAGCGCCCAGAAGAGTACGGCCGCAGAAGATCAGGTCTTTTCTCTTTTTGTAAAGATCCTTGTCAACCAGGAAATATTCCTGCTCAGGTCCTACGGTTGTGTCGATGTGACGGACCTCTTTGTTTCCGAGGATGTGAAGAATACGAACCGCTTCTTTGTTCAGAACATCCATGGAACGAAGAAGAGGAGTTTTCTTATCCAGTGCCTCTCCACTGTAGGAACAGAATGCAGTAGGAATGTAAAGAGTTTTATCTTTAATGAATGCAGGTGAAGTAGGATCCCATGCTGTATATCCTCTTGCTTCAAAAGTAGCACGAAGTCCGCCTGACGGGAAGCTGGATGCATCCGGCTCACCTTTTACCAGCTCTTTACCGGAGAAATCCATGATCACCTGTCCGTCACCTGTAGGGGAGATGAAGCTGTCATGCTTTTCAGCAGTTACGTTTGTCATCGGCTGGAACCAGTGTGTGTAATGTGTCGCACCGTTTTCAGTAGCCCATTCTTTCATTGCAACTGCTACGGAATTTGCAACGTCCAGTTCCAGATGAGTTCCGTTTTCAATTGTTTTCTTTAATGCTTTGTACATGTCCTTTGGCAGTTTGCTTCGCATCACTTTGTCATTGAATACAAGGCTGCCATACATTTCAGGGATACTCTGTGCCATATAGGTACACTCCTTTCGATTTCACTCATTCATTATAATTTTTAATTATTTTATAAGGACCGCTGCCGGAAGAACCGGGTATAAACGGACCGGAAAACAAAAAAAGCGCTTCAGATACCTGCCGTATCCAAAGCGCCTTTGCTTTATGTGTTGCAGTATACACCAAAATAAAATATTGTCAAGAGCTTTTTTGAAAAAATCTAAAAAATTGACCAGGGCGATCGGACTGTCGGAAAATAGGCAGGGTTGACAAATCTTGTCCTTTTATTATAATCTGATATCGTAGTTATACAGTCGAAAAGTCAGCAATCGCTATAAGTGATTGAGGCAAAAGAAGCTTTTTGACCAGTGACAAAGATGTACAATACGGAAAGAACAGATGGAGGGAAATATGTCAGGAGTAAAGGAAGAATGTGGCGTATTCGGGATTTATGATCTGGATGGAGGGAATATTGCACCATCTATTTATTATGGTCTTACCTCGCTGCAGCACAGGGGACAGGAGTCCTGCGGAATGGCCGTTTCAAGGACGGACGGAGAAAGAGGAAACGTACAGTTCCATAAAGATCTCGGACTGGTAAGCGAAGTTTTACGAAAAGATGTTGTACATAATATGAATGGTGATATCGGAATCGGACATGTTCGTTATTCCACCACCGGAGAATCTGTCGCAGAGAATGCACAGCCGCTGGTACTTTCTTATATCAAGGGAAGTCTGGCACTTGCGCACAACGGAAATCTGGTTAATACAGAAGCTCTGAAATGGGAGCTGATCCAGACAGGCGCAATTTTCCATACAACTACCGACTCAGAGGTTATCGCGTTCCATATCGCAAGAGAACGTGTGCATTCTGCCACTGTAGAGGAAGCAGTACATAAAACCGTAGAGAAGATCCGCGGAGGATATGCTCTTGTGATCATGAGCCCCCGGAAGCTGATCGGTGCCCGTGATCCTTACGGACTGAAACCCCTCTGTCTTGGAAAAAGAGATAATGCCTATGTCCTTGCATCTGAAAGCTGCGCGCTGACATCTGTAGGAGCGGAATTTATCCGTGATATTGAACCGGGTGAGATCGTCACGATCACCAAGAACGGACTGAAATCCAGTAAACTGACTGAGAAGAAAAAGCATGCTCATTGTGTTTTTGAATATATTTATTTTGCAAGACTGGACAGCACCATGGATGGCGTGAAAATCTATGATGCAAGGATCCGTGGAGGAAAATCTCTTGCAAAATCCTATCCGGTAGAAGCGGACCTGGTGACAGGTGTACCGGAATCCGGACTTCCGGCAGCAAAAGGCTATTCTGAGGAATCCGGAATCCCGTTTGGCTTTGCGTTCTATAAAAACAGTTACATTGGAAGAACTTTTATCAAGCCTACACAGCAGGAGAGAGAGTCCAGCGTCCATCTGAAGCTGAGCGTTCTGGAATCCGTGGTGAAGGGGAAGAGAATCGTTCTGGTGGATGATTCCATTGTCCGCGGAACTACCATTGCCAATCTGATCCACATGCTGAAAGAAGCAGGAGCAAAAGAAGTCCATGTACGTATCAGCTCCCCGCCATTTTTACATCCCTGTTATTTTGGTACCGATGTGCCGTCCAATGACCAGCTCATCGCAGCACAGCACAGCACGGAAGAAATCCGTAAGATGATCGGTGCAGACTCCCTGGGTTATATGCAGATCGATTATCTGGAAGGCATGGCAGGTGGACTTCCGCTGTGTAAAGCATGTTTTGATGGCAATTATCCGATGGAAATACCGGCAGAAATCAAACAGGATTAATGAACTATGTGGAATTAATCTCACAGTAAAAAATAATGGATTGAAAAACGAAAATGTAAAAACTGCACAATAAATATATAAAAAACCCGGATTTTGTCATATAAAATCCGGGTTTTTATAGAAAGACTCTTAAAAACGATAAAAAACATCAACTTGACAAATCTGACAATATGAGACATAATGTGGGACAACCAGATGAAAAAGGCTGCTGGTCTGGAATATACAGGAAAACAGCAAGGCCGAAAAAAGGCCGGTTTTTTGCCGAGATAAAAGAGAGGATGATATTTATGTCTAAAAAAATTAGATTGAATGCGACAGAGGATGTTAAAGAATTTGTTAAGGCTGCAAGTAAATGTGATTTTGATGTAGATATTTCATATAACAGAATTTTAATTGATGCAAAATCTATTCTTGGAATCCTCAGCATGGATCTGACCAGAGTTCTTACAGTAACCTGTCATGGCGAGGATCATGAGTTTGATCGTTTCCTTCAGAAATATGCAGTTGCCTGACAGACAGTGCAGAGACAGACAAGATATGAAAGACATAAAAAGAAAAGGCAGACGTGACTGCAGAGACAGGAGATCAGTTTGAAATCCTCAGCAGGCGTCTGTTTTTTCTTTACATCCATTTCATAGGAAGAAATTCCGCAGACTATATGAAAAATCAGTTATTGACAAATAAAAAAAAATAGTTTATAGTAAACCATATTTTATATGAAAGATAACTGACAAAGGCGTCAGGAACGGATACCACAGGGGAATTCTCACCCCTTGAAATCTGTTCCGGACGCCTTTTTGTTGTGGGACACAAAATGGAGGAGGAAATCGAAGATGGCAGTAAAGTATGTTTTTGTAACAGGTGGAGTTGTTTCCGGTCTGGGAAAAGGAATTACCGCAGCGTCTCTTGGGCGCCTTCTGAAAGCCAGAGGGTATCAGGTGACCATGCAGAAATTTGATCCCTACATTAATATTGACCCGGGAACTATGAATCCCATTCAGCATGGAGAGGTTTTTGTAACGGATGACGGTACAGAGACTGACCTTGACCTTGGACATTATGAGCGTTTCATTGATGAAAGCCTTGACAAAAATTCCAATGTGACAACCGGTAAGATTTACTGGTCTGTTCTTCAGAAAGAGCGTCATGGTGATTTCGGCGGAGGTACCGTTCAGGTGATCCCGCATATTACCAATGAGATCAAGAGCCGTTTTTACAGAGCAAAATCCGCAGACGAGGACAGAATTGCCATCATCGAGGTTGGTGGTACAGTCGGTGATATTGAGAGCCAGCCGTTCCTGGAATCCATCCGTCAGTTCCAGCATGATGTGGGACATGACAATGCGATCCTTATCCATGTAACTCTGATCCCGTATCTTCGTGCTTCCGGAGAGATGAAGACCAAACCCACCCAGGCCAGTGTAAAAGAACTTCAGGGAATGGGAATCCAGCCGGATGTCCTGGTATGCAGAAGTGAATATCCTCTTACCGAGGATATCCGTGGAAAGATCGCCCTGTTCTGTAATGTGCCTGTAAGCAATGTGCTTCAGAATCTGGATGTGGAATATTTATATGAAGCTCCTCTTGCAATGGAGAGAGAAAAGCTTGCAGACGTAGTACTGCAGAGCTTAAGACTGGAGAATCGCAAACCAGATCTTACAGACTGGGAAAATATGGTAGAAAATCTCCGCCACCCGGATAAAACAGTAAAGATCGCCATGGTTGGTAAATATACACAGCTTCATGATGCATACTTGAGTGTTGTGGAAGCACTGAAGCATGGCGGGATCTCTTGCCGTGCAAAGGTTGATATCACCTGGGTGGACTCCGAAGAACTCAATGAAAAAAATTTGGATCAGACTCTCCATTCTGTAGATGGAATCCTGGTTCCGGGAGGATTCGGAAACCGTGGTACGGAAGGAATGATCCTTGCGGCACAGTATGCAAGAGTTCATAAGATCCCATACCTTGGGATCTGCCTGGGAATGCAGATGGCTATTGTGGAATTTGCCCGCCATGTGCTTGGATATGAAGATGCCAACAGTATTGAGCTGGCACCGGAAACAACACATCCGGTCATTGCCCTGATGCCGGATCAGGAGGATGTGGAAGATCTTGGAGGAACTCTTCGTCTTGGAAGCTATCCGTGTGTGCTTGCAGAAGGCTCCAGATCCTATGAGCTTTTTGGAAAGAAAGAGATCCAGGAACGTCACAGACATCGTTATGAGGTAAACAACGCATTCCGTAAGGAACTGGACGAAAAGGGAATGTCCATTGTAGGAACATCCCCGGATGCTCACATTGTTGAGATGATCGAAATTGCCGGACATCCGTTCTTTGTGGGAACACAGGGACATCCGGAATTTAAATCCAGGCCAAACCATGCACATCCGCTGTTCCGTGGATTTGTGCAGGCGGCAGTTGATAAAAAGACGGCAGAAGAAGCTGCAATGAAAGGATGAGAAAAATGAGAGAAGTAGCAAATCAGCAGCAGGGCCTCTACCGCCCTGAATTTGAACATGATAACTGCGGTATCGGAGCCGTTGTTAATATAAAAGGAAAGAAAACACATGATACAGTTGCCAATGCTCTTAAGATCGTAGAGAATCTTGAGCATCGTGCTGGTAAGGATGCAGAAGGAAAAACCGGTGATGGTGTCGGTATCCTTCTTCAGATCTCCCACAAATTTTTTAAGAAGGTCTGTAAAAAAGAAGGCTTTGATATCGGCGGAGAGAGAGAATACGGTGTAGCCCAGCTCTTTTTCCCACAGCAGGAGATCAAACGTGCCCAGGCAAAGAAGATGTTCGAGATCATCGTGGAAAAAGAGGGTCTGGAGCTTCTTGGCTGGCGTACAGTTCCGGTTTTCCCGGAGGTTCTCGGCCATAAAGCGAAAGAGTGCATGCCGTGCATCATGCAGGCATTTGTTAAAAAGCCGGAGGATGTGGAAAAAGGTCTTGCCTTTGACCGTATGCTTTACATCGCACGTCGTGAATTTGAACAGAGTAATGATAATACTTACGTAGTTTCCATGAACAGCCGTACCATCGTATACAAAGGTATGTTCCTGGTAGGACAGCTCCGTACCTTCTTTGGCGATCTTCAGAGCCAGGATTACGAGTCTGCCATTGCAGTGGTACATTCCCGTTTCAGTACCAACACGAATCCAAGCTGGGAGAGAGCACATCCGAACCGTTTCATCGTACATAACGGTGAGATCAACACGATCCGCGGAAACGCCGATAAGATGCTTGCACGTGAGGAAAACATGGAGTCTCCGTATCTGAAGGATGAGCTTCACAAGGTCCTTCCTGTAGTTAACCGCAATGGTTCTGACTCTGCAATGCTTGACAATACCCTGGAATTCCTGGTTATGAGTGGAATGGATCTTCCACTTGCAGTGATGATCACGATTCCGGAGCCATGGGCAAACAACGATACGATTTCTCAGGAGAAGAGAGATTTTTATCAGTACTATGCGACTATGATGGAGCCATGGGACGGTCCTGCGTCCATTCTGTTCTCAGATGGTGATGTGATGGGAGCGGTTCTTGACAGAAACGGTCTTCGTCCATCCAGATACTATATCACATCAGATGGCTATATGATCCTTTCCTCCGAGGTTGGTGTTCTTCCTGTGGATGAGGAGAAGATTGTATTAAAAGAACGTCTTCATCCGGGAAAAATGCTTCTGGTTGATACCGTTCAGGGTCGTGTCATTGATGACAATGAGCTCAAAGAAAAATATGCGAAAAAACAGCCTTATGGTGAGTGGCTGGACAGCAATCTGGTACAGCTTCGTGATATCAAGATCCCGAATCAGAGAGTTGTCGAATACACTCCGGAGGAGAGAGCACGCCTTCAGAAAGCCTTCGGATATACTTATGAGCAGTACCGTACTTCGATCCGAAACATGGCATTAAACGGCGCAGAAAGCATCGGAGCCATGGGACATGATACTCCCCTTGCAGTATTTTCCAAGGAACATTATCCGCTGTTCGATTATTTCAAGCAGCTTTTTGCACAGGTAACAAACCCGCCGATCGATGCGATCCGTGAAGAAATCGTTACTTCTACAAGTGTATATGTAGGAAAAGACGGAAATCTTCTGATCCAGAAGCCGGAGAACTGTCAGGTGCTGAAGATCAACAATCCGATCCTGACCAACACCGATATGCTGAAGATCAAGAATATGAAAAAGGACGGCTTCAAGGTTGTAACACTTTCTACATTATATTATAAGAGCACAAAGCTTGAACGTGCCATTGACCGTCTGTTCGTAGAGGTAGACAAAGCCTTCCGTGAGGGAGCAAACATCCTGGTCCTTTCTGACCGTGGTGTGGATGAGAACCATATGCCGATCCCGTCCCTGCTGGCGGTTTCCGCAGTACATCAGCATCTTGTAAAAACAAAGAAGAGCACTTCCCTTGCCCTGATCCTGGAGTCCGGTGAGCCGAGAGAGGTACATCATTTCGCAACACTCCTCGGATATGGTGCAAGTGCAGTCAATCCGTATCTGGCACTGGATACGATCCATGAGCTGATCGATACACATATGCTGGATAAGGACTATTACGCAGCCGTTGATGATTACAATCATGCAGTGATCAGCGGTATCGTAAAGATCGCTTCCAAGATGGGTATTTCCACTATCCAGTCCTATCAGGGATCTCAGATCTTTGAGGCAATCGGAATTTCCCAGGATGTGATCGATCGTTACTTTACAGGAACCGTAAGTCGTGTAGGCGGAATCACACTGGAAGATATCGAGGATAATGTAGAAAAACTTCATTCTGAGGCATTTGATCCCCTTGGACTTGCCACAGATCTTACTCTGGACAGCGTAGGTGCCCATAAGATGAGAAGCCAGGGTGAGGAGCACAAATATAACCCGCGTACCATTCATCTTCTCCAGCAGTCCACAAAACAGGGCAGCTATGAGATGTTCAAGGAATATACAAAGCTGGTGGATGACGAGGGTCATGGAAACTTAAGAGGTCTTCTGGACTTTAAGTTTGCCAAGGAGCCTATTCCGATCGACCAGGTTGAGAGTGTTGAGGATATTGTAAAACGATTTAAGACAGGTGCCATGTCCTACGGTTCTATTTCACAGGAAGCACATGAGACACTGGCTATTGCCATGAACCATCTCCATGGAAAATCCAATACCGGTGAGGGTGGTGAAAGTGATGAGCGTCTGGATTCTGCAGGAACAGACAATGACCGCTGCTCTGCGATCAAACAGGTAGCCAGCGGACGTTTCGGCGTTACCAGCCGTTATCTGGTTTCCGCAAGAGAAATCCAGATCAAGATGGCACAGGGTGCAAAGCCGGGTGAGGGCGGACATCTTCCTGCAAAGAAGGTATATCCGTGGATCGCAAAAACCCGTCATTCCACACCGGGAGTCAGCCTGATCTCTCCGCCGCCACATCATGATATCTATTCTATCGAGGATCTGGCAGAATTGATCTATGACCTGAAAAACGCCAATAAATATGCGGATATTTCCGTAAAGCTGGTTTCTGAGGCGGGTGTTGGTACGGTTGCAGCTGGTGTTGCAAAGGCCGGTGCACAGACTGTTCTGATCTCCGGATATGACGGAGGTACAGGAGCAGCGCCAAGAAGCTCTATCCATAATGCAGGACTTCCATGGGAGCTTGGACTTGCAGAAACACACCAGACGCTGATCATGAACGGACTTCGTAACCGTGTACGTATCGAGACAGACGGTAAGCTGATGAGCGGCCGTGACGTTGCCATTGCAGCACTTCTCGGTGCAGAGGAATTCGGTTTTGCAACAGCGCCACTTGTAACGATGGGCTGCGTGATGATGAGAGTCTGCAATCTGGATACCTGCCCGGTAGGTGTGGCTACACAGAACCCGGAGCTGCGTAAGAGATTCCGCGGAAAACCGGAGTATGTGGAGAACTTCATGCGCTTTATTGCACAGGAGCTGAGAGAGTACATGGCACGCCTTGGTGTTGCCACCATCGATGAGATGGTAGGTCGTACAGACCTTCTTACAGTTTCTGACAGTGTGCAGGAGCCGCATAAGGGTAAGGTTGACTTAAGTGCCATCCTGAATAACCCATATGCAGGAAAGGGCAAAGTAACCTTTGATCCGAAGGCTGTATACAATTTCAATCTTGAGAAAACTCTGGATGAAAAAGTTCTGGTCAAGAAATGTGCACCGGCGATCCAGAAGGGTGAGAAAGTTTCTGTTGATGTAAATGTTACCAATACAGACCGTGCATTTGGTACCATCCTCGGATCTGAGATCACAAGAAATCATAAGGATGGACTTCCGGAGGATACGGTAACTGTAAACTGTACAGGTGCAGGCGGACAGAGCTTCGGTGCCTTTATTCCGAAGGGACTGACATTGAAACTGACCGGTGACAGCAACGACTACTTCGGAAAAGGCCTTTCCGGTGGAAGGCTGATCGTTAAGGTTCCGGAGAAGGCCGGATACAAGGCTGAAGAGAACATCATCGTCGGAAACGTGGCACTCTATGGTGCGACCAGCGGAACTGCATTTATCAATGGTGTTGCCGGTGAGCGTTTTGCAGTACGTAACTCCGGTGCGGTTGCAGTTGTTGAGGGTGTTGGCGAGCATGGCTGCGAGTACATGACAGGTGGCCGTGTGGTAGTTCTTGGAAAAACAGGAAAGAATTTTGCAGCAGGTATGAGCGGCGGTATCGCTTATGTCCTTGATGTGGATAACGTTCTTTACAAGAACCTCAATAAAGCAATGATCTCCATTGAAAAAGTGGATAATAAATATGATAAAAAAGAGCTTCGTGATCTTATCGAGGCTCATGTGGAAGCAACAGGCTCTGAGATCGGTAAGAAGGTGCTGGCTGATTTTGATTCCTATCTGCCTCACTTCAAAAAACTCATTCCGGATGAGTACAAGAGAATGATCACATTAAGTGCAAAGCTGGAAGAAAAAGGTCTGACCAGCCAGCAGGCACAGATGGAAGCGTTCTATGAGAGCATCGGCGTGAAACATTAAGGAGGATGAGGAAATGGGAAAGCCAACTGGATTTTTAGATTATGAAAGAGAAACGGCAAAGGTTCTGCCGCCAAAGGAACGTATTCAGAATTTCAACGAATTTCGTATTCCATTAAATAAAGAAAAACAGAAACTTCAGGGAGCACGCTGCATGGCTTGCGGCGTCCCCTTCTGCCAGTCAGGTATGATGATCGGCGGAATGGCTTCCGGCTGCCCGCTGCACAACCTGGTTCCTGAGACAAATGATCTTGTGTACACAGGAAACTGGAAGCAGGCATTTCTTCGTTTAAACAAGACACACAGCTTTCCGGAGTTTACATCCAGAGTGTGTCCAGCACTTTGCGAAGCTGCATGTACCTGTAACCTGAACGGAGATCCGGTCAGCACAAAGGAGAATGAGAAAGCGATCATTGAGACAGCCTATGCAGAAGGATGGGTAAAACCGCAGATCCCGCCTGTCCGCACAGGAAAGACGATCGCAGTCATCGGAAGTGGTCCTTCCGGACTGGCAGCAGCACAGCAGCTGAACCGCCGTGGCCACAGCGTAACCGTATTTGAGAGAAACGACCGTATCGGAGGACTTCTCCGCTACGGCATTCCGAACATGAAGCTGGAGAAAAAGGTCATTGACCGCAGACTGAAGCTGATGGAAGAGGAAGGCGTGAAATTTGTTACCAATATCAATGTTGGTGTTGACATCACTGCAGAACAGCTTCTGAAGGATTATGACCGTGTCCTTCTCTGCTGTGGAGCTTCTCATCCGAGAGATATCAAGGTTCCGGGAAGAGATGCCAAGGGAATTTACTTTGCAGTGGATTTCCTGAAGCAGGTAACAAAAAGTCTTCTGGATACAGATTTTGCAAAATTCCCATATGAGCTTGCAAAGGGCAAAAATGTTCTGGTCATCGGCGGTGGTGATACCGGTAATGACTGTGTGGGAACATCCATCCGTCTGGGAGCGAAATCTGTAACACAGCTTGAGATGATGCCGCAGCCTCCTGCAGCAAGAACTCCTTCCAATCCATGGCCGGAGTGGCCGAAGGTCCTGAAAACCGATTACGGCCAGGAAGAGGCTATTGCAGTATTCGGCCATGATCCTCGGATCTATCAGACAACCGTTACCGAGTTTATCAAGGACAAAAAAGGAAATGTCTGCAAGGCCAAGATCGTAAAACTGAAAAGCGTAAAGGATGAAAAGACCGGAAGATTCAATATGGTACCGGTTGAGGGCAGTGAGGAAGTGATCCCTGCAGATGTGGTTCTTATTGCGGCAGGCTTCCTTGGCAGCGAGAAATATGTGACAGATGCTTTCCGTGTAGCGCTTACACCAAGAACCAATGTGGAAACAAAACCGGAGCAGTATGCAACAAGCGTAGATCGTGTGTTCACAGCAGGTGATATGCATCGTGGACAGTCCCTTGTAGTATGGGCGATCCATGAAGGACGTGAGGCTGCGAAAGCAGTGGATGAATCACTGATGAGCTATTCATATTTACAGTAAAATAACAGATACCAGGGGCAAAAGATCAAAAAAACTGTTCGTGTTTCCGCGATAAAGCTTTTGAACTTTTGCCCCTTTTAAAAAATGGTTGACAAAGAATTGACCGATTGCTATAATTACGTCCATGAACAAGGGTGTTCTTCAAGAGCGGAAGCTCTCTGAAGTGCACCCTTTTTCTGATTTTGAGGGTAATTATTTTGGGTGATGAGGAAATAAAGGAGAGAATACTATGGGGAATTATACCAGAGAAGAGATTCTTGCAATGGCAGAGGAGGAAGACGTAGAGTTCATCCGCCTCCAGTTTACAGATATGTTTGGAACTCTGAAAAATATTGCGATCACAGCAAGAGAGCTTCCAAGAGCCCTGGATAACCAGTGCGTTGTATATGGCTCTCATATTGCGGGCATTGTGGGAGAAAAGGAGCCGGATCTGATCCTGTATCCGGATTATAATACTTTTTCAATTCTTCCATGGCGTCCTCAGCAGGGAAAGGTTGCAAGACTGATCTGTGATATGCGCCGTGCAGACGGATCAGAGCATGAGATGAGCTCCAGATATATTCTGAAAAAAACAGCGCAGGCAGCAGAGGAGGCAGGGTATACCTGTTATGTTGACCCGGAATGCGAGTTTTTCCTGTTTCATATTGATGATAACGGAATGCCTACAACGGTTTCTCACGAAAAGGCCGGATATCTGGATGTAAGTCCGGTGGACTTAGGCGAAAATGCAAGACGTGACATGGTACTGACTCTTGAGGATATGGGATTTGAGGTGGAATCCTCTCATCATGAGACAGCACCTGCACAGCATGAGATCGCCCTTCATTACGGGGAAGCACGTGAGATGGCAGACGAAGTTATAACCTTTAAGATGGCAGTAAGAACTGTAGCCAAACGTCATGGACTTCATGCGACATTTATGCCGAAGCCAAGACGGGAAGTAAACGGTTCAGCCATGCATATCCATTTTTCACTGTTTAAAAATGGAAAAAATATTTTCGTGGATCCGGAGGATCCGTCCAGATTAAGTGAAGAGGCATACTATTTTATCGGAGGTCTTCTGGCTCACAGCCGTGAGATGACTCTGATTACCAATCCGCTTGTAAATTCTTATAAGCGTCTTGTACCTGGATTTGATGCGCCTACAGAGCTGACCTGGACGAGAAATAACCAGAATTCACTGGTAAGGATTTCGAGAGTCAATGGTGCTGATACCAGGATCGAGCTTCGAAGCCCGGATGCTGCATCCAACCCATACCTTGTTTTTGCGGTATGCCTGGCAGCGGGCCTGGATGGAATCCAGAAGAAGATCTATCCTACAAAAGCTTCTAACCGTTCTCTTTCCGAGTCGGATCAGAAGGAACAGGGTATCGAGAATTTACCGGAGAACCTGCGGGAAGCGATCACACTGTTTGAGGACAGCAGCTGGATGAAGGAAATCCTTGGAGAAGCTTTCTGCAAACAGTATGCGCAGGCAAAGAGAAAAGAGTGGTTGCGTTATTCCCAGGAGATTTCCGACTGGGAGATCGAGGAGTATCTGTATCGGATCTGATGAACGAGGCATAATGGGACGAAAGAGAGTGGCGGCTTATGAACACGAGTATCGTGATTGCATTACCGAAAATAGAAGATGCCAAAAAGATCCGCACAGTCCTTAACCGATATGGATTCACGGTGGCGGCAGTATGCAATTCAGGTGCCAATGCCCTTGCCAGTATCTCGGAGCTTGATGGCGGCGTTCTGCTTTGCGGTTATCATCTTCAGGATATGTACTACCGTGATCTTCTGGACTATATGCCGGATTATTTTGAAATGCTGCTTATGGCCTCCCGGGGAGTGATCAGTGAGGCGCCAACATCCATTTTATGCGTGGGAATGCCTCTGAAAGTCGGAGATCTGGTAAATACGGTAAGCATGATGCTTTCCCAGATCGAAAGGCGCTGGAAAAAAGATAAGAAAAAGCCGAAGCAGCGTTCATGGAAAGAACAGAATTATATTTCAAATGCAAAGATGCTTTTAATGGAAAGAAATCACCTGAGCGAGGATGACGCATACCGCTATATCCAGAAATGCAGTATGGATTCCGGGACCAATATGGTGGAGACGGCCCAGATGGTTCTGATGCTTTTATATGATTCTGTGTAAAAAACAACAAAAAACAGCAGAGCGGACAGGAATGATCTGTTCTGAATGCCTGATATCACACCGGATCGGGAAAAATTCCGCAGGGGATTTCCTGATTCGGTGAAACTACTTTGAATTGGAGGATGAGGGAATGGAATTTATGGATGGAATCTGTAAGACTAGAGAATGTGCCTGGGATGTGCTTCTTTCTGAGAGCATGAAAGACCAGGAAGCAACAGTGGAAGGTGCAATACACAGCATCCGTAATATGGGTGACGTGGCATTTGTGATACTTCGAAAAAAAGAAGGGCTTTTTCAGACCGTATATGAAAACGACAAGACAAATGTTTCCATTCATGATCTGAAGGAGGCAATGTGTGTGCGCCTCACAGGAACTCTTCATGAGGAAGAAAGAGCGCCTCACGGAAGAGAACTCCGCATCAGCCATGTGGAGATCCTTTCCTCACCTGCAGAGCCTCTTCCGCTGGCCATCGACAAATGGAAGCTGAACACTTCCCTGGAGGCAAAGCTGAATTATCGTCCTATCGCCCTGCGTAATGTGCAGGAGCGTGCAAAATTCAAGATCCAGGAGGCTCTGGTGCGGGCATTTCGTGATTACCTCTATGAGAAGGGGTTCACCGAGATCCACACACCGAAGATCGGAGCCAGAGGTGCAGAGGGTGGTGCAAATCTGTTCAAGCTGAGTTATTTCCATAAACCGGCAGTTCTGGCACAGAGCCCGCAGTTTTATAAACAGATGATGGTAGGTGTTTTTGACCGTGTATTTGAGACCGGCCCTGTATTCCGTGCAGAGAAGCATAACACAAAACGTCATCTGAACGAATATACAAGCCTTGATTTTGAGATGGGCTATATCAACGGATTTGAGGATATCATGGAGATGGAAACCGGATTTCTCCAGTATGCGGTAGAGCTTCTTAAGAAAGACTACGCTCATGAGCTTTCCATTCTGAAGGTGGAGCTTCCGAAGGTGGACAAGATCCCGGCAGTACGTTTTGACAAGGCCAAAGAGCTGGTAGCTGAAAAATATAATCGTAAGATCCGCAACCCATATGATCTGGAGCCGGAGGAAGAAGCGCTGATCGGAAGATATTTCAAAGAAGAATATGATGCTGATTTTGTTTTTGTCACACATTATCCGTCTAAGAAGCGTCCGTTCTACGCAATGGATGATCCGTCAGATGAGAAATTTACATTAAGCTTTGACCTTCTGTTCAAGGGACTTGAGGTAACTACAGGCGGACAGCGTATCCATGATTATCAGATGCTGAAGGATAAGATCGCAGCCCGTGGTATGGATGAAGAGGGTATGGAGCAGTACCTGGATACCTTCAAGCATGGAATGCCGCCTCACGGAGGACTTGGAATCGGACTGGAACGTCTTACCATGCAGATCCTCGGAGAAGAAAACGTTCGTGAGACCTGTCTGTTCCCACGTGATATGAACAGACTTGAGCCGTAATAAGGAGAAAAAAGATGGCAAAGATAATCGATGATGAAACAATGGAAAATGTCTGCATCCTTGCAAAGCTTTCTCTGACAGAGGATGAAAAGGAAAAAGCAAAAGAGGACATGCAGAAGATGCTGGACTATGTAGACAAGCTGGATGAGCTTGACACCTCTTCCGTAGAGCCCATGTCCCATATTTTTGAGGACGAAAATGTATTTCGTGAAGATATTGTGACAAACGGAGACAATCATGAGGCGATGCTTGCCAATGCACCGAAACAGAAAGAAAACCAGTATCAGGTTCCGAAAACAATTGGATAAGACAGGAGACAGGACATGGATTTGGGAAAATTAACCGCATTACAGCTTGCGGAAAAGATCAAGCAGCATCAGATAAGCGTCCTGGACGGTGTGAAATACGTATTTGATCAGATCGAAGCAAAAGAGGACAAGGTCCACGCTTATCTTGATACTTACAAAAAAGAAGCCTATGCAAGAGCAAAAGAGGTACAGAAGGGCATTGAGGATGGAACCTATACAGGACCTCTTGCCGGTGTACCTATTGCAATTAAGGATAATATCTGCATTAAGGGAAAAACAACTACCTGTGCATCGAAGATCCTTGAGAATTTTGTGCCGCAGTACAATGCCGAGGTTATTGACCGTCTGGAACAGGCAGGTCTTGTGATCATCGGAAAGACAAACATGGATGAGTTCGCCATGGGAAGTACCACAGAGACATCCGCTTACGGTGTCACCAGAAACCCGTGGGATCTGGAGCATGTTCCGGGCGGCTCCTCTGGCGGTTCCTGTGCGGCAGTGGCAGCAGGGGAAACTTACCTGGCACTTGGCTCCGATACTGGCGGTTCCATCCGTCAGCCAAGTTCCTACTGCGGTGTTACCGGAATCAAACCGACCTATGGTACAGTATCCCGTTACGGACTGGTTGCCTACGCATCCTCTCTGGACCAGATCGGACCGGTTGGAAAAGATGTTGCAGACTGTGCGGCACTTCTTGAGATCATTGCCGGACACGATGCCAAGGACAGCACCTCCATGAAGAGAGAGGATCTTGATTTCTCCGCTTCTATGACGGATAAGATTGTGGGAATGAAATTCGGCGTGCCGAAGGAATATCTCTCAGAGGGACTGAACCCGGAGGTAAAAGAGGCCTTTATGAATACGCTGAAGAGCCTTACCGAGATGGGCGCAGTGGTAGAATTTTTCTCCATGAAGACAACAGAATATATGATCCCTGCTTACTACATCATTGCCAGCGCAGAGGCCAGCTCCAACCTGGAGCGTTTTGACGGCGTGAAGTACGGTTTCCGTGCAAAAGAGTACGAGGGACTTCATGACATGTACAAAAAGACAAGGACTGAAGGTTTCGGCGAGGAAGTAAAGCGCCGTATCATGCTTGGCTCCTTTGTGTTAAGCTCCGGTTACTACGATGCTTACTATCTGAAAGCACTTCGCACAAAAGCCCTTATCAAAAAGGAATTTGATCAGGCCTTTTCCAAATATGACGTTCTTCTTGCCCCGGCATCACCCTTTACGGCGCCGAAGCTGGGAGAGAGCCTGAAAGATCCTCTTGCCATGTATCTTGGCGATATTTATACGGTAGCAGTAAACCTGTGCGGACTTCCCGGAATCACAGTTCCATGCGGAAAAGACGCAGCAGGACTTCCAATCGGGATCCAGATGATCGGTGACTGCTTCAAAGAAAACAACCTGTTCCGCGCAGCACACGCCTATGAGAAAAAACGCGGTGATTTCGGAACAGCAATGGAAGGAGGAGAAAAGGCATGAAACAGTATGAGACAGTCATAGGACTTGAGGTGCATGTGGAGCTTGCCACAAAAACAAAGATCTTCTGCGGATGCTCCACAGAATTCGGAGGCGCACCAAATACACATACCTGCCCGGTCTGCACCGGTATGCCGGGCTCTCTTCCGGTCCTCAACAAAAAAGTGGTAGAGTTTGCCATCAAGGCAGGTCTTGCGGCAAACTGTCATATCCATCAGTACTGTAAGTTTGACCGTAAGAACTATTTTTACCCGGATAACCCCCAGAACTATCAGATCTCTCAGCTGTATCTGCCAATCTGCTATGACGGAGCTGTTGAGATCGAGACTTCCGCAGGCAAAAAGACTGTACGTATCCATGAGATGCATATGGAGGAGGATGCCGGTAAGCTGATCCATGATGAGTGGGAAGACTGCTCCCTGGTTGACTACAACCGAAGTGGGGTACCGCTGATCGAGATCGTATCCGAGCCGGATATGAGAAGCTCCGAGGAGGTTATCGCATATCTGGAAAAGCTCCGCTGCACCATGCAGTATCTTGGAGTTTCTGACTGTAAGCTCCAGGAGGGCTCCATGCGTGCCGATGTCAACCTTTCCGTCCGTGAGGTGGGAAGTGAGACCTTCGGAACAAGAACAGAGATGAAGAACCTGAACTCCTTTAAGGCCATTGCGAGAGCAATCGAAGGAGAGAGAGAACGTCAGATCGAGCTTCTGGAAGAAGGAAGAGCCGTTGTACAGGAGACAAGAAGATGGGACGATAACAAAGAGTCTTCCCATGCTATGCGTTCCAAGGAGGATGCAAAGGATTACCGTTACTTCCCGGACCCGGATCTTCCGCCGATCCACATTTCCGATGCATGGATCGAAGAGCTGCGTACTTCCATTCCGGAGCTTCGTGAAGCCAAGATGGAGCGTTATCAGAAGGAGTATGAGCTTCCGGCTTATGATGCAGGGATCCTGACCGAATCCAGACATCTGGCAGGACTTTTTGAGGAGACAGCAGTTCTTCTCGGAAACCCGAAAAAGGTGGCAAACTGGTTTATGGTGGAGGTTCTCCGCCTGACAAAGGACAAGGGCCTTGATCCGGAAAGGGTAAGCTTTACCCCGAAGCATCTGGCAGACCTTCTTTCCATGGTGGAGAAAAAAGAGGTCAGCGCACAGAATGCCAAGAAAGTATTTGAAAAAGTGTTTGACGAGGATATTGATCCGGTTGTATATATAGAAGAGAATGGTCTTAAGATCGTAGAAGATACAGGACTTCTCACCGAAACTGTGAAAAAGATCGTAGATGCAAACCCTGGACCGCTGGCAGAGCTTCTGGGCGGCAAGGATAAGGTTATGGGATTTTTTGTAGGACAGCTGATGAGAGAACTGAAAGGCAAGGCAAATCCTGACAGCGTCAGAAAAGCACTGGCAGAGGAAATTGAGAGAAGGAGATAAAATACTATGGTTACAGTAAATCAGAATTATTTAAAACTTCCGGGAAGCTATCTGTTTTCCAATATCGCAAAGAAGGTAAGCGCATATAAGGAGGCCAATCCGGAATTTAAGGATTCTGTGATCAGTCTTGGAATCGGTGATGTGACACAGCCGCTTGCACCGGCGATCATCGATGCCCTTCATAAATCCGTAGACGAGATGGCACACGCAGAAACCTTCCACGGATATGCTCCGGATCTCGGATATGAATTCTTAAGAAGTGCCATTGCAAAAAATGATTATCAGTCCAGAGGCTGCGACATCAGCGCAGACGAGATCTTTGTTTCCGATGGAGCAAAAAGTGATTCCGGAAACATCCAGGAGATCTTCGGACTGGATAACAAGGTTGCAGTTTGCGACCCAGTTTATCCTGTATATGTAGATACCAACGTTATGGCCGGACGTACTGGTCTTTATAACAAAGAGCGTGAGAACTTTGACGGTGTGATCTACATGCCCTGCAAAGAGGAGAATGGTTTCCTTCCGGAGATACCGGCAGATGAAGTACCGGATCTGATCTATCTCTGCTTCCCGAACAATCCTACCGGCGGTGCTATCACAAAGGCAGCTCTTCAGGAGTGGGTCGACTACGCCAACAAAAACGGCTGCGTGATCATCTATGATGCAGCATATGAGGCATATATTTCCGAGGAGGATGTCCCGCACAGCATTTATGAGTGCGAGGGTGCGAGAACCTGTGCCATCGAGCTTCGAAGCTTTTCCAAAAATGCTGGCTTTACAGGCGTTCGTCTTGGATTTACTGTTGTTCCGAAGGAACTGGTGCGTGATGGCGTAGAGCTTCACAGTCTCTGGGCAAGACGCCACGGAACCAAGTTTAACGGTGCTCCGTACATTGTACAGAGAGCAGGCGAGGCTGTTTACTCTCCGGAGGGAAAAGCACAGCTGAAGGAGCAGATCGCTTATTACATGCGTAATGCAAAGACGATCCTGGAGGGACTTTCCGCAGCAGGATTTTCCGTGTCTGGTGGAAAAAATGCTCCATATATCTGGCTGAAAACACCGGATCAGATGACCTCCTGGGAGTTCTTTGATTATCTCCTTGAGAAAGCACACATCGTAGGAACACCAGGTTCAGGCTTTGGTGCACATGGTGAGGGATACTTCCGTCTGACAGCATTCGGAAGCTATGAGAATACTCTTGAGGCAATTGAGAGAATTAAAAATCTGTAATATGAGTATAAATTGCGGAGCAGGTCTTTGGAAAAGAGCTGATTCGTTTTTAACCGAATCAAAGAAGTATCCTGCTTCAATTGCGAATAGAAGCTCCAGACAGGGTTGCGAAAAGCAATAAACAGTGGGAAAAATTTGCCTGTAAGTTAATTTGCGAAAATAACAATAAGGATTGCGAAAATTTATCATATCATTTATAATTGTACAGGAAGTAAGGCACAGGCCGCAGAAAGCCTGTGTTCATAAAATTTCACAAATTTACGCAATCACGAAAGGGGATTTTATCATGGGTATCAGAAGAGTAGAAAATATGTGCGGCGGTAAAGGCCATGTGATCATCAAAGACATTCTTGAGGGAGACGAGCTGAAGGGAAAATGCGGACTTTACGCACAGGTTACCATCGAAAAAGGATGTTCTCTGGGATACCATGAGCATCATGGCGAGACAGAAACCTACTATATCTTAAGCGGTGAAGGCGAGTACGACGATAACGGCGTGAAACGCCCAGTAAAGGCTGGCGACATCACCATCACACCAGATGGAAAAGGACACGGTCTTACCAATACAGGCGACACAGATCTTGTGTTCATGGCACTGATCATTTTTGACTGATCCATATAGAAGAAAAC
This sequence comes from Blautia sp. DFI.9.10, assembly GCF_024461705.1. Lineage (NCBI taxonomy): Bacteria > Bacillati > Bacillota > Clostridia > Lachnospirales > Lachnospiraceae > Blautia > Blautia sp. DFI.9.10. Next base: position 137,313 of record NZ_JANGAA010000002.1, read on the forward strand.
AGAAGTGGGACAGAAGGGCGGCCTTTTTGAAGAGGCTGCTCTTTTTACGACTGAGGCGTAACCTGTGTCGGAGTATAAATTCTGGGATGAAAGATTCTCTGTCTCAGATTGTTATTAAACGAAATGTATTAATTGTATAAACAAAAAATATTTTTGGATTTTTTTAGAAAAAAACTGTTGACATACAAAAAGCACTTTGCTATACTATCACTTGTCGCGAGGGAGAAGATAAAGAATCCCGAAGAAATGCGATATGCGGAAGTGTCGGAACTGGCAGACGAGCAAGACTAAGGATCTTGTGAGCATTGCGCTCGTGTGGGTTCAAGTCCCATCTTCCGCATTTTTTATTTAGGAAACCTGCATCTGGAAACGGATGCAGGTTTTTTTGCTGCCTAAAAATATCTGTAAAAAAGGAATCCGGATAGAATATATCGTGTTTATATGTTATGATAGAAGAAAATGGAAGGAGCATAGTCATATGAGAAGAAAAAGTGCAGGAAAAAAGCTCATGGCCGTACTTATAGCGGCAAGCCTGGCGCTGACTCCGGTGGAGCTGACAGTGGCGGCAGAAATGGAAACAGAGGGTGCGGAAGCAACATTTTTGGCAGAAGAAAGTGGAGATACTGCATCCTCAGATCCGGAAGATACTGCAGAGACGGAAACAGAGATCACAGATGGATCAGCTGCTACAGAGGAACAGGAAACCACAGATACAGACAAGCCAGATACCGGGAACAACGTACAGGAGAATGCGGAAACAGGCGCAATGGAGTCTGGTGAAGAAGCACCAGAGGGTACTGCAGAAGAGGAAGATCCGGAGACTCCGGAAGCGGCAATGGATGCAGCCGAAGCGTTGGAGGAATGCGAACAGGAAGAAGAAAACGCAGCTTTTGATGATGGAACGAAGGATGCAGTGCAGGCATCTGCAGAATACTCTGATGGAAAATTTACGTGGGTACTGGACGGGAATGGAACACTGACCATTACGGGAAATAACATGGAGTTGACAAAAAATGAGATATCTGAAAGTGCTTTGGAGAAGGCAGGCATCGATTTTTCTAGAGTAAATAAGCTTGTAATCGGGAATGGGATCACAGGCTTTGATAGATGGGGCATGTGGAATCTGAAAAAATATATTAAGGAACTGGAAATCCATGGAAATGCAGGCATGAATATGCCGGAGCAATGCTTTTACGATGTGCCAAATATAGAGAGTGTGGTGATATCCGGTGCAGTGGATGTGCCGAGAGATATGTTTGGAAAATGTACCGAGCTGAAAAAGGTTACATTAAAAAATGGAGTGAGGTCTATTGGAGAGGATGCCTTTCGAGATTGCAGCAGTCTGGAGAGTGTGATATTTGAGAATACAGTATTGGAAAAAATCAGTGACGGAGCATTTTGGGGCTGCAGTGCGCTGAGTTCTATTGCGTTACCGGATTCCGTAACAGAAATAGAAAGGAATGCATTTTTCGAGACCGGACTCAGAAATATCCAGCTTCCGGAAAAACTGACGCTGATAGGAGGAGGGGCATTTTGTAACTGCAAAAATCTGAAGCAGGTACAGCTTCCGCCTCAATTAAAAGAGCTGGGTGAGGGTGCATTTTTTAACTGCGAAAATCTGGCACAGATCCAGCTTCCGTCTCAGTTAAATAAATTAGGAGGAGATGCATTCAGAGATTGTACATCCTTGGATAAGATTGACATACCTGCCGGTCTGAAGCAGATCGAGTCTGCCACATTTTGCAATACCGGGCTGACCAGTGTGACCTTACATGAGGGACTGACTAAGATCGAAGATTGGGCGTTTCATGATTGCCTTAAGCTGAAAAAGATCCGTATTCCGAAATCAGTTACAGATATTGGCGAACTGGCATTAGGAATACGTTATAACATGGGAAATGGTGCAGAGGAAGTTATTCCCGGTGGTTTTACAGTAGAAGGTTATACAGGCTCGGCAGCGGAACGATATGTAAAGAGAATGCATCAAAGTGAAAATTTATATCATGTATTTTTTAAAGATGTGAAATTTGTTTCCATTGGTGGACAGACTGCAGCGGTTACCAATATCAGCAAAACAAAGATATCCGCACTTAAGACCAGGGCCTTTACCGGAAAGCCACTGACCCAGGCACTCACCATAACCTATGGCGGTAAGAAGCTTGTAAACGGAAGGGATTACACCCTTACCTGGAAGAATAATAAAAATATCGGAACTGCATCCGTTACTATCAAAGGAAAAGGAAAATATAACGGTTCTGTTACAAAAAAATTCCGGATCACGGTTCAGAAAAACGCGGTCTATACAGTCAGCAGGCTGAAATATAAGATATCCAGTGCAGACACATCCGGCAAGGGAACCGTAGTCTTTACCGGAGCTACGGACAAGGCAGCAAGAAAGGCCCTTACGATCCCGACGACAGTAAAGATTGGTGGAAAGAGCTTTCGTGTAACAGCCATTGGCACCTCTGCAATGTCCGGAGCGAAGAAGCTGACAACAGTGAAAATCGGAGCGAATATAATGACAGTAGGTGCGAAAGCCTTCTACGGCTGCAGTAAACTCTCCAATGTAACGATCTTCGGCACAAAGCTTACGACAGCGAAGACCGGAGCCAATGCATTTAAAGGAATTCGCTCCAATTGCAGATTTAAAGTACCGGCTTCCAGGGTAAGTGCATACAAAAAACTCCTCCGTGCAAAGGGTGCCGGACCAAAGATAATCGTGACAAAATAACAGAAAAACCGAAAAAATAGAAAACTTTTGAAAAAAGGTGTTGACATACAAGATCCACTTTGCTATACTATCACTTGTCGCGAGGGAGAAAATAAAAAATCCCAAGGAAATGCGGTCATGCGGAAGTGTCGGAACTGGCAGACGAGCAAGACTAAGGATCTTGTGAGCATTGCGCTCGTGTGGGTTCAAGTCCCATCTTCCGCATTGGAAATTTCCAATGAAATGCGATATGCGGAAGTGTCGGAACTGGCAGACGAGCAAGACTAAGGATCTTGTAAGCATTGCGCTTGTGTGGGTTCAAGTCCCATCTTCCGCATGACTTTAAAACAGAGCTGTGAATTGCAGCTCTGTTTTTGGCTATATGAAAGTAAATTATTGCATGCCTGCACTGGTGAGAAGCTGAAATGGGAAGATCTGCGTGATATATTTGTATTCGTTTCATATACAATAGGATAATTTTGGACATCTTAAGGGCTGATCAGACCGTAACTCCAATATTTTTTGAATTATTTTTTCAGAAAAGAGGAATTTGTGGTTTTGTGTAGAATATAATTAACAGAGGGTATTTTGTCGCCGCTGTTTGTCAGACTGTGGAGGAAATGCTTATGAACATCAGAGAGAGCATGGAACAGAGAGAACGGGAGCTTTTGAGCCCTTATGCTTCTCACAGCGCAGATACCAGAGGCCGGGAGCACCCGGAAGAGGAATGCGATGTGCGGACAACGTATCAGAGAGACAGAGACAGGATCCTTCATTGTAAGGCTTTTCGCCGTATGAAGGATAAGACACAGGTGTTTCTGGCACCACAGGGAGATCATTACCGTACCAGGCTGACACATACACTGGAGGTATCACAGATCGCCCGGACTATTGCCAAGGCACTTCGCTTAAATGAAGATCTGGTGGAAGCGATCGCTCTGGGACATGATCTGGGGCATACGCCTTTTGGACATGCAGGAGAGAGAGCACTGGATCAGGTACATCCGGGTGGCTTTGCACACTATAAGCAGAGCGTCCGGGTTGTGGAAGTACTGGAGAAGAACGGAAACGGACTGAACCTTACCTGGGAAGTCCGCAACGGGATCATGAATCACCGCACCAGCGGAAATCCTTTCACACTGGAAGGACAGGTGGTACGTTTTTCTGACAAGATCGCCTATATCCACCATGATATGGACGATGCCCAGCGGGCAGGGATCATCACAGAAGATGATATTCCTGTCACAATGAGAACTTTTCTGGGCTATACCACGAGAGAACGGCTGAATACTTTCGTACATAATATTATAGAGAACAGTATGGGGAAAGACAGCATCTCCATGTCGCCGGATGTTTTTGAGGCGATGATGGAGCTTCGGGCGCTGATGTTCCGGAATGTCTATGAGAATCCGGTTGCCAGGAAGGAAGAGGATAAAGTGATCCAGATGCTGAGTGAACTGTACGGATATTATACTGACCATCCGGAGGCAATGTCCCGGGAATACAGGGAACTGGTGGAATACCGGGGAGTACCTAAGGAACAGGCAGTATGTGATTATATTTCGGGAATGACGGATCAGTATTCCATGGAGAAATTCAGGGAGATCTATATACCGAGAGCCTGGGAGGTCTATTAAATGGAAAAGAGGGATAAGCATGCGTTATTCAGATGACATCATAGAAGAAGTCCGAATGAAAAATGACATTGTAGACGTGATATCCCAGTATGTGAAACTGACACGGAGGGGGAGTTCCTATTTTGGGCTGTGTCCCTTCCATAATGAGAAAACCCCTTCCTTTTCCGTAACACCATCCAAGCAGATGTATTACTGCTTTGGCTGCGGAGCAGGAGGAAACGTATACAATTTTATCATGGAATATGAGAATTACTCGTTTGGTGAGGCACTGTCACATCTGGCTGACCGGGCAGGGGTAGAGCTTCCGAAGATCGAGTATTCCAGAGAAGCCAGAGAAAAAGCAGAACAGAGAGCAAATCTTCTGGAGATCAACAAGCTGGCAGCGCAGTACTTTTATTATCAGCTCCGGAGAGAAGGCGGAAAGGCGGCTTACAGATATCTGACAGGAAGAGGTCTTTCCGAGGAAACCATCCGTAAATTCGGTCTTGGATATTCGGACAAGTACAGTGATGATCTGTACAAATATCTTAAGGGGAAGGGCTACAGTGATGAACTCCTCCGGGAATCCGGCCTGTTCAATGTAGATGAGCGGCGAGGCATGTATGATAAGTTCTGGAATCGTGTGATCTTCCCGATCATGGATGTAAACAACCGGGTCATTGGTTTCGGAGGTCGTGTCATGGGAGATGGCAAGCCCAAGTACCTGAATTCACCGGAGACGAAGATCTTTGATAAGAGCCGGAATCTTTACGGGCTGAATGTGGCCAGGACCACCAGGAAGAATTATCTGATCCTCTGTGAGGGATATATGGATGTGATCGCCATGCATCAGGCTGGCTTTACCAATGCAGTGGCGTCGCTTGGAACTGCACTGACCTCTGGACATGCAAGTCTTGTGAAACGTTACACCAAGGAAGTCCTGCTTCTTTATGACAGTGACGGTGCAGGGATCCGGGCGGCACTTCGTGCGATTCCGATCCTGCGGGAGGCGGGAGTCACGTCCAGGGTAGTAAGCCTGAAGCCCTGGAAGGATCCGGACGAGTTCATCAAGAATGAAGGAGCGGAGGCCTTTGAGGAACGTCTGAACCGGGCCATGGACAGCTTTATGTTTCGTGTACATATTGCGGAACAGGAATTTGCCATGGATGCACCCCAGGGACAGAATCAGTTTTTTGAGCGGTGTGCCGGGATGCTTCTGGAGCTTTCCGATGAACTGGAGAGGAATCTTTATATAGAAGCCATTGTAAAGGAATACGGCCGCTATGGAGTGGGCACGGAGGATATCCGGAAAAGGGTCAACACGCTGGCTCTGAAGGGAACGCCTGCAGAGAAACGGATCCAGCCAAAGTCCGGGACTCCGGAAACAAAGAAAAAGGAATCCGCCGCAGACAAAGCACAGAAGCTGATGCTGACCTGGCTTGTAAATTATCCGGGTATTTTTGAACAGGTGGAAAAATACATTTCCCCTTCCGATTTTGTGGTACCGCTGTATAAAGAGGTAGCCCAGATGCTGTTTGAACAGCATAAGGAGGGAGAGACCAATCCGGGAAAGCTTCTCAACGCCTTTACAGACAGTGAGGAGCAGCGGGAGGTGGCATCTCTTTTTAACGCCACCATCCATCTGGAAAACGAAGGAGAACAGCAGAGGGCTTTTTCCGATGCGCTGCTGCGGATCAAGGAAGAAAGCCTCAAAGAAAAAAACCGTACCTGGGACCCGTCAGACATGGCCGGGCTTCAGGAACTGATAAAAGCAAAAAAAGAACTGGAAGACCTTGGAAGAAAGAGGCAGCAGCTGCATATTTCTTTCAATTAAGGATAAAATATAAACACTATATGGAGGTATAGAGCACCTATGGAAATGAATATGGCAAAATTCAGCGAGAAACTTGTAGAGCTTCTTGAACTTGCAAAAAAGAAAAAGAATGTGCTGGAATATCAGGAGATCAGCGACTTTTTCAAGGACTCTCCACTGGAAGTGGATCAGATGGAGAAGGTTTTTGACTTCCTGGAGGCCAGCGGTGTGGACGTTCTCCGTATCACAGAAAATAGCGGTGACGAACTCCTCCTTGATAACGATATGGATATGGATGGGATGGAAGATGAAGAAGAGGTAGAGCTTGATAAGATCGACCTCTCTGTACCGGAAGGTGTCAGCATCGAGGATCCGGTCCGTATGTACCTGAAAGAGATCGGTAAAGTCAGTCTGTTAAGTGCAGATGAGGAGATCGAGCTTGCCAAGAGAATGGAAAAGGGGGATGAAGCTGCCAAGAAACGTCTGGCAGAGGCCAATCTCCGTCTTGTTGTCAGCATTGCAAAGCGTTATGTTGGACGTGGGATGCTGTTCCTCGACCTGATCCAGGAGGGAAATCTTGGCCTTATCAAAGCTGTTGAAAAATTTGATTACAGAAAAGGCTACAAGTTCAGTACCTATGCAACCTGGTGGATCCGTCAGGCTATCACAAGAGCCATTGCAGATCAGGCACGTACCATCCGTATCCCTGTGCATATGGTTGAGACTATCAACAAGCTGATCCGTGTTTCCCGTCAGCTGCTCCAGGAGCTTGGACGTGAACCTACGCCGGAGGAAATTGCTGAGGAGATGGACATGCCGGTAGACCGTGTACGTGAGATCCTTAAGATCTCTCAGGAGCCGGTATCTCTGGAAACTCCTATCGGTGAGGAGGAAGACAGTCATCTTGGCGATTTCATCCAGGATGATAATGTTCCGGTACCTGCAGATGCAGCTGCATTTACACTTCTGAAGGAGCAGCTGGTAGAAGTCTTAAGTACGCTTACTGACCGTGAACAGAAGGTTCTCCGCCTCCGTTTCGGACTGGACGACGGACGTGCCAGAACTCTGGAGGAAGTTGGTAAAGAGTTCAATGTCACAAGAGAGCGTATCCGTCAGATCGAGGCAAAAGCTCTGCGCAAGCTGCGTCATCCCAGCCGCAGCCGCAAGCTGAAGGATTATCTTGACTGATAAAAATATATCCGTACAGCTTTCCATGCGTCTTCGTGCCATTGCCGGTATGGTAACAAAAGGAAAACGGCTGGCAGACGTAGGATGTGACCATGGCTATCTGTCGATCTGGCTTGTCAGTGAAAAAACAGTTCCGTCAGCCATTGCCATGGATGTACGTCCGGGACCGCTTTCAAGAGCCAGGGAGAATATTACCCGTTATGGCCTTGAAGATTACATAGAGACCCGTTTGAGCGACGGGCTTGCGAAGCTTGAGCCGGGAGAAGGTGATACCCTGGTGATCGCGGGAATGGGTGGTCCTCTGATGGAAAGGATATTAAAGGATGGAGCGAAGGTCCGGGAGGGGTTTCAGGAACTGATCCTGCAGCCTCAGTCGGACCTTCCTCATTTCCGGCATTTTCTTTCTGAGATCGGCTGGGAGATCGTAAGGGAAGAAATGATAAAAGAAGACGGAAAATTTTATCCTATGATGAAAGCGGTACGTAACAATGCGGGAGAAAAGACTGTTTACACAGAGGAAGAGGCCTGGTTTGGACCTCTCCTTCTGAAAAAATGTCACCCGGTCCTTAAAGAGTATCTTCTACGGGAGGAAATGATCCGTAAGAAAATACTTGCCGGTCTTTCCGGGGCAGAGTCTGTTTCCGCAAAAACTCGTCTGGCAGAAGTAAAGGAGGAAATGGAGCTGATCCATACAGCTCTGAAACGATATGAAAGCATATGAACTGATCGAATGGCTGAATGAGCACCATCCGCAAAAATTTGCGGAGGACTGGGATAATGTGGGACTGCTGGTGGGAGATGACCAGAAAGAGATTTCCCATGTATTTCTTGCACTGGATCTTACGGAACCGGTGTTGGATGAGGCGGTGGCTGCTGGTGCGGATATGATCCTTACCCATCACCCAATGATCTTTTCTGGAATCAAAAAGATCAACAATCATACCTTTACCGGAAGAAAGATCCTCCGTCTGATAAAGGAGGATATCCCGTATTTTGCCATGCATACCAATTATGATGTGATCGGAATGGCAGATTTAAGCGCAGAGCATCTGAAGCTTCAGGATACAAGGGTGCTTACAGTTACCGATGGATCCGGGGAGCAGCCGGAGGGGTTCGGAAGAGTGGGAAAGCTTCCCCATGTTATGACTCTTGATGAGTTTGGAAAATATGTAAAAGAATGCAATCATCTTCCGGATGTGCGGGTTTACGGTGATCTGGATCGGAAGATCGAGACGGTGGCGATCTGTACAGGAAGCGGAAAGAGTATGATCGGTGATGTAATGGCCGCCGGTGCGGATGTATATGTGACCGGAGATATTGATTATCATACTGCCATCGATACTATGGCAGATGGTCTGGCAATCGTAGATGCCGGACATTACGGTACGGAGTATATTTTTGCGGAAGCTATGGAGAAGGAACTGAATGCGGCATTCTCTGCGCTTAAGACAACCTGCGCCAGTGTGAAAAATCCATATACTGTTTTGTAAAAGCGGATTGCAAAAAGTGCTTGTATTCATGAATATGTAGTGGGATGGAATACGATTATCTGTTTCGGAAAAATGAATTGTGAAACACATGGCTGTCCGAAAAATCGGGCAGCTGTATAAATATATAAGCCTGTGGAGGGGATCGTTATGGAACAGACAATGATTAAAGTGACCATAAACGGAGAAACAAGGGAATACCCCAAAATGACACCGTATTCTGAGATCATAAGGGATTATGAGGGCAAAACAGAGTATCCGGTGATCCTTGTGACTGAGAACGGAAAGCTCCGTGAGCTTCACAAGAAGCTTCAGCATGACTGTACACTGGGATTTATAACCGCAAAGGACAGTGCCGGTCGAAAAACCTATCGGAGAAGTGCGATCTTTATTCTTTTGAAGGCAATTTTTGATGTAGCTGGAAAAGAGAATGTGGATCATGTTGTGATCCATTATTCTATCGGAAATGCTCTTTATTTTACCATGAAAGGCAGTGCTACCCTGGATCAGGAGCTTCTTGACCGGGTAAAAGTGCGGATGTGGGAACTGGTAGACCGGAAGCTTCCGATCTGCAAACGCAGTGTCAGCACGGATGATGCCGTTTCCATGTTCCACAGGCATCATATGTATGATAAAGAAAAGCTGTTCCGTTATCGGCGGGTTTCCAGAGTGAATATTTACAGCCTGGAAAATTTCGAGGATTATTTTTATGGATTTATGGCACCGGATACCGGCTATGTGAAGCATTTTGATCTGCAGCTTTATGATGAAGGCTTTGTGCTGATCCTTCCGAGGCAGAAGAACCCGGATGTGCTGGAGCCTTTTGAACCCCAGGATAAGATTTTCCATGTGCAGAAGGAATCGGAAGAGTGGGGCGATAAGCTGGATGTTGCCACTGTAGGAGATCTCAATGACCGGATCACAAGAGAAGGTGTGCAGAGCCTGATGCTGATTCAGGAGGCACTCCATGAGGCCAAGATTTCTTCGATTGCCGAGGAGATCCGGAGAAGGGGCAATGTAAAGTTCGTAATGATCGCAGGTCCGTCTTCTTCCGGAAAGACCAGTTTTTCTCACAGATTATCTATTCAGCTTTCTGCTCATGGTCTGAAGCCGCATCCCATTGCTGTGGATAACTATTTTGTGGATCGTGAACATACGCCGCTGGATGAATTCGGAGAAAAGAATTATGAGTGTCTGGAAGCCATTGACACGCAGCAGTTTAATGAAGATATGCTGAATCTCCTTTCGGGAAAAACCGTGGATCTTCCTACATTTAATTTCAAGACCGGATGCAGGGAATACCGGGGAGACCAGCTTCAGCTTGGAAAAGATGATATCCTGGTCATTGAGGGTATCCACGGGCTCAATGACAAATTGAGTTATGCCCTTCCAAAAGAGAGTAAGTTTAAGATCTATATCAGTGCACTGACACAGCTGAACATTGATGAGCATAACCGGATCCCCACAACGGATGGAAGACTGATACGCCGAATTGTCCGTGATGCACGTACACGTGGAACTTCCGCAAAGGATACCATTGCAAGGTGGCCTTCTGTACGGAGAGGCGAGGAGCAGAATATTTTTCCGTTCCAGGAGGAAGCAGATGTGATGTTTAATTCAGCTCTTGTGTATGAGCTTGCCTGCCTGAAGGTTTATGCGGAACCGCTGCTTTTTGGAATTGACAAGAGTGAACCGGAGTATCAGGAGGCGAAGCGGCTTTTGAAGTTCCTGGATTATTTTGTGCCGGTGCCCAGTGAAGGCGTTCCGTTTAATTCGCTTCTGAGGGAGTTTATTGGCGGTAGTTGTTTTAATGTATAAATTAATTGTATGAATAAAAAAAGCTATGTGTAGATATAAGGCTCTATGCAATGCAGATATCGGTTGGCACAAAGATGAGAAGATTAGGATTTCTCTGTGCATAGGATCTGTGGTGTGTGGAGCCTTTTGAGTGTGAATCGGAAAAGTTAAAGTCCTCTGTGGTGCTGCGGATGGATGACGGGATTTACAGGACTTAAAGGAAAGGGAAAATGATCATGAAAGAAAAAATACAATTGACAAAACTGGCTCCAAACTGTGGCTGTGCAGCTAAGGTAGGACCGGGGACTCTGGCGGGAGTTCTTGGCGGGCTGCCAAAGTTCTGTGATCCGGATCTTCTGGTTGGAACGGACACTTCGGATGATGCTGCAGTTTACCGGGTGAGTGATGATCTGGCGCTGATCCAGACACTGGATTTTTTTACGCCTGTGGCAGATGATCCTTATGATTTCGGGCAGATCGCGGCGGCCAATGCGTTGAGTGATGTATATGCTATGGGTGGAACTCCAAAGACGGCTTTGAATATTGTGGCGTTTCCGAAGGATATGGATGTGGAAATCCTCGGGGAGATCCTGCGTGGTGGTGCAGATAAGGTGATGGAGGCTGGTGCGGTTCTTGCCGGTGGCCATACGATCCAGGATGATACACCAAAGTATGGGCTCAGTGTGACGGGTTTTGTAGATCCGAGGAAGTTCTGGAAGAATTTTGGAGCGCAGACCGGAGATAAGCTGATCCTGACGAAGGCGCTGGGTGCGGGGATCGTGAATACGGCGATCAAGGCGGATCTGGTGACGGAAGGTGCACGTAAGGCGGTTTTGACTTCCATGAAGAAACTGAACCGGGATGCCTGTGAGGTTTTTAAAGAGTTTGAGGTTCATGCCTGTACGGATGTGACGGGGTTTGGTCTTGGGGGACATGCTACGGAGATGGCTGTGGCCAGTGACCGGACGGTTGTGATCGATACGGAGAAGCTGCCGGTGCTTCCGGATGTGGAGGAGTTTGCTTCTATGGGATTGATTCCGGGTGGGGCTTACAGGAACCGGGAGTTTGCTGAGAAAACCGGAGTGAAAAGTGTGGCAGAGCTCTGGCGGGAGGATCTGGTGTTTGATCCGCAGACTTCTGGGGGATTGCTGGCGGCGGTTCCGGAGAGGGATGTGCCGGAGATCATGAAGCGGCTGGATGCGGCTGGTCTGCAGGCTGGGGTGATCGGTGAGGTTGTGGATCGGCGGGAGTGGACGTTGGAGATCCGGTAGGAAATTAATTTACGAACGAATGTTTGGACGATAACGTCAGAGTGGATGGTTGCGTAGGGGGGATACTGCTGGGGAAAGTGGTGGAAGCAGAATGATGGATGGCGGATGGCGGACGACGGACGCCTGGGGGAGAGGATATCGGTCCGGGCAGGGACTCCGTCGGGGGATACTACTAGGACTCCGTGAGTCGGCTAAAAGCATTGCGGCAGGGCCAGAACTCGCCGTTGGCTCAGACAGCTGACCCTGCCGCAATAACGCCGACTCCCGCAGCCCAAGTAGTTATCACCCCTCCTCCGCAGCAGCCCAAACCGATATCCTCTCCCCCAGGCTGGTGCATCCAGCTGGCAGGAAAAATATAAAATGTGCGGAGAGTATGGTTGTGGGATGCAGAACAGGAAAATTACTGTTTACTGGTAATATTCCGCGAGGTGTTTTTTGTGAGCGAAGGTCACAGAAAACCCGAGCCATACTGCGCGAATTTATGTGATTAGCATAAATTCTGTGCACCGCGAAGCGTGTTATTGAGAATGGAGTGAACAGTAATTCAGGAAATATAGGCTCTGCATTTTTTTAATATATTGTTTGCCTGAGGGATAAAAGCATGGTATTATCATATGAGCGGAAATTGAGAAGACATAAAGAAAGAATATGAAAAATGTGACGGGAAAGGAAGAATTATGGAGAAACATAAACATGAGAGAAGTACATTTTCCGGGAAGATTGGATTTGTACTGTCTGCAGCTGGTGCTTCGGTAGGGCTTGGGAATATATGGAGATTCCCTTATCTGGCGGCAAAGTACGGCGGTGGAATTTTTTTACTGATCTATATCATTCTGGCATTGACCTTCGGATATTCTATGATCGTGGCAGAGACAGCTCTGGGACGTATGACAAAGAAAAGTCCGGTAGGTGCGTTTGGAACTTTTGGTAAATCAAAGTGGCTGTCTTTGGGCGGTTGGATCAATGCGATCATACCGGTTCTGATCGTGCCGTATTATTCCGTGATCGGTGGCTGGGTGATTAAATACCTGGTGGAGTATGTAAAGGGAGGCAGTCAGACTCTTGCTGAAGACGGATATTTTTCTGCTTTTATAGCGGATGGATTTTCTACAGAAACCTGTTTCCTGTTTTTTACACTGCTTACGCTGGTGATCATTTATGCAGGTGTGCAGAATGGCGTGGAACGAGTTTCCAAATTAATGATGCCGATACTGGTATTCTTGTCTGTGGTCATTGTCATTTATTCGGTAACGAGGCCAGGAGCACTGGAAGGTGTGAAATATTTTCTGATACCAAATATCAAAAACTTCTCCTGGATGACAGTGGTTGCGGCAATGGGACAGATGTTTTATTCTCTGTCGATCGCAATGGGTATTCTGGTAACTTTTGGTTCTTATATGAAAAAGGATGTATCTATTGAAGGGTCTACACAAAATGTAGAAATTTTTGACACAGCGATCGCAATGATGGCAGGTCTGATGATCATTCCGGCTGTGTTTGCATTCTCCGGTGGAGATCCGGATACGTTACAGGCGGGACCGGCACTGATGTTTATTACGATTCCGAAGGTATTCGCAAGCATGGGATTTGGAACTCTGGTTGGAATCCTGTTTTTTATACTGGTTCTCTGTGCAGCTCTGACCAGTTCTATTGCACTGACTGAGAGTGCAGTATCTACTTTTCAGGATGAACTGAAATGGGGGCGCAAGAAGGCGACAGTATTTGTCGGAATTATCATGGTTGTTCTCGGAAGTCTTTCTTCTCTTGGCTATGGTCCTCTGGCGTGTGTTAAGATCATTGGAATGCAGTTCCTTGATTTCTTTGATTTCCTGACGAACTCTGTCATGATGCCGATTGCAGCGATTGCTACCTGTCTTCTGATATCCAGAGTAGTTGGTACAAAGAAGATTGAAGAGGAAGTACTGCAGGAAGGTGGTACTTTCCGCAGAAAAAGAATCTTTAATTTTATGATCCAGTATCTTTGCCCAATCTTTGCGGCGATCATTCTTTTCAGTTCTGTGGCAAATGCATTTGGATGGATTTCCATGTAAAAGACATAGGAGACCAAGAAAATTCCAACTTTACAAGTCTATACACCTGTGTTAAAATAGCAGGTGCGCAGCCAGGCCAGGTGATCGCGGCTGGACAGACGAAAGGGTCCAGACGAGGAAAGTCCGGGCTTCACAGGGCAGGATGCCGGATAACGTCCGGTGGAGGTAACTCCCAGACCAGTGCAACAGAAATAAACCGCCCCGTTTTGCGGGGTAAGGGTGGAAAGGCAGTGTAAGAGACTACCGCCGCTGTGGTAACAGAGCGGGCACATGTAAACTCCATTCGAAGCAAGACCGAGAAGAAAGCCATACGGCGGCCCGTCGTGCTTTCAGGTAGGTCGCTGGAGCCTTCTGGCAACGGAAGGCCTAGATAGATGATCACCCAACGACATAACCCGGCTTATCGGTCTGACTGTGTATGATAATAAGCACATAATAAAAGCAACTGTATTTTGCAGATCTGATCTGTGAAATACCAGTTGCTTTTTTGATAAAGAATGACAGCTTTTTATAGTTTCATAGTTTTTTCTTTTTTCAGCTCCAAAATCACATCCAAAGACAAACCGGTAGTTTCAGCGATAGAAGTATCACTGAGTTTTCCTATCAGATTTCGGGCAATTTCAAGCTGCTTTTTCTGGGAACCATTGTTGAAACCATCATTAAAACCATCATTAAACAGCATCTGACCCAAACGTGTCATACGAATACACTCCTTTACATGTTCAAAATCATCATTTTCAAGAAACTTATCTGCCATAGTGTAGAGCATTGCCTCAATTTTTTGCAGATCTTCCGATGGAATATCTTTTGTATTTTCGGTCAGAGAGAATGCCTGAATGAATCGTTCCTTTTGAGAAAGTTGACCATCCATCAGAGGGATAAGTGTTAACGGAACGAGATCAGCCTTTGTAAGAATGTCTTCAGAGGAAAATTTCTCTTTCAGCGTTTCAATCAGCCTATCTGCATTGTGATTCTTCATTATGATCGGAATAATACGATAAGTATTTATTCCTTCAGTAAATGAAGTGACCGGATTTCGGATATTTCCCGAATAAAGAACGTATGTGGTGATAGAAACGCCATACTGATAACTGGTCACAGCTTCATAGGATCGAAAACGCTTCAAACCGGGAATCCCTTCATTCTTACTCTGAAATTCAAAGTGTTTCCACGTACCATCTTCCATGATGAGATTGATATCTTCATAGAATTTCTTAAGATTAAGAACAATGGACTCTGTAGGAGCAGAAGATACAACCTTTCCATCAATGCCAAGATAAGGAATCAGCTCCTCGGCAAAGAATTGAGCGGCAGTCTTTAGAACCGTATCTTCATGCTGAAATACAGTTGCAGAACCGATTTTATCATTTGTAATCATTTCTTTCTGTGTCATAAAAAATCCTTCCTGCAAAAGGAAATCAGAAAGAAATTGTCTGATTACAATATAACAGAAAAAATAAAAACAGACAATACATTTTCCTTTGCGCAACAGCTATGTGTATGTAAACTTGATAAAATGAAAAAATACCAGAATCGGTAGATTATAATAAGAATAGAAATAGAAAAACTAAAAAATGTAATACAGACAATCCTTTCCGGAAATGCAAATCTGTTTCTAAAAGAATAAAATATCTAACACAAAAAGTCAACAATAAAAAAACAGAGGAGCAATGAGCAGAAACCCACCATTTCAAAATCTATGAAAACACAGCGCCCGGTCCCCGCGTCGATATTCAGGCCTTTGCAGGAGCCGTAGTAATACTTGGTCTGCGGGAGACTGCGTTATTTTTCAAAATCATGCTGTCTGAGCGACGTCAGGAGCGAGTTCATGATTTTGGAAAATGTTTTTAGCAGTCTTTCGCAGGCTTAGTATTACTAGGCTCCGAAACAGCCAAATATCGAAGCGGGGACCGGACGCGTCCGTTTGTTAATCATGCTCATATGAACTCTATTTATTCCGTTTGCCTCTATATTTCTCCTCGCAATACTTACACCGGTAAACCTCATTCTCTTCATCTGCAAGAACAAAAATCTGATCCAGTCCCTGCTCGATGGAAGTAATGCAGCGAGGATTCT
The DNA here is from genome assembly GCF_024461705.1 of Blautia sp. DFI.9.10. Taxonomy (NCBI): domain Bacteria; kingdom Bacillati; phylum Bacillota; class Clostridia; order Lachnospirales; family Lachnospiraceae; genus Blautia; species Blautia sp. DFI.9.10. Next base: position 153,322 of record NZ_JANGAA010000002.1, read on the forward strand.
TGCATTTGATCACGTTCACAACCTGCTTCGGCAGCTTCAGCTCTTTCTTTGCAACGATCTTTTCGTCCTTGATGATATTTACGGTAATATTATGATCGATAAAACCAAGGATATCCAGATCCAGATCCTCGATGGGGCATTCAACCTTGATGATATCCTTTTTTCCCATTTTCTGGCTGCGGGCATTTTTGATGATAGCAACCGTACAGTCCAGCTTATCCAGCTTCAGGTCATGATAGATCGTCATTGCCTTGCCGGCTTTGATATGATCCAGAACATAACCCTCACGAAGAGCACCTACGTTTAACATGGCAGTTCCACCTCCAGTAATGTAAGAATCAGGGCCATACGGACATACACACCATACTGGACCTGTTTGAAATAAGCGGCACGTGGATCAGAATCCACTTCAACAGAAATCTCGTTAACACGTGGGAGTGGGTGGAGGACATACATATCCTTCGGTGCAAGCTCCATTTTCTGTTTGTCCAGAACATAGAAATCTTTCATGCGGACATAATCCTCTTCGTTGAAGAAACGTTCCTTCTGAACACGGGTCATGTACAGGATATCCAGATCCGGAAGTGCATCCTCCAGACGTTCCTCCTCGACAAACTCGACATTGTTGCGTTTCAGAACATCCTCACGGATATAGCTTGGAATACGAAGCTCCTCCGGAGAAATCAGAACAAATTTCACATTTTCATAACGGACCAGAGCCTCGATCAGAGAGTGAACGGTACGGCCGAATTTCAGGTCACCGCAGAGGCCGATGGTAATATTGTCAAGTCTGCCCTTCAGGGAGCGGATAGTTAAAAGATCGGTTAATGTCTGGGTAGGATGCTGGTGGCCGCCATCACCGGCATTGATCACCGGAATATTGGATGACATAGAAGCTACAAGCGGAGCACCCTCTTTCGGATGACGCATAGCACAGATATCTGCATAACAGGAAACAACGCGAATAGTATCGGCAACGCTTTCGCCTTTGGATGCGGAGCTGGAATCAGCAGAAGAAAAACCGAGAACCTTTCCTCCAAGATTCATCATGGCTGCTTCGAAACTTAAACGTGTACGTGTACTTGGTTCGTAAAACAATGTCGCAAGCCTTTTATCATCACAGGTATGCGCATACTTTTTTGGATTTTTCCCGATGTCGTCGGCGAGATTCAGAAGCTTATCAAGCTCTTCAACCGAGAAATCCAATGGACTCATTAAATGTCTCATGTTGTACCTCCAATTATTTACTGGAAATAAGATTCCTTCCAGTTATCATATAATATAACTGTGAGATTTTCAAGAGACTTTCCGAGGATTTTGTCGAAGAAGCCATTCGAAAAAGAGACCGGTAAAAAACCACAGAGGAGCATAGTCCAGCCGGATCACTCCTTTATACTGAAGCGGAACATGAGAATAATCCCAGGGACAGATGTGAAGCTTCTGAAAAAAAGATCCGCTTAAAAATTCCACGAAAAAAATCCCGCAGCTGTAAATGATCCCCCGTACCATAACCGGAAAGCGGGCAAGCTTGTAGTAAGCCGGACGGATCAGTGCTGCAAGTCCGTAAACAGGGAACATCAGAAGAGAGGTTTTGCCCATCATAGTAAAATGTCCGGTGACAAGAGAGTGCAGTCCTGTCCATAAGATCTCCAGACACCAGCCTGTAAAACCACATAGAAAAAAATCCTTCTTTTGCATTTTAAAGCTCCTTCTCATCAGCAGAAATCCTGCGCTTTCCGGAAAAATGTCAGTTTAACTGAATTAAGAAAGTCCCCTGCGGGGCTGCGAATATCCGCCTGGACTTTAAATATATTTAACGTGGAAAAGCGTCTTTAATAGCCTTCCCTGCCTTGAAAAAAATATACACGTGGGTTATAATGAACAAAATTATTACTGCAAAGTGAAAAAGCAGTAATGGATCATCAACACATGCGGAAGGAGAAAACAGACGATGAATTATGAAGAAAGTCGTGCCTACATCAGAGCTGCGGAATTGAAAAAGGGAATTGTTCTGGGACTGGAAAATATGAGAGAACTGATGAGGCGGCTTGGAGATCCCCAGGATGAACTGAAGTATGTTCATGTAGCGGGAACTAACGGAAAGGGTTCTGTGATCGCATATCTGTATTCCGCTTTATCAGGTGCAGGTTACCGGGTCGGAAGATATATTTCCCCGGCGGTCTATTCCTACAGAGAGAGGATGGAGGTTAACGGAGAACCTGTCAGCAGAGAGAAATTTGCAGCATATGTGACAAGGATCGCGGAGGTGATCGATGAGATCGTAAAAGAGGGAAAACCGCATCCGTCAGTATTTGAAATTGAAACTGCAGCCGCATTTCTTTATTTTCGGGATGAGAAATGCGATCTGGTATTAATGGAAGTTGGTATGGGCGGTGATCTGGATGCCACCAACATTATAAGTACTACAGTTCTTTCCATTCTGGTATCCATCAGTATGGATCATACGGCATTTCTTGGAAATACCCTAGGCGAGATAGCAGAAAAAAAGGCCGGCATCATTAAACCGAACAGTCATATGGTAACTGTAAAGCAGCAGCCGGAGGCAGAGGCGGTCATACGAAGAATATGCGCAGAACAGAATGTGCCATACGAGGCAGCAGACCAGGACAGCGCAGAGGTACTGGAAGCATCCATAACCGGCCAGACCTTTCTTTATAAAGGAGAAAAATATACAATATCCCTGGCAGGTGCCTATCAGAAGGAAAATGCGGTGGCAGCGCTCCGGGCACTGGAAATCCTGAATGAACAGGGATATCCCACAACACTGGTCCAGAGACAGGATGGATTGAAACGTACCACCTGGCCGGGAAGATTTGCACTTCTCGGGACAGAACCGGATTTTGTGGTTGATGGAGCTCATAACCCTGCAGCGGCAGACATGCTGGCTGCATCCATTGAACGGTATTTTAAGGGGAAAAGGATCATTTACATCATGGGAATGTTCCGTGACAAGGATTACCGCAAGGTCATCCAGAAAACAGAAAAATACGCAGATACCATCCTGACGATTGCGGCACCGGATAACCCCAGGGCTCTGACCCCGCAGGAGCTGGCAGATGCGGTGCGGGAATTTCATTCTGATGTAAGGCCCTTTGACAACATCGAAGCCGCAGTGGCAGAGGCCTATCAGCTGGCAGGAAAAGAGGATGTGATCATTGCTTTTGGTTCCCTGGCGTTCCTGGGGGATCTTACAGAAATTATCAGGAAACATAACGGAGGAAACCAATGACGGATTTGGAAAGATACAGAGACGAGATCGATGAGATCGACAGTGAGATCGTACGTCTCTTTGAAAAACGAATGAAGGTGAGTGAGGAAGTCGCTGAATATAAAATAAAAACCGGTAAGCAGGTACTGGATCCGGCACGTGAGAGCCAGAAGATCCATACGCTGAAAAACAAGGCCCACGGGGACTTTAACAGCCTCGGCGTGCAGGAGCTTTTTCGTCAGATCATGGCCATCAGCCGTAAGAGACAGTACCAGCTGTTGACAGAGCATGGGATTTACGGAGAGCGCAATTTCACAACTGTGAAGCATGTTCCCCTTGAAAACGCAACGGTTGTGTTCCAGGGTGTAGAGGGAGCCTACAGCTATGCGGCTATGCGGCAGTACTTTGGGAAAAATATCGAAAGCTACCATGTAAAAACATGGAGGACAGCTATGGAGGATGTAACCCATGGCAAGGCCGATTATGCGGTACTTCCTATTGAGAATTCTACTGCAGGTATCGTGGCTGATATCTATGACCTTCTTATGGAGTACAAGCTGTATATCGTAGGCGAGCAGATCATCCGTGTGGATCATGTGCTTCTGGGCATGCCGGATGCACAGATAGGGGATATCAGGGAAGTCTGCTCTCATCCTCAGGGGCTTGCCCAGTGCAAGGCATTTCTGGAGGAAAACCCTTCCTGGAAAAAGAAGGAAGTGGAAAACACCGCAGGCGCGGCCAAAAAGGTCAGTGAGGTGGGGGACAAAGGCGTGGCAGCTATCGCAAGCCGTGAGGCTGGTGAGGTATTCGGTCTGAAGGTCCTTGCAGAAAATATCTGCAGAGAAAAAGCAAACTCTACACGTTTTATTATTGTAAGCAGGAAACCGGAATACGAGGAAAAGGCCGGGAAGATCAGCATCTGTTTTGAGCTGCCTCATGAAAGCGGAACTCTTTACAACATGCTTTCCCATATTATCTACAACGGACTGAACATGACCAAAATTGAATCCCGTCCGATTCCGGGAAAATCCTGGGAATACCGTTTTTTCGTGGATTTCACAGGGAAACTTGGCGAAAGCGCTGTGGAGAATGCGTTAAGAGGAATCGAGGCGGAGGCGAATGTTCTCCGTGTTCTTGGAAACTATTAAGATACAGAGGAGTTAAATTATTATGTTGGCAAGAATTCAGGAATGTATCCTTTACCGTGGATTTTCAAACGGTGAGATACTGGACGATATGACAGAACTTATTAATCTTTATGAAGCAGATGAAGAAGCACTCAAGGCAAGAGAAGACCAGTTTTTCAAAAGTGTCAACGGGCTGGTGGAGCTGGCAGGAATGTACGGTTTTTCCGGAAATATCTGGCATACATATCTTACCTTCCTTTTGGTAAATCATGAGAATGCTTTCAGTATGGCAAGCGAGATACGAGGAGCGATCAAGGGCAGCATTAACGACCTGGCAAAAAATGATTTCCAGATTTTCAAGGAATTGTATGATTTTGACATCACGGTCTTTGATAAAGTGTTCGGAACTGTATGCTGCAGGGTGATCTGTGATTACCAGACACCGGATGAGAACAGCAAGCTCTTTAATACCAGGATCCGTGACCGTATCTGTCAGATGAGCAAAACCCTGGCAGCAGCCACCACAACCGAAGAATTTATGGATGATATGGTATCCTTCTATAAAGATTTCGGTGTTGGCAAGCTTGGTCTCCATAAGGCATTCCGTATCGGTCACGATGAGGAGGGAAAGGTGGAGATCCAGCCTATCACAAGGATCGCACATGTGAAGATCGATGATCTGGTAGGATATGAGATCGCCAAGAAAAAGCTCATTGATAATACAGAGGCATTTGTACAGGGGAGAAAGGCGAACAACTGTCTGCTCTTTGGTGATGCGGGAACCGGTAAATCTTCCAGTATCAAGGGAATCCTGAATCAGTATTATGATCAGGGACTTCGTATCATTGAGGCCTATAAGCATCAGTTCCAGGATCTTAATGAAGTCATCGCCCAGATCAAAAACCGTAACTATCGTTTTATCATTTATATGGATGATCTTTCCTTTGAGGAATTTGAGATCGAATATAAATACCTGAAAGCCGTGATCGAGGGCGGTCTTGAGAAAAAACCGGACAATGTCCTGATCTATGCCACAAGCAACCGGCGTAATCTTGTCCGTGAGCGTGCCACAGACAAGCTGGAGATCGCAGATGACAATGATCTGCATTCCTCCGACACCGTGCAGGAGAAGCTTTCCCTGGTATATCGTTTTGGCGTCCGTATCTACTTTGGCAAACCGGACAAAAAACAGTTCCAGGAGATCGTCCGCACACTGGCAGCCCGTTATGGAGTTACCATGCCGGAGGAGGAACTGCTTCTGAAAGCCAACCAGTGGGAGATTTCTCACGGCGGACTGACCGGACGTGCAGCGCAGCAGTTTATTGATTACATTGTGGGAACAGAGGAAGAAAAAAAGAAATAGTTTACCTGTGTATTGGGGGAAAGGATGAAAACTATGGCGGTGACAACCTTTGCGGCAATTGATATAGGCTCCTATGAAGTCAGTATGAAGATCTTTGAAATGTCAAAGCGGATCGGCTTCCGGGAGATCAATGATGTCCGTTACCAGCTGGAACTGGGCCGTGGAACTTATGCTGCAGGACGGCTTGAGATGGAGACTGTGGATGAGCTCTGCGAGATCCTTAATGATTTTAAACGCATGATGGCTGAATTTGGGGTAGAAAGCTGGCGTGCGTGTGCAACAAGCTCTCTCCGTGAGCTGGAAAATCCGGTGATCATCCTGGAGCAGATCTATCAGAGAACTGGTATCCGGGTAGAGATCCTGAGTAATGCGGAACAGCATTTTCTGGGATATAAATCCATTGCTGCCATTGAATCCGGCTTCAAAAAGGCTATTCAGAAGGGTACGGCGATCCTGGATATCGGAGGAGGAAATCTGCAGATTTCTCTCTTTGATAAAGATGCTCTGGTGCTGACCCAGAGTATCCGTATGGGAAGTCTTCGTATCCGCGAACGTCTGAAAGAACTGGAGAAAACAACTCCACATTATGACCGGCTGATAGAGGAATTTATCCGAAATGATCTGATAAGCTTTCAACGTCTTTATCTTAAGGACAAGGAAATCTCCAATCTGATCCTGATGGGAGATTTTCTCACAGATACGATCTTTCAGGACAGATCCGGAGAGAATATCATCACAAAGGATGAATTCCTGAAGAAATACGAGACCATTGTAAACATGTCCGATCATGACCTTGCCGAATCCATGGAGTTGGAACCGGAATATGCGTCTCTGATCGTGCCGAACATGGTTATCATCCGAAATTTTATAGAAATCTTTCAGGCAGAAGCACTCTGGATCCCGGGTGTTTCTCTTCTGGACGGGATTGCCTATGACCATGCGGAAAAAAACAAATATCTGAAAAGTGTACACAATTTTGAAAATGATATTCTGGTGGCATCCAGGAACATTGCCAAAAGGTATTCCAGCGGAAAGAACCACATTGCAGGAACTACCGATGTGGCACTGGATATTTTTGACAGTACAAGGAAGATCCACGGCATGGGAAAACGTGAACGGCTTCTTCTGCAGATCGCAGTTCTTCTTCATGACTGCGGAAAATATATCAGTATGAGTGAGGTGGCAGAATGCTCTTACCGGATCATCATGGCTACGGAGATCATAGGTCTTTCCACAGAGGAGCGGCAGGTGATCGCTAGTGCGGTGAGGTACAATACCAGAGAATTCGGCTGCTACAAAGAGATCAACCGTGAAACATCCATGAGCAGGGAAAATTATCTCCTAACTGCGAAGCTGACCGCGATTCTCCGCCTGGCCAATGCTATGGACAGAAGCCATTACCAGAAGGTAAAAGCGCTTAATGTAACCTTAAAAGACAGGATTCTTTACCTGGTGGTGGATTCCGCAAGGGATGTTTCTCTGGAGCTGGGGCTTCTGAAAGATAAAAAGGAATTTTTTGAAGAGGTGTTTGGAATCCGGCTTGTAATGAGACGGAAGGGAAGAAGATAACGGAGGAGGTTTTTGTATGAAATTTAAGGAATTTGACAAACCGGAATATTTTGTAAACAGAGAGCTGAGCTGGATCAAATTTGATGATCGTGTGCTCAGTGAAGCCAGAGACAAAAATCTACCTCTGTTTGAGAGACTGAAATTTTTGAGTATCACCTCATCCAATCTGGATGAATTTTATATGGTCCGTGTTGCATCCCTGAAGGATCAGGTTCATGCAGGGTACAAAAAAACAGATATTGCAGGAATGACAGCCAAGGAACAGCTGAAAGCCATCAGCCGGCAGACACATGATCTTGTTCACGTACAGTACAGTACATTAAACCGGTCTCTGGTCCCTGCACTTGAAAAAGCAGGACTTCATGTGATCTTTGAGCACGAGGCATTTTCCGAGAAGCAGAAAGAATTTGTGGATCAGTATTTTGAAGATAATGTATATCCGGTCCTGACACCAATGGCAATGGATTCTTCCAGACCGTTTCCTCTGATCCGTAATAAAACGTTGAATATCGGAGCGCTTCTTTCCAAAAAAGATACCAAAAAAGGAAAAGAAGAGATTGATTTTGCCACTGTACAGGTGCCTTCTGTACTTCCGAGAGTAGTGGTCATTCCATCTGAGAAAAAAGACCATACAACCGTAACACTTCTGGAACAGATCATTGAGCGCAACATCGACAAGCTGTTCTTAAGCTATGATGTGATCTGTGCCCATCCGTACAGGATCATGCGTAATGCGGATCTTCCTATTGACGAGGATGAGGCAGAGGATCTTCTGGTTGAGATCCAGAAACAGCTGAAAAAACGCCAGTGGGGAGAGGTGATCCGCCTGGAAGTGGAAGATAAGATGGATCCGCGGCTTCTGGATATTCTGAAAATGGAGTTTCAGGTTCATGGAGATGATATCTTTTTTATCAACGGACCGCTGGATCTGACCATGCTGATGAAGGTTTATGGTATTGACGGATACGATCAGTTCAAGGAACCGAAATACAAACCGGCAGCAGTGCCTGCATTTCAGAATGATAAAGATATTTTTCAGGTGATCAGGGAGGGTGATGTGTTCCTGCATCATCCGTATATGAGCTTTGATCCGGTGGTGAATTTCGTGCGTCAGGCGGCAAAGGACCCGGATGTACTGGCAATCAAGCAGACCCTGTATCGCGTCAGCGGCAATTCACCCATCATCGCGGCACTTGCTCAAGCCGCAGAAAACGGCAAGCAGGTTTCTGTTCTTGTAGAGCTGAAAGCGCGTTTTGATGAGGAAAACAATATCGTCTGGGCAAAAATGCTGGAAAAGGCAGGCTGTCATGTAATCTATGGTCTGGTGGGCCTGAAAACACACAGTAAGATCACTCTTGTTGTGAGAAGAGAAGAAAACGGGATCCGCAGATATGTGCATCTGGCAACCGGAAACTATAACGATTCCACAGCCAAGCTTTATACAGACTGTGGTATATTTACCTGTGACGAACGGTTTGGAGAGGATGCAACTGCTGTGTTCAACATGCTTTCCGGATATTCCGAGCCGAAGCGCTGGAATCGCCTGATCGTTGCACCGATCTGGATGAAGGACCGTTTTGTAAAAATGATCGAAAGAGAAGCGGAGCATGCGAAAAAGGGAGAAGAGGCTCACATTGCGGCAAAGATGAATTCTCTGTGTGACCCTGAGATCATTGCAGCGCTGTATTATGCTTCTTCCTGTGGTGTCAGGATCGATCTTCTGATCCGCGGCATCTGCTGCCTGAAGGTGGGCATTCCGGGTATCAGCGAAAATATCCACGTGCGTTCGATCGTCGGTAATTTCCTGGAGCACAGCCGTATTTTCTATTTCCGCAATGGCGGTTCCGATGAAATCTATATGGGAAGTGCGGACTGGATGCCACGTAACCTTGACCGTCGTGTGGAGATTGTTTTTCCTGTGGAAGATGAGCGGATCAAGGAAGAGATCATGCATGTGTTGGATCTGGAATTCCGTGACAATGTAAAAGCACATATCCTGCAGCCCTCCGGTTTGTATGAGAAGCAGGACAAACGTGGCAAAACGCTGATAAATTCCCAGATGGAATTTTGCAGGGAGGCTACCGAGCGGGCAAAGGCAGCAAAAAAGGAGAAAAAAGAAAAGAAGAGAGTTTTCGTACCGGCTGAACCGGCGGAGGATATTATAAAATAGTAAAAGAAAAGGACAGCCTGTCATATCAATTTATGATACAGCTGTCCTTAAATAATGTTCTCAAAGATTATCCATATTACGTCAATACTGCATGATATTCAGAAAACCTGACAGCATGCGGGCGTTTCTAATAACACTTCTTGCAGGCTTTATACCCTGCAGCTTCAGCCTGGGAGCGTGTCATCTCTGTGGCATTATCCGGATTCATATTTCCACAGTTAGGGATCCGGTGGTACTTGCTTCCGGTAGCGGAGATCCAGACCATATCACCCACTGGCTCCGGATCGGCCTGCACTCCGGTCTGAGGATCTGCAGCAGCCGAATCAGAAGATCCATAGCCGGACGCACCGGAATCCTTATAAACGGAGGAAGGCTGTGTGCCGGTATCCGATTCATCTCCAGCAGAATAATCATTACAGGGACTCTGGTTCCACTGGATATTGTTTCCGTCGCTGACTGCGATCACCGTACCCTGCTCATCAGTACGAAATACCTGTATTCCCATATCCGCAAGCTTATCCATGGTATCCTTATGAGGATGTCCGTAGGAATTGCCGGCGCCGCAGCTGATCACTGCATATTCCGGAACAGTCTTCTGAAGCAGATCCCAGGTGGTGGCAGTGGCAGAACCGTGATGTCCCGGAACGATCACATCGCAGGAAAGATCAAGTCCCAGATCACAGATCGCTTCCTCCCCGGCAGATTCTGCATCCCCAGTAAAAAGAAAATGGTTATTTCCGTTTTCCAGCCGGATCGCAACAGAATTGTCGTTATCGTTGCTGCTGATCGATTGAGGAGAAAGCACCGTAAATTTTCCGCCTCCGAAAGTAAAATCCGTTCCGGGCTCCGGATGCTGCACAGTTAATCCCTGAGCGGCAACACTGTTTTCAAAAGATTGATAGATCTTTGTATCCTGTACATAATCTGCACCGATCACATTTTTTACGGAAAAGCTGTCCAGGCATCCTACAAGACCAGCCACATGGTCCTCGTCATAATGGGAGGAGATCATATAGTCAATGATGGAAATATTCTGTTTCTGCAGATAGGAAACCACGAAACTGGAATGTCCTCGGTCACCGCCGTCATACAGGAGATTCTGCCCCTGTGACTGGACCAGGATCGAAAGCCCCTGCCCTACATCCAGAAAGTGTACAGCCATTGTTGTGTCAGCAGAAGCAGCCTCGGCTGTGTAAGCAGCAGAGGGAACTCCTGCGACTGTTAGCAGAACAAGCAGCAGAGAAAGAAAAAATGTCTGCAGCTTTCTGCGAAAAGAATGTTTGTGATGCATGAGAAGTCACCCCTTATCTTAAGTATTTTCAGGGGAAATTATAAAACAGAAGAGAAAGAAATGCAAAATAATATATGTGAAAATACAGAAAACAGATAAACAGGAAGAACGAAATTTTTATATGCAATGTTCAGAGCAAAGTTTGAAAGCAATAACAGGAAAAAGTGAAGTAGAACAATCACAAAAAAGCAGTCAGAATAAAAATCCTAACTGCTTTCAGTTGATAGCCAGTACGGGAATCGAACCCGTGTTTCCGCCGTGAGAGGGCGGCGTCTTAACCCCTTGACCAACTGGCCATATTCATTTGTGTCGTTTGCTCTTGATTTCTGTTGTTTCCCGCAACCGACTTCGTTAGTATATAATACTTTTTTACAAAATGCAAGCACTTTTTTTCTTTTTTTGAAAAAAATTTTCACCCTGTTTTTTGATAATTTTTTTGACGGAAAAATCTATTGATGATATGATAGATACAAAATGAAATGGAATAAAAAAATATAAAGAGGAAGAGTATGGATTACAGAAAAAAGAAAAGTTTGATATGGAAGGGAGAATCCTTTCTTTTTGTTGTGGTACTGCTGGTTTTTGGCGCGATCTTTGCGGCGATCCACACAGGGGGGCTGATCCAGAAGCAGGACAGTGTACAGCTTCTTAACAAAGGATGGTACTACATAAAAGACGGAAAAAAACAGGAGATCACCCTGCCTGCGGAAATTCCGGCAAAAACAGGTGAAAAGCTGATCCTGTACAATGAAAGTCTGGGAGCGGAAAGCAGAGGGATGACCGTGGTTTCTACAGGAGCCCAGTACGATCTGGTGATACGCCTGAATGGAAAGATCCTGTATGAATATAAGGAGGCCATGTTTTCCAAAAATGTGCAGATGCGTTCCAAGGTGCAGTGCATCGCCGCTCTGGGTAATGACACAGAGGGAAAAGTCCTGACGTTCAGCTATTCTGCGCCTCAGAGAGGAAAATATGTTATAGAGCCGGTATGCATAGGAACCGGAAGTGCAATAGCCTGGTATCAGATCAGAAAAGCAGCCATTCCTTTAGGGGCGGCAACGATCATGATCGTATTAAGTATGATCGCCCTGTGCATCTGCATCTATATGAGAATAAGGCAGATGCCGGACAGACGGTTCCGGGATGTGGCACTGTTCCTTATGATGTGCAGTATCTGGCTGGTGACGGACTCATCACTGGCACAAAGCTACAGCAGATGCCCCGAAGTATTATGTCTCATTTCTTTTTATATGTTCATGCTGCTGGCAGTTCCGATGCTGCGTTTTTTGCAGAATATCGGAAACATGAAAAAATACAGGCTCCTGGATCTTGGAATCTTTACATTTTATCTGAATGCTGTTTTACAGGGAGTTCTGGTGATCCTGGGAGCCTTTGAATTTAAGGATATGTTGTTTGTAACACATATCCTGCTGGTTGTGTGGGTCCTGATATCAGCGGTACTTCTGATCCGGGAGTACCGGAAGCATAAACAGCGTGAGATACATCTGCTTCTCATTGCATATATCATCGTGGGAGCAAGCGGTATCATAGCGCTGATCCTGTACTGGCTGTTCGAGATTTCCTACTATGGATCCATTTTTGAATTGGGAAATCTTGTGTTTCTTGTGCTGGTCATTGCAGACGCAGTCATGATGATGGCAGACAACGTCCGTTACCGTCTGGAATCCCAGGCTTACGAACGACTGTCCAGAGAGGATGGGATGACAGGACTTGAGACGAGAGCCAATTTTGAGAAAAAACTGGAAAGTATTTCCGCAGATATGGGCAGATACCGGGATATCCTTCTTATGTATATCGATATCGATCAGCTTCGCGTGATCAACGAAGAATACGGACGGGCTGCAGGAGACGAGATGGTGGTGATCTCGGCCAGATGTGTGGAGAACGTTTTCCGGGAAAAAGGAACCTGCTACCGCATCGGCGGGGATGAATTTGCGGTTCTGGTCTATGATCCGGAAGTACCGGACGAATTCTGGTCGGAACGCCTGAAAGAAGAACTCCGGAATATCGGGAGAGGATGCAGACATCGTTTTTCGTTGTCCCTGGGATGCAGCCATCTGCGAAATAAGGATGGCTCTCTGAAATCCATGGGAGAATGGAAATATGAGGCAGACAGGAAGCTTTATGAGAACAAAAAGAAGGGGGATTTGAAAAATGGAGTATATTAACTGTTTTCAGATCACATCCCTTGTTTTGGTGACGATGATCGCGATACATTATTTTTCTCATAAAAGACTGAACAATGCGGAAAACAGGAATTTTGTATGTTTTCTGGCTTTCAGCGGCGTTTACGTGCTGCTGGATATGCTGAGTGCGGTGATCGCGGGAGGCGGCAGCAGCGAAGGCTGCAGAATGTCAGCGCTGGTCCTGACGCTCTATTATTTCTGTGATGTCATACTTACCTACGGGCTTTTCTGCTACATTCGGATCATCACCGGAAGACAGAAGGAGAAATATAAATGGCTGAAAACCGGTTGGGTGGTCCTGCCAGCTGCAATGCTGCTGGCAGTTACAGCAAACTTACGGACGGGATGGCTTTTTTATTTTGACCAGGAAGGTAGATTTATCCGGGGAAGTTTTCATTTTCTGCTCTATGGATATGTATTCTTTTTTATGCTGGTGATCGTTGCATTTATGTTACTTTATGGAAAAACAGCAGAAAAAGAAATACGGCGCACCATATGGAGATTTTGGTTTATCGAAGCAGCCTGCCTGTTTCTCCAGATTGCCGCGGAAAGAATACTGCTTACCGGCTTCGGACTTTCTGTAGGACTTTGGCTGATCTATCTTACTATGAACAATCCAGGTGAATATACGGACAGTATGACAGGTTTATTTGACAAACAGTATTTTGACAAATGGATCGGAGAAAAGCTCTATCGAAAAGAAAGCTTTCATCTGCTTGCTGTGGATGCCCGCAATATGAAGCAGATCAACCGGATCTACGGTACCAGAGTGGGAGATCAGCTGCTGATCCGGGCGGCGAAGGGATTTCGGGAGATCACGGATTCAGTGCAGATCTTTCGTATCACAGGCAATTGCTTTCTGGCAGTGCTGGACTCGCTGACAGATTATGAAAAAGCCAGAGATGGCATAGAAGAATTTCTGAAAAAGCCGTTTTTTATCGAAAACGAAAAGGTGTCGTTCCATGCTGCAATCTGCGGGATCATGAATGCGGAAAAACTGGAAAAAGAGGATAGTATTCTTTCTTATATTGAATATATGATCTCTCTGATACAGAACCGTCAGGATACGGTCCTGATTCAGTCGGACAGCAAGATCCTGGAGGGCTTTCGCTATGAACAGGAAGTGGAGCATTTTCTTCAGAAGGCTGTGAAAGAGGATCTGTTTGAAGTATATTATCAGCCGGTATATTCTATAAAAAACCAGGATTTTATTACTCTGGAGGCACTGAGCCGGCTGAAACATCCTGCTCTGGGAATGATCCCGCCGGATGTGTTTATCGGGATCGCGGAAAAACAGGGAATGATCTCTGCAGTGGGATGTCTTCAGCTTCACAAGGTCTGCCGTTTTATAAAAGAACATGAATATATCATGAAGAAGATCCGGAATGTGAAATTCAATCTTTCTCCTTCCGAACTGATGAAACCCGGATACAGCCATGTGCTTATCGGGATCATACAGGGGTATGGATTAGATCCGGGATATTTTCAGTTTGAGATCACGGAAAACGTGGCAACCGAATACAGCGAAAGCTTCTGCACAGCCATTGATGATTTTGCAGAAGTGGGGATCCACATGTGCCTGGATGATTTCGGTTCCGGTTATGCAAATCTGAACGCAGTTCTTCGCATCCCGTTTTCAGCAGTAAAAATGGACCGTTCTCTTTTGTCCGGGGTCAGCAGCGATCCTCAGACGGCTACCTTTTATCGCAGCATTGTCATGATCCTGCAGCATATGGGATATAAGGTGATCGCAGAAGGCGCTGAGACCGAAAAGGAGGTAAAGCTTCTGGAAAAATGGGGTGTGGATATGATACAGGGATATTATTTTTCCAGGCCCCTGTGCGAGGAGAAGCTTCTGGAAAAAATTTCCTGAAATGATCAGAAACAGGCGGAAAACATGCTTTCATAAAAAGCAGGGTTTTCCGCCTGTTGTATTCAGACAGACACAAATTGCTTGAAGTTTACAGATACTTTTGATAGAATAGATAGGCTGTGGCGGCTGAAGAAAGCGATTTTTCGGAAGACCGGTTCCTTGAACTGCCACGCGTATCTTTTGGAAAAATTGCAGAGAAAAGATGATCATGTGGACTTTACAAGTACATATATTTTGAGTATAATACAAACAAATGTTCGAATATAAAAAAGAAAGGAATCAGTGGAATGGCAAAAAAAGACACTTATGATGCGGGCAGTATCTCTGTCCTGGAGGGCCTCGAGGCCGTGCGAAAGCGCCCCGGTATGTATATCGGAAGCGTATCCAGAAAGGGACTGAACCATCTGATATATGAGATCGTAGACAATGCGGTGGATGAGCACCTTGCAGGGTACTGCAGCCGTATCCATGTAGTTCTTGAGAAGGACGGTTCCTGTACAGTAGAGGATAATGGACGAGGGATCCCGGTGGATATGCATGCCAAGGGAATATCTGCGGAGCGTCTTGTTTTTACAACCCTTCATGCAGGCGGTAAGTTTGACAATTCCGCATATAAGACAAGCGGCGGACTTCATGGTGTAGGTTCTTCCGTAGTGAACGCATTATCTACGTATCTGGATATTAAGATCAGCCGTGATGGCTATATACATCATGACCACTATGAGAGAGGAATCCCTACCATTGAACTGGAAGCAGGACTTCTCCCCAAATTAGGGAAGACCAGAGGTACCGGAACCTGTGTGAATTTCCTTCCGGATCCGGAGATTTTTGAGAAAACAAGATTTGGAGCAGCGGATGTAAAGAGCCGTCTTCATGAGACTGCCTATCTGAATCCGGAGCTTACCATCCATTTTGAGGATCGAAGAGGGGACACTCCTGAGGATATCGAGTATCATGAGCCGGAGGGGATCGTAGGCTTTATCCGTGACCTTAACAAGAATGCACAGCCTCTCCATGATCCGGTTTATTTTAAAGGAGAGGCAGACGGGATCCAGGTGGAGGTTGCTTTTCAGTTTACCAATGAGTTCCGTGAGAACGTTCTCGGATTCTGCAATAATATCTACAATGCAGAGGGAGGAACTCATCTGACCGGATTTAAGACTACATTCACAACGGTAATGAACACCTACGCACGTGAGATCGGTGTACTGAAGGATAAAGACCCCAATTTTACAGGTGCAGATATCCGAAACGGAATGACTGCTGTAGTCTCCATCAAACATCCGGCACCCCGCTTTGAGGGACAGACCAAGACCAAGCTGGATAACCAGGACGCATCCAGAGCCACCGGCAAGGTAGCAGGAGAACAGCTGGTACTGTTTTTTGACCGAAATCTGGAAACACTGAAGATCGTCCTTTCCTGTGCGGAAAAGGCGGCCAAGATCCGTAAGACCGAGGAGCGTGCCAAGACAAACCTTCTCACCAAACAGAAATACTCTTTTGATTCCAACGGCAAGCTGGCCAACTGTGAGAAAAAGGATCCGTCACTGTGTGAGATCTTTATCGTAGAGGGAGATTCCGCCGGCGGTTCGGCCAAGACAGCCAGAGATCGTAACTATCAGGCGATCCTTCCAATCCGCGGTAAGATCCTCAACGTAGAGAAGGCTACCATCGACAAGGTGCTGGCCAACGCAGAGATCAAGACTATGATCAATGCCTTTGGCTGCGGCTTTTCCGAAGGCTACGGAAATGATTTTGATATCACGAAGCTTCGTTATGACAAGATCGTGATCATGGCCGATGCGGATGTGGATGGTGCTCATATCTCTACTCTGCTTCTGACCTTGTTTTACCGTTTTATGCCGGAGCTTATCTATGAGGGACATGTGTATATTGCCATGCCACCTCTTTATAAGGTAATGCCGAAGAAGGGGCAGGAGGAATATCTCTACGATGACAAGGCTCTTGAGAAATACCGTAAGAGCCATAAACCGGGAAGCTTCACGCTCCAGAGATACAAAGGTCTCGGTGAGATGGACGCCCAGCAGCTCTGGGAGACTACCCTGAACCCTGAGACAAGAATGATGAAGCGTGTGGAGATCGAAGATGCCCGCATGGCCTCCGATGTGACAGAGATCCTGATGGGAAGCGATGTTCCGCCACGTAAGGCCTTTATCTATGAGCATGCAACAGATGCAGAGCTGGATATTTGATTGGGAGAATAAACTATGAATACGAAACAGGACAATATCATCCGCACCGATTATGCGGAGATCATGCAGAAATCATATATCGATTACGCCATGAGCGTTATCATTTCCAGAGCACTGCCGGATGTACGTGACGGACTGAAGCCGGTACAGCGCCGTACCCTTTACGATATGTATGAGCTTGGCATCCGTTACGACCGCCCGTACCGTAAATGTGCCCGTATCGTAGGAGATACTATGGGTAAATATCATCCCCACGGTGACAGCTCCATTTATGATGCGCTTGTAGTCATGGCGCAGGAATTTAAAAAGGGTCGTACACTGGTGGACGGACATGGAAACTTTGGTTCCATTGAAGGCGACGGAGCCGCAGCCATGCGATACACAGAGGCCCGCCTGGAGAAGCTGACCCAGGAGGTTTTTCTGGAAGACCTTGATAAGAACGTTGTGGACTTCATGCCGAACTTTGATGAAACAGAGAAGGAGCCGGTAGTACTTCCGGTGCGTATCCCAAATCTCCTTGTAAACGGAGCAGACGGAATCGCCGTTGGTATGGCTACCAGTATCCCGCCGCATAACCTGGGCGAAGTGGTGGATGCTGTGAAGGCATACATGAAGAATAATGATATCAGCACCCGTGGGCTGATGCGTTATCTCAAGGGCCCGGATTTTCCGACAGGTGGTATCGTAGTAAATAAGGACGACCTTGTAAAGATCTATGAATCTGGAACAGGTAAGCTCCGTATCCGTGGACGGGTGGAAATAGAGAAGCTGAAGGGCGGTCGCCAGCAGCTGGTGATCACAGAGATTCCTTACACCATGATCGGTGCAAACATCGGAAAATTCCTTAATGATATCGCAACCCTGGTAGAGACCAAGAAGACCACAGATATCGTGGATATTTCCAACCAGTCCTCCAAAGAGGGGATCCGTATCGTTCTGGAACTGAAGCGCGATGCAGACGTGGAGAACCTTACCAACATGCTCTATAAGAAGACCCGACTGGAGGATACCTTCGGTGTCAACATGCTGGCAGTTGCAGACGGAAGACCGGAAACACTGGGACTGAAGCAGATCATTGCTCACCATGTGGACTTTGTATTTGAAGTAAATTCCAGAAAATATACAACCCTTCTTGCCAAGGAACAGGAGAAACGGGAGATCCAGGAAGGCCTTATCAAAGCCTGCGATGTCATTGATCTGATCATCGAGATCCTCCGTGGCAGCAAGAGCCGTGACCAGGTAAAGAAATGCCTGACCGATGGTATCACAGAAGGGATTAAATTCAAGACCAAGACCTCCGAAAAAGCGGCAAAAACCCTGAAATTCACAGAAAAACAGGCCGCAGCTATTCTGGACATGCGTCTTTACAAGCTGATCGGTCTGGAGATCGATGCTCTGATGAAGGAGCATGAGGAAACCATGAAGAACATTGCTGCTTATGAGGATATCCTGAATAATTATGACTCCATGGCAGCAGTGATCATGGGTGAACTGGATCAGATCAAGAAGGAATACGGCAGTAAGCGTAAGACTTCCATTGAAAACGCCGAGGAAGCTGTTTATGAGGAGAAGAAGATGGAAGAGACCGAAGTCTGCTTCCTGATGGATCGTTTCGGATATATGCGTCTCATTGACAAGAATGCCTACGAGCGTAATAAGGATGCCGCTCATGCAGAGAGCCGCTATGTCTTTACCTGCATGAATACGGACAAGATCTGTATCTTTACAGATACCGGCAAGCTCCACACCGTGAAGGCAGAGGATATCCCGCTGGTGCGTTTCCGTGATAAAGGTGTTCCGGCAGATAATCTGGGTAATTATGATAGTACTTCCGAGCAGATCCTTTATGTGGCACCGCTGAGCCAGGTGGCAGCCTCCACAGTGCTCTTTGTTACAGAGAACGGCATGTGCAAGCTGGTAAAAGGAGAAGAGTTCCGTGCTTCCAAGCGTACCATTGTTTCCACCAAGCTTGCAGAGGATGACCGCCTTGTATTCGTAGGAGCAGCGGACGAGATGGATCAGGTTGTGTTCCAGTCTGAAAAGGGTTACTTTCTCCGTATCATGAAAACCGAGATCTCCGTCACTAAGAAAAACGCTATGGGTGTCCGCGGCATGAAGCTTACCGGCGAAGACCGGATCCACCATGCGTATCTTTTGGAAAGCAGGCAGGAGTATGCCATTGAATATCATGATAAGCCGTATGTGCTGAATAAAGTTAAGCTGGCTAAGAGAGATACGAAGGGTGTGAAGCCGAGGGTATAAAAGACGCGAAGAGGATTGCGGATAACTGGCAGATAGGATATGATAGGGTTATATGAAAATGGGAGGCGTTAAAAATGCGATATGATCTTCCGGAAAGAGTTATAAGAGAACTATTTTCATTTGCCACAAAACATTCTGTCAGAAAGATCATCCTCTTTGGGTCCCGTGCAAGAGGAAACAATACAGAAAGAAGTGATGTAGATATTGCTGTATATGGAGGAGATTTTGATTCCTTTTACTGGGATATCAAAGAAAATATCCATTCACTTCTGATGTTTGATGTAATTAATGCAGATGCTTCAATTTCCGAAGAACTCAAAAAAGAAATTAAAAAGGATGGAGTTGTGATCTATGAAAAAGCTTGATAATTTTTCTAATTGTCTTACTATATTAAGAAATGCAGATTTCAAACTTGCGGATAACAACGATATTTACAGAACCGGCGTGATCGGACAGTTCAACCTGACTTTCGAGCTTGCCTGGAAAGCTCTTCAGGAGATCCTGCGACTCCACGGGGCAGAAGGAGCAGACACCGGTTCACCGAGAGAAATCCTGCAGCTTGGCTATAAGCTGGGCTTCGTAAACGATTCAGCAGTGTGGCTGCTCATGCTGAAAAAGCGTAACACATCTGTCCATATATATAATGAGCAGGAAGTAGATGAGATGATCCTGCTCATCCGCGACAGCTTTATTCCGGCTTTTGTGGCTCTTGAGAAAACATTGAGGGAGAAGCTGGCAGAAGCGGAGAGCGACTGGACGTAAATAAAGAGAATACAATTTTACAGAATATATACTTCCCACCGATCAGGTACAATTAACCCGACCGGTGGGGATTTTTTTGCCCTCTTGACAGAAATATGAGCCATCTTTTATAATGAGTTAGACTGAACTAACACAGCCGCAAATATAAAACAGGTTCAGAAAAAAACAATGACAAAAATAACATATGAATCCACAGAAGAGCTGGCCACAGCATACCCTTATCCAAAAGAGAAATCGAGGAAGACATACTGGAGGAGCTTTGCTCTCTTGCAAAAAAGGACGCCCTGATCGGAATCTCCGAGATTTGCGGGCGGATGAAGATGAGCAGACGGGAGGTTCTGGCCTGTCTGAAACAGTTGACCGCCCAGGGCTACGTAAAAATCGAAGAAAAAAACATCTGCGTCTGCCTCACAGAGCTGGGACGGATCCGGGGCGAGGAATGCCGCCATCGCCATGAAACCTTCACCCAGCTTCTGGAATATGTAGGAGTAGAAAGCCGCATTGCAGAAGAAGATGCCTGCCGCATGGAGCACGTGGTAAGCGATGAGACCGTGCAGCAGATCTGCAATTTTGTAAATTACGGAAGCACCTTTGAGCATGCTCTTCGGAACACAGACCTCAGATACCGCTATGAGCCGGGGGAATACTCCTTTCTCATGGGAATCTACTACATGGAAAAAACCTGTCCAAGAAGACTGGCCGGTGAATTTAAGAATTATAAAGAACAGATCCGCCTTCATGTAAAAAAAGAGGACAGCTATTTTGAACTGTTCTGCACAGCACCGGAGGAAAAAAACTGTTCTCTGGTATGTGGACCCAGAAACCGGCTGGGTAAAAGCCGAAGAAGAAAACGGAAATCCCCGGATCCCAACCGGCGTTTTTGAATACTTTATCCGGCATCAGGACCCCGTAGTGGAAGGAACCGCGCTGGTAGCCTTCTTCTGGACGAGCCAACCTCCAATCTGGATTCCCTGAACGAAGGCATCATCCTGAAATCCCTGAAGGAAGATAAAGCCAACCGTACCGTCGTGCTGGTGTCACACAGAACTTCTACGATGAAAGTAGCGGATGTGGTGTATGAGATGGAGAATGGGAGAGTGTCGTGATATAGATGCTCTTGTGAGAGTAAAATATATTGCGATTTTCGATACACATTTGTTATAATAGCTCCAGGAAACTATTGTGTTAAGTCCAATCTGAAAAGGAGTGCATATGACTTTATATCATGGAAGTAAAGATATAGTAGAGTATCCGGAAATCAGAAAAGCCCGATTTAACAAAGATTTCTACTTTGGCTTCTATTGTACGAACATCGAAAAACAGGCAGAACGGTGGGCGACAAGGTATGGAGAAAAGGGATACATTAACAGGTACGAGTATACAGAAAATACAGAATTAAAAATTCTTAGATTTGAGAAAATGACAGAAGAATGGCTGGACTTTATTATTTCCTGTCGAAGTGGACAAGCACATCAGTATGATATTGTGGAAGGACCGATGGCAGATGATACGATCTACAATTACCTGCAAAACTATCTGGATGGTAAGATCTCAAGATCTGCTTTCTGGGAACTGGTAAAATTTAAGTACCCCACACATCAGATCAGTTTTCATACAGTTTCGGCATTGGATACTTTGGAATTTGCAGGAAGTGAGGTCGTATATGGCGAAAAAAAATAATAACAATTTATTTTTTACCTGTAGCCTGATTGAGTATATAGGACGAAACAGAAAACAACATCGGCGGGAAATCACAGATTATCTTGGCAGAGAAAACATAAAGAGAATATACGATTATGCGGATGTATTTCACTGTGAGCCAATACAAAAAGTTGCAGCAGAGTTTATGGAGCAATGCAATATTCCAGAAGGAAAATTTGACAATGTATCCATGTGCAGATATACGGTTCCGGATTACTGGGATATTGGAGAAGTATATGAGCGATTAATAGAAGACATATATGATGATGCGGAAATCGAAAAAGGAATATGGGATATTTATCATTCCTGGATTGATGCACATATTTCGGACTATAATACAGATTTTTATTATCAGCCGAGAGATTATATAGCAGCATGCTATAAAGCGGGAGAAATCCTGTAAAAGATAAACAGAAATTCAAATCGCAATTAATACTTGCATTTAACAGACATTGGTGTTACAATGAACGAAACTAAGAACTTGTTGGCATAGGAGTGGGCGAGAGCCCGCTCCTATTTGTTGAGAAGGAATTTGTTCAGAAATAGGCAGAAATAGGAAAGGCAGGTGGGAAGCATGAGCAGACGGGAAGAATATGAACAGAAGACAGAGGCGATCCTTACACCGATCGTGGAGTCCAGGGGCTTTGAACTGGTAGATGTGGAGTATGTCAAGGAAGCCGGAACCTGGTATCTCAGAGGCTATATCGACAAACCGGGCGGAATCACAGTCAATGACTGCGAGGACGTAAGCCGTGCATTCAGCGATATACTGGATGAGCAGGATTTCATCGAGGACAGCTACATTATGGAGATCAGTTCTCCGGGACTTGACCGGCCTCTTAAAAAAGAAAAAGACTTTAAGAGAAGCCTTGGCAAGCTGGTGGAGATCCGTACCTACCGGCCCATCGAGAAACAGAAAGAATTCTGCGGTATTTTAAATGCATATGATAGTAACAGTGTGACAATCGATGAAGACGGCACAGAACGTACCTTTGATAAAAAAGATATTGCCCTGATTCGTCTTGCGATCGAATTCTAAAAGAGAATCGAATCTGTAAAATTCAGGAGGAAAAAAGAAAAATGAGCAGAGATTTAAGAGATGCGCTGGACGTTCTCGAAAAAGAGAAAAACATCAGTAAGGATACACTGCTGGAGGCAATTGAGCAGTCACTGATCCAGGCATGTAAGAACCATTTCGGAAAGGCAGATAACGTTCACGTTATGATCGATCCGGAGACCTGTGACTTCAGTGTTTACGCTGACAGAACTGTTGTAGAGCATGTGGAGGATCCGGCGCTGGAGATTTCTCTGGTGGATGCACAGAAAACAAACACGAACGCAGAGATCGGTGATGTTATGAAGGTTGAGATCCAGTCCAAGGAATTCGGACGTATCGCAACCCAGAATGCAAAGAATGTCATTCTTCAGAAAATCCGTGAGGAAGAGCGTAAAGTTCTTTACGATCAGTATTATGGAATCGAAAAAGAAGTGGTAACCGGTATTGTTCAGAGAGTAATGGGCAAAAATGTCAGCATCAACCTTGGTAAGGCAGACGCAGTACTTACAGAGAACGAACAGGTAAAGGGTGAGACCTTCCAGCCAACTGAGCGAGTAAAAGTTTACATTCTTGAAGTTAAGGATACACCGAAGGGACCGCGTATCCTGGTTTCCAGAACACATCCCGGTCTTGTAAAGAGACTTTTCGAGTCCGAGGTTGCAGAGGTAAGAGACGGTACCGTTGAGATCAAGAGCATTGCCCGTGAGGCAGGCTCCCGTACCAAGATCGCTGTATGGAGCAACGATCCGGATGTAGATGCTGTGGGAGCATGCGTTGGTATGAACGGTGCACGTGTAGGTGCAGTTGTTAACGAGCTTCACGGTGAGAAGATCGATATCATCAACTGGGATGAGAACCCGGCGATCCTTATCGAGAATGCATTAAGTCCTGCAAAGGTTATCGCAGTTATGGCTGACCCGGATGAAAAGACCGCACTGGTCGTAGTTCCGGATTACCAGCTTTCCCTTGCTATCGGTAAGGAAGGACAGAACGCACGTCTTGCTGCAAGACTTACAGGCTTCAAGATCGACATCAAGAGCGAGACACAGGCAAGAGAGTCCGGTGACTTCTACGATGATTACGATGAGGAACACGAGGAAGCAGAGGAAGAAATGACAGAAGAGGCTGTTTCCGAAGAGCTTGAAGAAACAGAGGAAGATACAGAAGAGACAGAAACAGAAGCTGAAGAAACAGCAGATGGAGATGCCGAAGAATAATGAAAACGAGAACCAAGATTCCCATGCGTCAGTGTACCGGCTGCAGGGAAATGAAAAGCAAAAAGGAAATGATACGAGTTCTCAGGACATCAGAGAATGAGATCATCCTGGACGCTACAGGTAAGAAAAACGGACGCGGCGCATACCTTTGTTTCTCAGAGGAATGCCTGGAAAAGGCTATCAAAAACCATGGCCTGGAGCGTTCCTTGAAAATGGCAGTTCCGGATGAAGTGTATCAGAACCTCAAAAAGGAGTTTGGATCAATTGAAAAACAATAAGGTTTTATCACTCATCGGACTTGCGACAAAAGCAGGAAAAACAGTGAGCGGAGAATTTTCCACAGAGAAATCCGTAAAAACAGGAAAAGGTTTCCTGGCACTGGTGGCAGATGATGCCTCCGAAAACACAAAAAAGAAATTTCGGAATATGTGTACCTATTATGAAGTTCCGTTATATTTCCTTTCAGACAAAGAGAGCCTGGGCAGAGCAATGGGCAAAGAATTCCGTGCCAGCCTTGCCGTGCAGGACGAAAATTTTGCAAAGGCGATCATGAAGGCGCTGGAAAAAGAATCCGGCAGATAACCTGCATGATACAGGCGTCTGTAAGGAGGTTTGACGATAGAAATGATAAAAGATAAATTCAACAGATCGGGAAAGGAGCAATATAGACAATTGGATACTCCAAAAACAGAAGAAAAGACAACAACGGTGAATACAGAGGGTAACAAATCTGAAGCACCGAAAAAGAAAAAAAATATCATCCGTGTATTTCATGCACAGAATGCCAGCGATGGCGGTAAAGGAAGAAGAAAACCGGCAGCAGGCGAGAGAAAGGGACCGGCACGTCCACAGAACGGCGGTCAGAGAAGCGCAGGAGCAAACACAAGAAATGGTGAGTCCGGTGAGCAGAGAAACGGTCAGAGTGGTCAGAATCGTACTCAGGGCGGAAGACCGCAGGGCAACCGTCCGGAAGGAAGAAGAGACGGAAATCGTGACGGAAGAACCTTCGAGGGAAGAAGAGACGGCGGAAATCGTTTTGGCGGAAACCGTTCCCAGAATGGTGAGGGACGTCCGGCAAGACAGGGCGAGGGAAACAGAGGCACACGTCAGAATGACGGAAGAGGCGGAAGCCGTTTCGGCGGTGGAGCAAACCGTGGCCAGGGAGGTCAGGGCGGAAGCTTTGAAGGAAGAAGAGACGGAGGAAATCGTTTCGGCGGTGGAGCAAACCGTGGCCAGGGAGGCCAGGGCGGACGTTCCGAAGGCGGAAGAAGCGGAGACAACCGTTTCAGCGGAGCAAACCGTGGTGGCCAGGGCGGCGGACAGCGTCCGGGACAGAGAAGAAGCGGTGGCTCTTCAGATGCTGTATTCACTCCGGAGCTGACCAAGACATCCAAGGACAGCAAGCGTGAGCGTGACAGAGAGAATAAGAACAAGAAGAAAGAATTCGAGAAAGGTACCCAGGGCGGACGCAGACCAAATCAGGGCGGACGCAGACCGAATTCCAGAATCCCGAAAGCACTTCAGAAACCGAATCCACAGCCGAAGCAGGAAGAGAAGAAACCGGAGATCAAGGAGATCACCATTCCGGAGAAGCTTACTATCCGTGAGCTTGCGGACGCGATGAAGATGCAGCCGTCAGTGATCGTTAAGAAGCTTTTCATGGAAGGTGTCATGGTAACCGTAAACCAGGAGATCGATTTTGAAAAGGCAGAGGAGATCGCACTTGGCTTTGATATCATTGCTGAGAAGGAAGAAAAGGTGGATGTGATCGCAGAGCTCCTCAAAGAGGACGAAGAGGATGAGGATGATATGGTTCCGAGACCTCCGGTAGTCTGTGTTATGGGTCACGTTGACCATGGTAAAACATCTCTTCTGGATGCCATCCGTAATACAAACGTAACCAGAGGCGAGGCCGGCGGAATCACACAGCACATCGGTGCTTACGTGGTAAATATCAAAGGTCAGAAGATCACATTCCTGGATACACCGGGACATGAGGCGTTCACAGCTATGCGTATGCGTGGTGCCAACGCTACAGATATCGCAGTTCTGGTCGTTGCCGCAGACGATGGTGTAATGCCGCAGACAGTAGAGGCGATCAGCCATGCAAAGGCAGCCGGTGTTGAGATCATCGTTGCCATCAATAAGATCGATAAACCAAGTGCAAATGTAGAGCGTGTAAAACAGGAGCTTTCCGAGTATGAACTGATTCCTGAGGACTGGGGCGGAAGCACCATCTTTGTTCCGGTATCCGCACATACAGGAGAAGGAATTGAGAATCTTCTTGAGATGATTCTTCTTACTGCTGAGGTTTCCGAGCTCAAAGCCAATCCGAACCGTGAGGCAAGAGGTCTTGTTATTGAGGCTCAGCTTGATAAAGGTAAAGGACCGGTTGCTACCATCCTTGTTCAGAAGGGTACTCTTCATGTGGGAGACTTTATTGCCGCAGGTGCATGCAATGGTAAGGTACGTGCAATGATGGATGATAAGGGACGTCGTGTAAAAGAGGCAGGTCCGTCTACTCCGGTTGAGATCCTCGGACTTGGTGATGTTCCTAATGCAGGTGAGATCCTGATGTCCTTTGAGAGCGATAAAGAAGCCAAGAACTTTGCAGGCGCATTCGTTACAGAGAACAAGAGCCGTCTTCTCGAGGAGACCAAAGGCAAGCTTTCTCTGGATAACCTGTTTGACCAGATCCAGGCCAGCGATCTTAAGGAGCTTCCGATCATCGTCAAGGCCGATGTACAGGGATCTGTTGAGGCTGTTAAACAGAGCCTTACCAAGCTTTCCAACGAGGAAGTTATCGTTAAGGTGATCCATGGTGGTGTAGGTGCCATCAATGAGTCTGATGTCAGCCTTGCTGCAACATCCAATGCGATCATCATCGGCTTTAATGTACGTCCGGATACTACAGCAAAACAGCTTGCTGAGCAGGAGGGCGTTGACCTTCGACTTTATAAAGTCATTTATCAGGCGATCGAGGATGTAGAGGCAGCTATGAAGGGTATGCTGGATCCTGTATTCGAGGAGAAGGTTATCGGTCACGCAGAAGTTCGTCAGCTGTTCAAGGCATCCGGTGTCGGAACCATCGCAGGAAGCTATGTGCTGGATGGTACATTCCAGCGTAACTGTAAGGTTCGTATCACACGAGGTGAGGACCAGATCTTTGAGGGTGAGCTTGCATCCTTGAAGAGATTTAAGGATGATGTCAAGGAAGTTCGTGCCGGATATGAGTGCGGTCTTGTATTTAATGACTTTAATGATGTCAAAGAAGAAGATAAAGTCGAAGCATATATCATGGTAGAGGTACCAAGATAGGAGTGATTCGTAATGAGAAAAAACAGCATTAAAAATACACGTGTGAATGGTGCAGTTCAAAAAGAACTCAGCACCATCATACACAGCGAGATCAAGGACCCCAGAATTCATCCGATGACTTCTGTGACAGCTGTTGAGGTGGCACCGGATCTTAAGACCTGCAAAGCTTACATCAGTGTGCTGGGCGAGAAACAGGCCAAGGATTCCACCCTCCGGGGCTTAAAGAATGCAGAGGGCTATGTTCGGAGAGAACTGGCCAGAAGACTGAATCTCCGCAATACACCGGAGATCCGTTTTGTTCTGGATGAGTCTATTGAATATGGTGTAAATATGTCAAAGAAGATCAATGACGTAATGAGTGGGATGGAAACAGAGGAATAGGTGGAAAAAATGAAAAACATTTCAGAAATACTGGAAAATGTAAAAACCGTTGGCATTGGCGGTCACATCCGTCCGGATGGGGACTGCATTGGTTCCTGTATGGCTCTGTATCTCTATATCCGGAAATATTTTCCTGATATAGAAGCAGATGTTTATCTGGAAGACCGGAAACCTGTATTTGATTACATTGACAGAATGGATGAGGTTAAGACAGAAGCAGAAGAAGATAAGGTGTATGATCTTTTTATCACCTGTGATGTCAGCGCACTGGACAGGCTTGCTGTTGCCCGGAAATATTTCGATGCAGCAAAAAAGACAGCCTGCATTGATCATCATGTGAGCAATAACGGATTTGCGGATGTCAATCATGTAAGAGGCGAGATCAGCTCTGCCAGCGAAGTTCTTTACGGACTTCTGGATTCAGACAAGATCGATCGTTCCATTGCGGTTCCTATTTATACAGGAATGGCACATGATACCGGCGTGTTCCAGTATTCTTCCACAACACCGGAAACCATGAGGATCGCCGGAGAACTGATGAAAACAGGATTTGATTTCAGCAGGATCATCGATGAGTCCTTTTACCAGAAAACATATCTTCAGAATCAGGTCATGGGACGTGTCCTGGCAGAGAGTATTCTCCTTCAGGGCGGTAAGTGTGTGGTCGGATATCTGAAAAAACGGGAGATGGATTTCTACAGTGTGGAAGGAAAGGATCTGGAGGGAATCGTGAGCCAGCTCCGTCTGACTGCTGGTGTGGAGGTTGCGATCTTTATCTATGAGATGCAGACGCAGTTCTTTAAGGTATCTCTCCGTTCCAATGGTAAGGTGGATGTAAGCAAGATTGCCGTATTTTTCGGAGGCGGCGGACATGTGCGTGCAGCCGGCTGTGATATGCAGGGCTCCATGTACGATGTGATCAACAACCTTACCGCTGAAATTGAAAAACAGCTTGCAGAGGAGTAAAGATAAGATCATGGACGGAATACTTGTGATCCGAAAGGAAAAAGGTTATACCTCTCATGATGTTGTTGCAAAGCTGCGTGGGATTCTCCACATGAAAAAGATCGGCCATACCGGGACTCTGGATCCGGCAGCAGAGGGAGTACTTCCTGTTGCACTGGGCAAGGGGACCCGGTTGGTGGAGCTTCTTACAGAAAAAGAAAAAACATATGAGGCGGTTTTAAGGCTGGGAGTTTCCACAGATACCCAGGACATGACCGGAGCTGTTCTTTCTGAGAAACCTGTTACCGTCACGGAAGAGGAAGTCCGTGAGGCAGTGGGATCCTTTGTGGGAGAACAGCAGCAGGTTCCTCCTATGTATTCGGCCCTGAAGGTAAACGGAAAGAAGCTTTACGAACTGGCCAGAGAAGGAAAAACCATAGAGCGTAAGCCGCGCCCTGTGGTTTTTTATGAGATAAGGATACTGGATATGGAGCTTCCGCTGGTACGCATAAGCGTTACCTGTAGCAAGGGCACCTATATCCGTACACTTTGCAATGACATCGGAGAAAAATTAGGCTGCGGCGGAGCCATGGAAGAGCTGCTTCGGACCAGGTCCGGAAATTTCACTCTGGAAGAGAGCATGACACTTTCCCAGGTGGAGGAGGCGGTTGCCGATGGGACCATCGGGGAAAAGCTTGTTTCCATCGAGGATGTACTTTCCATGTATCCGGTCCTTACCTGTACACCGGAGGGAGACAGGCTTCTAAATAATGGAAACCCGCTTCCGGAGGAACTGGTACAGGGAGGCAGCAGGGAAGAAAAAGTCCGGATGTATAAAAGCAGCGGAAATTTCACAGGAATATACGGCTGGGATGAAAGAAAACAGAAATACGTACCCATCCGCATGTTTTTTGTATGACACTTTATAAAAACTTGCAGGAGCAGCAGAAGATATGGAATACTTGAAGATCGACGGAGAATTTCCGCGCCTTTCAAAGAGTGCGGTGACACTTGGAAAATTTGACGGCATACACCGTGGACACCAGAAACTGGTGGAGAAGATCCTGGAACAGAAAGAAAAAGGTCTGCAGACAGTCCTTTTTTCTCTTGGCATCGGCAGTCAGATGATCTTTACAAAAGAGGAACGATGTCAGCTTCTTGAGAAAGCAGGCGTGGATGTGCTGATCGAATGTCCGCTGGATAACCGGATCCGTCATATGAAGGCAGAAACCTTTGTTAAAGAGATCCTGGTGGGAGATCTTCAGGCGGAGCATGTTGCAGTGGGAGAAGATTTCAGGTTCGGGTATGAACGCAAGGGAACACCACAGCTTCTGGAGACTATGGGAAGGAAGCTTGGCTTTACTGTGGATGTTGTTCCGAAAGAAATGGAAGGCCGCAGAAAGATCAGCAGTACATTTATCCGTGAGGAACTGAAAAAGGGAAATATGGAAAAGGTTAATGATCTGCTGGGAATCCCCTTTTTTGTGGACGGTGTGATCGAACATGGAAGAGGAATGGGACATAAGGTCCTTCTTCCCACTACCAATATCGTTCCTGCAAAAGAAAAGCTGATGCCGCCAAATGGCGTTTATGATACAGTGTCCCATTTTAAGGACAGAACCCTTTGCGGGATCACAAACGTAGGATATAAGCCAACCATCGGAGAGAAATTCCTGGGTGTTGAGACCTATCTTTTTGACTGTGAGGAGGATCTGTACGGAGAGCCCTGCAGAGTGGAATTCTTTCATTATTCCAGACCGGAGAAGCGCTTTTCGTCCATAGAAGCACTAAAGCAGCAGCTCCTGAAGGATGCAGAAAAGGGAAAGGCTTATTTCCGCAGTCTCGAAAAATAAAAACTTTCGGGAAAAACTTTTCGAAAAAACAGTTTACAGGTCAGAAACCGTGTGCTATACTGTTCGAGGTGAAAAAAGCCAGTATTCAGAAGCCGGAGACTCCGACCACTTCTTAATACCCGGCGTTTAATTAAAATTTCAAGGAGGAAACAACAATGATTTCTAAAGAGAAGAAAACAGCGATCATGAAAGAGTATGCAAGAACAGAGGGTGACACAGGTTCACCGGAGGTTCAGGTTGCAGTTCTTACAGCAAGAATCCAGGAGCTCACAGAGCATCTTAAAACACATCACAAAGATCATCATTCCAGAAGAGGTCTTCTGAAAATGGTAGGTCAGAGACGTGGCCTTCTTGCTTATCTTAAGAAAACAGACATCGAAAGATACCGTGCACTGATTGAGAAATTAGGTTTAAGAAAATAATTGCTACGGGAGGGGCGGATGATTCCATCCGCCCCATTTTAACATGTGTGATAAACACAGACGGAATTACCGCAGGAGTGATTTCCGAGACTACTGAAAAGCCCATTTCCGGTCGAGATCTTTTTCAAAGGAAGTGGTCTTTTCAGTTGTTTCGGGCTCCTGTCAGATATTAATATAATAAGAAAAGGAGAACGAATATGTACAAAAGTTATTCCATGGAACTTGCAGGAAGAACACTGACTGTAGATATCGGACGTGTAGCAAAACAGGCCAATGGTGCTGCTCTTATGCACTATGGTGATACTACAGTCCTTGCTACTGCTACCGCATCCAAAGAGCCGAGAGAAGGGATCGATTTCTTCCCGTTAAGCGTTGAGTATGAGGAGAAGATGTATGCAGTAGGAAAGATCCCGGGAGGCTTCAACAAGAGAGAGGGTAAGGCAAGCGAGCATGCAATCCTTACATCCCGTGTTATCGACCGTCCGATGCGTCCGCTGTTTCCAAAGGATTACAGAAATGACGTAACTCTGGTAGATATGGTTATGTCTGTTGATCCGGAATGCAATCCGGAGATCCCGGCTATGCTTGGTTCTTCCATTGCAACCTGTATTTCTGATATCCCATTTGACGGTCCATGCGCAACCACACAGGTTGGTATGATCGACGGCGAGTTTATCATCAACCCGACACTTGCACAGAAGGCAGTTTCTGATCTTCAGCTTACGGTTGCTTCTACAAGAGAGAAGGTTATCATGATCGAGGCCGGAGCTAATGAGATTCCGGAAGATAAGATGATCGAGGCTATCTACAAGGCTCATGAAGTGAACCAGGAGATCATCAAATTCATCGACCAGATCGTAGCAGAGTGCGGAAAAGAGAAACATTCCTACGAGTCCTGTGCAGTACCTCAGGAGCTTTTTGATGAGATCAAGAAGATCGTTCCTCCGGAAGAGATGGAGGTTGCCGTATTCTCTGACGACAAGCAGACACGTGAGAATAACATCAGCGAGATCACTGATAAGCTGAAAGAAGCTTTTGCAGACAATGAGGAATGGCTTGCCGTTCTCGGTGAGGCTGTATATCAGTACCAGAAGAAGACTGTCCGCAAGATGATCCTCAAAGATCATAAACGTCCGGATGGACGTGAGATCAGACAGATCCGCCCGCTGGCTGCAGAGACAGATATCATCCCGAGAGTTCATGGTTCTGCCATGTTCACAAGAGGACAGACTCAGATCTGTACCGTTACTACACTTGCTCCTCTTACAGAGGCACAGCGTCTTGACGGACTGGATGAGTTTGAGACATCCAAGAGATATATGCACCACTACAACTTCCCGTCCTACTCTGTAGGTGAGACCAAGCCTTCCAGAGGACCGGGACGTCGTGAGATCGGTCACGGAGCACTTGCTGAGAGAGCACTGGTACCGGTACTTCCTACAGAGGAAGAATTCCCATATGCGATCCGTACCGTATCTGAGACATTTGAGTCCAACGGCTCCACATCCCAGGCAAGTATCTGTGCATCTACCATGTCACTGATGGCTGCCGGTGTACCGATCAGAAAACCGGTTGCAGGTATTTCCTGCGGACTTGTTACAGGTGAAACAGACGATGATTACATCGTTCTTACAGATATCCAGGGCCTTGAGGACTTCTTCGGAGATATGGACTTCAAGGTAGCCGGAACACATGACGGAATCACAGCGATCCAGATGGATATCAAGATCCATGGTCTTACAAGACCGATCGTTGAGGAAGCGATCCGCAGAACAAAAGAGGCAAGAGAATATATCCTGACAGAAGTTATGGAGAAATGTATCGACAAGCCTCGTACAACTGTTGGGGAGTTTGCTCCGAAGATCATCCAGATCCAGATCGACCCGCAGAAGATCGGTGATGTAGTCGGACAGAGAGGAAAGACTATCAACACGATCATCGAGCGTACAGGTGTGAAGATCGACATCACAGATGACGGCGCAGTTTCTATTTGCGGAACAGACCAGAAGGGTATGGATGAAGCAAAACGTATGATCGAGATCATCACTACCGAGTTTGAGGCAGGACAGATCTTTACAGGACGCGTAGTCAGCATCAAAGAGTTTGGCGCATTCCTTGAGTTTGCACCGGGCAAGGAGGGAATGGTACACATTTCCAAGATCTCCAAACAGAGGATCAACCGTGTTGAGGATGTTCTTACACTTGGCGACAAAGTTAAGGTTATCTGCCTTGGCAAGGACAAGATGGGAAGAATCAGCTTCAGCATGAAGGATGTACCGGAAGAAGCATAAATGATGAGATACCACAATATTACCAAGGACGATATGTTAAACGGAGACGGACTTCGTGTAGTGCTCTGGGTAGCCGGCTGTTCACACGGCTGCCGGGAGTGCCAGAATCCCATTACCTGGGATCCGAATGGAGGTCTGCCTTTTACGGACAGCGAGCGAGCTGAGATATTTGCAGAGCTGGACAAGGATTATATCAGCGGGATCACCTTCTCGGGAGGCGATCCTCTGCATCCTTCCAATATCGCTGAGGTAACAGCTCTTGCAAGAGAGATCAGAGAGAAGTATTCGGATAAGACGATCTGGCTGTATACGGGTTCTCTCTGGGAAGAAATCCAGCAGTACGAGATCATCCATTATCTGGATGTATGCGTGGACGGGGAATTTCAGGTGGACAAGAAAGAGGTTCGTCTGAAATGGAAAGGCTCCTCAAATCAGAGGGTGATCGATGTACAGGCGTCACTTCGTGAGAACCGTGTGGTTCTGTACACGGAGTGATCAGAGGTTTTTTTGAAATTACCTATTGGGAGTGGAACGAAAAATGAAAAGAATTGCGAAATTTCACAAGGTAAGTTTTGAACAGTTTGCAAAGGACTGGAAGGATACCTTTGAACAGTATTCAGAAGAGGAGATCCGGAATATCTACGACAGTCTGAAGCTTCCGAAGAGAGCTACGACCGGAAGTGCAGGATATGATTTTTATGCACCTGTGGATGTGACCATGAAGCCAGGTGAGATCGTAAAGATACCAACCGGTATCCGTGTAGAGATGGAAGAGGGCTGGGTTCTGAAATGTTATCCGAGAAGCGGACTGGGATTTAAATTCCGGCTGCAGTTGAATAACACAGTGGGAATCATTGACAGCGATTATTTCTTTTCCGACAACGAAGGTCATATCTTTGCCAAGCTGACTAACGATACAAGAGAAGATAAAACGATCCAGATCCCGGCAGGAACCGGTTTTATGCAGGGGATCTTTGTGGAATATGGAATCACCGTGGATGACGATGCAGATGCAGTAAGAAACGGCGGCTTCGGAAGTACCACAAAATAAAACAAAAGCCCGGAAGGCGGAGGTGTGAAGACCACATACATCCGATTTTCCGGGCTTGTTTTGTGTAGTTACTGCTTTCCGATAAATGCACTGTTTAGCTGAGAGGTGCGTCTGCCTCCTCGTCTGCACGTGCTTTTTCCACGACTGCGTTAAAGGCATTTGCGGCAGCGTCGTACTCTTCATCATCTTCAATGTTTGCCAGCATCGGATCGCCGTCTGCTGTGCGGGAGAAACTGTAGAGATAAACCTCACCGGTCTCATTCTGGCCGTTCTCATCCAGTGGGAGAAGTGCGATATATTCTTTGTTTTCTACAGGGAAAATAGTAAGGATGGCACATTCTACCTCAGTATCATCATCCATAGTCAGGGTGATGGTATGATGTGCCTCATCTACCTTGCTTTCACAGTTAGCTGTGCAGGAAGCGCAGTCGCTTGGTGCACATCCGCTTTTGTTAAATTCATCACTCATAAAAAAATCCTCCGTTCTGCTGCTGCCTGTAAATAAGGGGGCAACTCTGCATGATATAGAGAACATTTTAACAGATATGACGTAGAACAGCAACAAAATATTTGAGAGCCTGAGAAAACTTTCAAAATATTTTTTGCTTAATCCGACAATGTGAGATATAATAAAAATATGACGAAAAAATGAGGAGAAAATATAAAAATATGAAATTTATTTCCTGGAATGTAAATGGGATCCGGGCCTGTATCACCAAGGGCTTTGAGGAACGCTTTCATGAGCTGGATGCGGATATTTTCTGTCTGCAGGAGACGAAATGCCAGCAGGGACAGGTGAAGCTGGAACTTCCCGGATATCATCAGTACTGGAACTACGCAAACCGCAGAGGCTATTCAGGTACAGCCATTTTTACGAAGAGGGAGCCATTGTCTGCGGCTTACGGGATCGGGATAGAGGAGCATGATAAAGAAGGACGTGTCATCACGCTGGAATTCGATGAGTATTATTTTGTGACTGTATATACTCCCAACTCCCAGAGCGAGCTCCGCCGTCTGGAATACCGTATGAAATGGGAAGAGGATTTTTTGGCTTATCTTCTGAAACTGCAGGAGAAGAAACCGGTGATCTGCTGTGGCGATCTTAATGTGGCACATCAGGAGATCGATCTCAAGAACCCGAAGACCAACCGCAAAAATGCAGGCTTTACGGATGAAGAGAGAGCCTGCTTTACCAGAGCTCTTGAGAGTGGCTTTATTGATACATTCCGCTATTTTTACCCGGATAAAGAGGGCGTTTACTCCTGGTGGTCCTACCGTTTCCGTGCACGAGAGAAGAACGCCGGCTGGCGTATCGACTATTTCCTTGTTTCCCCTTCCCTGAAAGAAAAGCTTCAGGATGCGAAGATCCACGGAGAGATCATGGGATCTGATCATTGCCCGGTTGAGCTGGATATTGATCTGTGACGGATCCGGTGAAACGGATTTCCATGGATTTGAATAATAAAAAGAGAAAAGGAGGAGTTGCCTTGGCAAGCCGCAGATTAGGTCGAGTGGAAAAAGGTCAGCCGCTGATACTTGGAGCCAACAGAATGGAGGGCGGTTATAATTTTGCAGTGGAGGCATCGGAGGATTCCGAAGTGTCCCTGCTTTTATATAAAAAAAGAGGAGCTGCCGCACCGGTGGAGATTGTTTTTCCAAAGGATTTCCATACAGGACGTGTGTGGGCACTGAAGCTGTGCAGTGCTTCTCTGAAGGAGTTTGAATATAATTATAAAATAGACGGTGAGATCGTGCAGGATCCGTATGCATACGGACTTCACGGGAGAGAGCATTTCGGAGTACCTTACGATCCGGAAAAGGAGGTCCGCTGTCGCTTCCTTAATGAGAATGTTTCCGGCTGGGAAAATGAAACTGCACCGGCAGTAGAATATGAAAATATGATCCTGTACAAGCTTCATGTCCGTGGTTATACGAAGCTTGCCAGAAAGATGGTTTCCCATAAGGGGACTTTTCTTGGCCTGACAGAGATGATCCCTTACTGGAAAGAACTTGGGATCAATGCCATTGAACTGATGCCTGCCTATGAATTCTGTGAGGTTCCGATCAATAAACCGAAGGAAGGTAGTGAACACATCAAGACCCGCCGAAAAGAAAATGTAGTGAATTACTGGGGCTATGCATCCGGCTTTTATTTCAGCCCGAAGAGTGCTTACTGCAGCACCAGAGAACCGGAGCAGGAATTTCGGTATATGATCCGGGAGCTGCACAAGAACGGCATTGCCTGTATCATGGAATTCTATTTTCCAGAGGAAACAGACAGCCTGATGGCTCTTCGAGCTTTGCAGTTCTGGAGAGATTTTTACCATGTAGATGGATTTCATGTGCTGGGAGAGGGCTTTAACCGGGAGATGCTTCTTCGGGATGGAATCCTTTCCGGAGCAAAACTGATCTTCCAGGGCTTTGATTTTGATCATTTTTACAGAGGAAAGCTTCCGGCCAGACGTTGCGGAGCGGAGAGCAATATGAATTTTCTCCAGGATATGCGCCGTTTTCTGAAAAGCGATGAAGGTATGGTGGAGGCTGCAGCATGGCATATCCGTCATAACAGCGAGAATCATGGAGTGATCAATTACATGGTCTGCCAGGACGGATTTACCATGAATGACCTGGTGAGCTACAATTATAAACATAACGAGGCCAATGGCGAAGGCAATCAGGACGGAAGCAGCTATAATTATTCCTGGAACTGCGGTGTGGAAGGCCCTACCCGTAAGGTTTCCGTCCGCCAGATGAGGGAACGCCAGATCAAAAATGCCTTTCTGATGATGCTGCTGAGTCAGGGTGTTCCCATGATCTATCACGGCGATGAATTCGGCAATTCCCAGAGCGGAAACAATAATGCCTACTGTCAGGATAATGCTACCGGCTGGACAGACTGGAAGGGCCTTTCCAGAAACCAGGGACTGAGGGAATTTGTAAAGGATGCCATTGTTTTTCGTAAGGCCCATCCCGTTCTTCATATGCCGGTGGAACTGAAAGGGGTAGATTATCTGACCAAGGGGTTCCCGGATGTGTCTCTTCACGGGGAACGTGCCTGGTATCTGAGCTATGAGAATACCAGCAGGCTTCTTGGTATGATGTACTACGGAGCCTATGCAAGGGAAAAAGAGGATCTGGAGGCTGCAGAGGATGATTTTATTTACATCGGCTATAATTTCCACTGGGAAAACCGGAGCCTTGCTCTGCCCAATCTCCCGGAAGGCATGTGCTGGAAAAAAATCGCAGATACCTCTCTTCACGGAACAGGATTCTGTCTGGAGGAGGAAGAAGAATATAAAAAATCAATCGAAATAGGCCCCCGCGCCATTGTGGTATTGCTGGGCAGACAGGAGGCGGAAAAAGATGCGATCATGGCACCCGTGGCTGCACTTCAGGACCATCACGAGGCATAAGCTTCTGGTGATGAAATATTGTTTTCGTATCGGGTTATATAAGCAGGGGTTGCTTCATGACCTGTCCAAATATTCCCCGACGGAATTTCTGGTAGGCTGTAAATATTATCAGGGGACAAGAAGCCCCAACAACGCAGAACGTGAGGCAACCGGCGTATCCATGTCCTGGCTGCACCATAAGGGAAGAAACAGACACCATTTTGAACATTGGGTAGACTATTCCCTTGACGGTGAGCATGTGATCATGGGAGCCAGAATGCCCAGAAAATATGTGGCGGAAATGGTCATGGACCGGATCAGTGCATCCAGAAACTATCTGGGAGAGGAATATACCTATCATGAACCATTGCAGTATTTTCTGAAAAGCAAGGAGAAGCTGTGGTTTATCCACCCACAGACAAAGAAAGAGCTGGAGGGACTTCTCCGGATCCTGGATAAATACGGAGAGGATAAGACCCTGTGGTATATCCGCAATGTATATCTATGTGATAACCGCGGAAAAAAAGTGAAAAGCCCTGGGAAAAAGCTTCGAAATCACAGATAGGGGTGTATTTTTGGCAGGTTGTCTGATATAATATTCAGATATCAGGAGGAAGAATGAATGGATACACCAACAATTGCGAAATACTATAGAGAGAAAGATCCCATGGAGCGTCTGAAGCTTCTGGAGCAGTCCATTGCAGCAGGAGAAGAACCGGAAGAGAACAGGATCCGCAAGGAACTCTGGGAGATCCGTTACAGCGATAAAGCTGAGACTGGTGATACCAGGGCAGACGGTTATCTCGGTCTCTGGATGACCATGGAGTTTAACCGGAATTCCGCTTCCAGATTCTTTGGTACAAGAAGTGCGAAGAAAGAGATAGGCAAGTATCTTAAGAAGCTGAAATTTCAGGAGTTCCAGGAAAAGGGCGGTCTTTATGAGGAGCTTCTTTACCGGGAATGCTGTCATCTGGTTCTGGTCTACATGGATCTCTGTCAGACAGATAAATCCTATAACACAACGATTTTCGGCCTGATCCACATCAAGGAGGACAGTGCGAAGGCCAAGGTCCAGAGAGACATCAGGGAAACAGCTGTGGAGCTTCCGGCTAATCTTGGAATGGAAGCTGAGCTTGGAATCATCACAAGAGCTGCCAGAGAGATCTACAGGCAGTATTATCCCAACGAAGGAAACATTTAGGAGGCCGGAGAGCTTCCGTTTCAGGCTGTCTGACTACTCAGGCAGCCTTTTGTTGCCATGCATCCGATAAAATATTCTGAGATTTTTTGAACGAAGATCCATGTCGGGTGTGAAGAGAAACATTCAGGAGGTTACTATTTTATGAATCCCAATCATCTGAACGCATATGAAGTCCTGAAGGAAGAGGAGCTTCAGGATATTCATTCAAAAGGATGGCTTCTGAGACACAAAAAAACAGGAGCCAGAGTGATGCTCATCGAGAATAGTGATGAGAATAAGGTTTTTAACATTGCATTCCGTACACCGCCGAAAAACAGCACAGGTGTTGCTCATATATTGGAACACAGCGTACTGTGCGGCTCCAGGGAATTTCCGCTTAAGGATCCTTTTGTGGAGCTGGTAAAAGGTTCTCTTAATACCTTCCTTAATGCCATGACCTATCCGGATAAGACTTGCTACCCGGTAGCAAGCTGTAATGACCGGGATTTCCAGAATCTGATGCATGTATATCTGGATGCGGTATTCTATCCGAATATTTACAAAAAAGAAGAGATCTTCCGTCAGGAAGGCTGGAACTACCATCTGGAGAAAAAAGAAGGCCCGCTGAAATACAACGGTGTCGTTTACAATGAAATGAAGGGTGCTTTTTCCTCACCGGATGATGTTCTGGAGAGAGAGATCATGAATTCGCTGTTCCCGGATACAACCTATGGCTGTGAGTCCGGCGGAGATCCTGTAAATATTCCGGATCTCAGCTATGAGGAATTTCTGGATTTCCACAGACGGTACTATCATCCGTCCAACAGCTTTATCTATCTCTACGGAAACATGGATATGGAGGAGAAGCTGGAATTTCTTGACAGCCATTATCTGTCTGCCTTTGATTCTCTTGTCATTGATTCCGAGATCCGGGATCAGGAAGCCTTTGCTCAGGTAAAGGACATTCAGAAGCCTTATCCGGTATCAGAGGATGAGGGAGAAGAGGATAACACCTATCTTTCCTACAATATGGTTGTGGGTGAAGCGGCAGATATCAACTTAAGTCTTGCTTTCGAGGTTTTGGATTATGCTCTCTTAAGCGCACCGGGTGCACCGCTGAAGCAGGCACTTCTGGATGCAAAGATCGGCAAAGATATCTATGGTTCTTTTGAGGATGGCATCAAACAGACCTATTTCTCCATCGTGGCAAAGGGAGCAAACTTAAGTCGGAAAGAGGAATTTATAAAGGTGATCCGCGACACTCTCACAAAGATCGCAGAGGAGGGAATTGATAAAAAGGCAGTAACAGCCGGGATCAATTACTATGAATTCCGTTTCCGCGAAGCAGATTTTTCTTCCTATCCGAAGGGGCTGATGTATGGCCTGGATATTTTAAGCAGCTGGCTTTATGATGATACGAAGCCGTTCTGTGAGGTGCAGCTTCTGGAGGGCTTTGAGTTCCTTAAGAAAGCCCTGGAAGAGGGATATTTTGAGGAGCTGATCCGAAAATATCTTCTGGGCAACACTCATGGTGCGATCCTTTCCCTGGTACCGGAGAAGGGCCTTGCAGCAAAGAGGGATAAGGAACTGGAAGAAAAGCTGGAGAATTACAGAAAGAGCCTTTCTGATGAAGAGCTTACCCGGATGGTAGAGAATACCAAAGCGCTGGAGGCTTATCAGGAAGCGGAGGAAGCTCCGGAAGCGCTGACCTGCATCCCCATGCTTTCCAGAGAAGACATCAAAAAAGAGATCACAGGGCTGACAAACGAGGAGCACCATGTGGAGGACAGCTTGTTTCTGTATCATGATGTGTGCACCAATGGTATCGGTTATGCGGATCTTCTTTTTGAGATCCATGACTTTGATGTTGATACAGTCCATTATCTGGGACTTCTGAAATCTGTGCTTGGTGCAGTGGATACGGAGAATTACACTTATGGCGAGCTGTTTAATGAAGTGAATGCGAGAACCGGCGGTATTGCCTATGGGATAGAGGTTTTTGATGATGCCCAGGATACCGATGCATTCCGTGCCATGTTTGCCGTAAGAGGAAAAGCGTTATATCCGGAGATGGATTTCATGTTTTCCATGATCCGGGAGGTTCTTACAACTTCGAAGCTGGATGACACCAAACGTCTCTACGAGATCATTGCCAGAGTGAGATCCAGAGCCCAGGCCAGCCTTGCAAGTGCAGGCCATTCCACCGCCGTTCTCCGTGGTGCTTCCTACGCATCTCCGATGGCGGCATTCCAGGATGAGATGGCAGGAATCGGATATTATCAGTTTATCGAAAAACTGGAGAAGGATTTTGACAGCTGCAAGGATGAGATCGTGAAAAATCTCCGTAAGGTGATGGAAGAGGTCCTTCGTCCGGAGAATTTCTGTGTAAGCTATACCGGAGAGAGAGAATCTCTGGATGTAGTAAAAGCACAGGCTGCCGGGATCAAAAAAGTTTTGTTTAACGGACAGAAGCCGGAGTCTGTGAAGCAGGCCCCCTGCATAAAGAAAAACGAAGCCTTCAAGACCTCCGGCCAGGTCCAGTATGTGGCACAGAACGGAAACTTCCGCAAAAAAGGCCTGGAGTATACCGGTGCACTGGAGATCCTGAAAGTGATCTTAAGCTACGATTATCTCTGGATCAACCTTCGTGTAAAGGGTGGAGCGTATGGCTGCATGAGCGGCTTTAAGAGAAACGGAGAGAGCTTCCTGGTATCCTACCGTGATCCCCATCTAA
This sequence comes from Blautia sp. DFI.9.10, assembly GCF_024461705.1. Lineage (NCBI taxonomy): Bacteria > Bacillati > Bacillota > Clostridia > Lachnospirales > Lachnospiraceae > Blautia > Blautia sp. DFI.9.10. The sequence goes on from NZ_JANGAA010000002.1 coordinate 194,930, forward strand.
AGAGAACCCTGGAAGTATACCAAGGAGTGCCGGATTATATCCGTGCCTTTGAGGCAGACGAGCGTGAGATGACAAAATATATTATCGGAACGATCAGCAACAAGGATGTGCCGAGAACTCCGCAGATGCAGGGAAGTATCTCAAAAACCGCATATTTCTCCAATGTTACAGAGGATATGCTCCAGAAGGAAAGAAATCAGATCCTCGGAGCGCAGAAGGAGGATATCCAGAAACTGGCAGCTCTTGTAGAAGCAGTACTTTCCGATGATCAGATCTGCGTAGTAGGAAGTGAGACTGCAATAGAGAAGGCGGAAGATGTATTCATGGAAGTGAAGCCACTGATCGGCTGATGAGAAACAAAGCCTGCTGTCCGTTAAATGGGATAGCAGGCTGTGAAAGGATTATGAGAGGATAAAGAATGGATAATAATTTTAGATCAGGCTTTGTTGCGATCATCGGAAGACCGAATGTTGGAAAATCCACGCTGATGAACCATCTTATCGGACAGAAGATCGCCATCACATCAAACAAGCCACAGACAACCAGAAACAAGATACAGACTGTGTATACCTGTGATGAGGGACAGATCGTATTTTTGGACACACCGGGTATCCACAAGGCAAAAAACAAGCTTGGAGAATACATGGTACAGGTTGCGGAGAGAACCCTGAAGGAAGTAGATGCCATTATGTGGCTGGTGGAGCCATCCACATTCGTAGGTGCGGGAGAGCGCCACATTGCCGAGCAGCTGCAGAAGGTTGGAGTTCCAGTGATTCTCATCATCAACAAGATCGATACGGTAAAAAAAGAAGAGCTTCTTCCTGCGATCGATACCTACCGTAAGATCTGTGATTTTGCAGAGATCATTCCTTGCTCTGCCCTCCGCGGAAAAAACACACAGGATATCATTCCAAGTATTTTCAAATATCTTCCGTACGGACCGATGTTCTATGATGAAGATACAGTTACCGACCAGCCTCAGCGCCAGATCGCCGCAGAGATCATCCGTGAGAAGGCTCTGCATGCACTGGATGAGGAGATCCCTCACGGTATCGCCGTTGCCATCGACCGGATGAAGAAACGTCCGGGAAGAAGCAACATCATAGATATTGATGCGACCATCATCTGCGAGCGTAATTCCCATAAAGGCATCATCATCGGAAAACAGGGTGCCATGCTGAAAAAGATCGGAAGCAATGCCCGCTATGAGCTGGAGCGTATGCTGGAAGCAAAGGTAAACCTAAAGCTCTGGGTCAAGGTGACTAAGAACTGGAGAGACAGTGATTTCCTGATCAAGAACTTTGGATATGATAAGAAAGAAATCTGAAAATGAGTGATCTGATTATCGTACAGGGAGTGGTACTTTCTGCCATGCCGGTAGGGGATTATGACAAGCGGATCGTCCTTCTCACAAGAGAGAGGGGGAAGATCTCCGCTTTTGCCAAGGGAGCGAGACGGCAGAACAGTCCGTTCATGGCAGCAGCTAACCCGTTTGTATTTGGAAGCTTTACTCTTTATGAGGGAAGGACAAGTTATAATCTCAATCAGGTCAGCGTACAGCATCATTTTGTGGAGCTGGCCACCCGGCAGCCGGGGGTTTACTATGGATATTATTTTCTGGAGCTGGCAGATTATTTTGGCAAAGAGGGAACGGATGAGAAGGAGATGATGAATCTTCTCTATGTGACCATCAAAGCCATTTTGAATCCTCATATAGAAGACCGGCTGGTGCGCTGTATCTATGAACTGCGGACTATGGTGATCCAGGGCGTGATGCCGCAGCTGTTCCAGTGTGCGGGCTGCGGGAGAGAGCTTACGGAGGAAGAAACCGGAGAACTTTTTTTCTCCCAGGGCGAGCATGGGATCCTGTGTGCGGACTGCAGCAGGATGGCCATGGACAGGAAACGAATCTCAGCGGCTGCCCTGTATGCCATGCGCTACATAGCCGTGTCCCCCCTGGCAAAGCTGTATACGTTTACAGTGCGGGATGATGTGCTGCGGGAACTGGAACGCCACATTTACCGGTATACGGAGCTGAATACAGACAAGCGGTTTAAAAGTCTGGAGATCCTGGAATTGATGAGATAGATCACTGCCGGCTGCGGAATAACCGTAACGATTTATTTTTCAAAAGCAGGACAGGATGCAATGCAAATGGAAATATCCTTGAAAAATCATGAGGATACTAGTATAATAAGACCAAAAATGTAAAAAAGCAGCTTTTTCCGGAGCTTTCCGGACGCATTTGGCGAAACAGCTGCAAGTCAAGAGGAGAGAAATCATGGAAAAGACAATGGAAAAGATCGTAGCTCTTGCAAAAGCCAGAGGATTTGTTTACCCGGGTTCCGAGATCTACGGCGGCCTGGCAAACACATGGGATTATGGAAATCTCGGTGTAGAGCTTAAAAATAACGTAAAACGTGCATGGTGGCAGAAATTCATTCAGGAGTCTCCGTACAATGTAGGTGTTGACTGTGCGATCCTTATGAACCCGCAGACATGGATCGCTTCCGGACATCTTGGCGGATTTTCTGATCCTCTTATGGACTGTAAAGAGTGCCACGAGCGTTTCCGTGCAGATAAGCTCATTGAGGACTTTTGTGCAGAGCATGACATTGCCATTGAGGGAAGCGTAGATGCATGGTCCCAGGAGAAGATGATGGACTTCATCAAAGAACACGAGGTAGGATGTCCGAGCTGTGGTAAACACAACTTCACAGATATCCGTCAGTTCAACCTGATGTTCAAGACATTCCAGGGTGTTACCGAAGATGCCAAGAATACTGTATATTTAAGACCGGAGACTGCACAGGGTATTTTCGTAAACTTCAAGAACGTACAGAGAACATCTCGTAAAAAGATCCCGTTTGGTATCGGCCAGATCGGTAAATCCTTCCGTAACGAGATCACACCGGGTAACTTCACATTCCGTACCCGTGAGTTCGAGCAGATGGAGCTTGAGTTCTTCTGCGAGCCGGATACAGATCTTGAGTGGTTTGCATACTGGAAGAAGTTCTGCCTTGACTGGCTGAGTGCTCTCGGACTTAAGGATGATGAGGTTCGTTACCGTGACCATGATAAGGAAGAGCTGAGCTTCTACAGCAAGGCTACCACAGATGTGGAATTCCTTTTTCCATTCGGATGGGGTGAGCTCTGGGGAATCGCTGACAGAACAGATTATGACCTGACACAGCATCAGAATGTATCCGGCCAGGATCTCACATACTTTGATGATGAGAAGAAACAGAAATATATCCCATACGTTATCGAGCCATCACTTGGAGCAGACCGTATGGTACTTGCTTTCCTCTGCAGCGCTTACGATGAGGAAGTTCTGGATGAAGAGAAGAACGATGTCCGTACAGTCCTTCATTTCCATCCGGTACTTGCACCGGTTAAGATCGGTGTGCTTCCGCTTTCCAAGAAGCTTAACGAGGGTGCTGAGAAGATCTACCAGCAGCTTTCCAAGAAGTACAACTGTGAGTACGATGACCGTGGAAATATCGGTAAACGTTACCGCAGACAGGATGAGATCGGTACTCCGTTCTGTATCACTTATGACTTCGAGTCTGAGAATGACGGTGCAGTTACAGTCCGTGACCGTGACACTATGGAGCAGGTACGTGTGAAGATCGATGAGCTTGATGCATACTTTGCTGATAAATTTACATTTTAAGTAAATACATTTTTTAATAAAAAACCTCCGGCTATTTTCTGGCCGGAGGCTTTTTTTCAATAAGTCTGTTTTTCATCCGCCAGTTTCTTGGCGACATTCCGTATACATTTTTGAAAGCCCGGGAAAAATGCAGCTGATTGGGATATCCGACTGCATTTCCGATATCTGCGATAGACAGGGCTGTGATCTTAAGAAGTTCTGCAGCTTTGGTCATGCGATAGCTGATCAGGAATTCCTGGGGAGAACGTCCGATGGTGTCGTGGAAGATCTTACCGAAGTAGCTTCGGTTCAGGCCGCAGCAGGCTGCGATATCCTCAATGGAAATATCATTTTGGAAATTCTGTTCAATAAAAGAGAGCGCCTCCTTGATATAAAAATCACGGATACTTCCATCCTGTTTCATGCGGACAGTTTCAGTAGAGCGCATAAAGTAATCCAGAAAAAGCCAGGTATGTCCGATAAGATGAAAGGGTGATTCCTGGGAATTATGGCTGATATAAAGCATTTCCTCCATCATTTTCTGGCGGAGATCTGCAGAGTGGCTGTGATAGACCGGATGGTCCGGACTTAAACCTGCAGTTTCCACGATCTCTTTTGCCCGGAGCCCGTCAAATTCCACCCAGGTGTACTCCCATGGAAAGTCGGTATCTGCAATGTAGGTGTTGATCTGACCGGGAAAAAGCATGAAACCCTGGCCGCTTTTTACCTGATAGGTGATGGTCTCTCCTGCGGAATTGTCTGCCATCAGAGTTCCGGTACCGGAGATCACATAATGAAAAATATAATGGTTTCGTGCGGCCGGGCCGAATGAATGTGCCGGAGCGCAGTGCTCCCAGCCGTATTGGTATAGTCCGATATCAACAAAGTTTTCATTTGGAAAAACGGAGAAGAGAAGGTCATTCATATTTTTATCCTTTAGGCGTATGATTTTGTCTGGTTTCAGTAACATTATATATTAAAACAGCAGGGAACTTCAACATATGTATAAAAATGCAATTACAAAAACAGCCTGTAAAATATACTAAAAAGAGGAGGATAATCGATAAAACTTTGTGAGAAAATTAAGTTTCTCGAGAAACTTGTTGATTTTCGATAAATTCGGAATATACTAATTTTAGATAAAAGTAGTGATATAGGCGTAAAATATATCAAAATGCTAGATGACTTTAATGAAGACAGAGAAAAATTGCATTTTGGTATAAAACAAGAAAAACACTGCTATTTATGCAAGCATAAAGCTATGTTAAAATAGCTTTCAGAAAAAAGAAACCAGAGAATAAGTATTGGAGAGCCCGGATAGCCATATCAGTTAAATGGGTGATATCCGACTTATCAAATAAAAGGAAAAGGAAGGAGCATTACAAGATGCGCAACAGAAGTAAATGGATCCTCTGTATGGGACTTGCCTTTACCATGGCAGCTTCCGTTACATTGAGCGGATGCGGCACAGGTAAAAAGGACAGCGGAAAGACAGAGATCGAACTTGTGCAGTATAAACCGGAAGCGGTTAAGGCATTTGAAAAACTGGAAGAAAAATTCAATGCCACTCATGATGATATCCATCTTACCATCGAATCACCAAACGATGCTATGACTGTATTGAAGACAAGATTTATCCGTGAGGATAATCCGGATATCATTGGAATCGGAGGCGATGTTAACTTTTCCAATTTTATTGATTCTGATATGCTGATGGATATTTCCGATTATCAGGGACTGGATTCGATCAAAGATGCATATAAAGAAATTGATAAAGCGCTGGAATTCGTTCCGGAAGACGGAGTCTATGCGGTTCCTTACGTGGCCAATGCCGCCGGAATCCTTTACAATCGTGAGCTTTTCAAGGAGCATGGCTGGCAGATCCCGACTACATGGGATGAATTTATGAGCCTTTGCCAGGAAATTCAGGATGCAGGTATCCAGCCGCTTTATTTCGGATTTAAAGATACCTGGACCTGTCTTGCACCGTGGAATTCTATTGCGGTAGATCTTGCACCAGCCGATGTATGCCGCCAGGTAAACCAGGGAAACACTACTTTTGCAAAAGAGTATAAGGAAGTAGCAGACCGTATGCTGGAGCTTATCCAGTATGGACCGGATGATCCCTTTGCCTATGATTACAATGGAGCCTGCACCGCTTTTGCAAAAGGGGAGGCTGCCATGTATCCCATCGGAAGCTATGCGATCCCGCAGATCCAGAGTGTAAATCCGGATATGGATATTGATTCTTTTGTAACACCGGCAAGCAATGATCCGTCAGAAAACAAACTGAATTCCGGAGTTGACCTTCAGTTCTGTGTGATGGATGACTGTGAGAATAAGGAAGCTGCATATGAAGTGCTGGATTTCCTTCTTGAGGATGAGAATATACAGACATATCTGGATGACCAGAAGGCAGTTCCCTGTAAAGAGGGTGATTTCACACTTCCCTCTACGCTGGATGGTATGAAGGAATACATAGAAGAGGGAAGGATGGCCGACTACCAGGATCATTATTATCCTACAGAGATGGCTGTGGATGCACAGATCCAGACCTTCCTGATGAAAAAGGATAAAGATGCATTCCTGAAAAAATTTGATACAGACTGGACAAGATATAACCGTGACATTATCCGTAAAGTACAGGACTATGAGGAGAAGAACGGGGAAGGAGAGAACTGATCATGGGAAAAAAATCTATGAGTGGAAGAAAGCTGACCTTTCTTCTGATCACCATTCCGATCGTGGCATTATTTTTCTGCTTTAACACACTGCCTCTGATCAAGGGTGTGATCTACAGCTTTACGAACTTTAAAGGCTATGGAAGCTATGACTGGGTAGGACTTCGAAACTATAAGGATCTTTTTACAGACAGCCGTGTTGGCGGTTCCTATCTGTTTACCTTTAAGCTGGCCATCGTGGCAACTATCGTAACGAATGTACTCAGCCTGATCCTGGCACTTGGACTGAACAGCAAGATCCGTTTCAAGAGTGCACTGCGTGGAGCTTATTTTATTCCTAATGTACTTGGCGCACTGGTCGTAGGATATATTTTCAATTATTTCTTTACATATATCCTGCCTGCATTCGGAAAGATGGTCGGAAATAAAACATTGTCTTCCAGCATGCTTTCCAGTACGAGCCTGGCATGGGTTGCCATCGTGATCGTGTGTGCATGGCAGTCCATTGCAATGAATACGATCATCTACATTTCCGGTCTTCAGACAGTGCCGGAGGATGTATACGAGGCAGGCGCTATTGACGGTGCTACCGGATTCAGTAAGTTCCGTTACCTGACATTCCCGCTGATCGTTCCGTTTTTCAGCATCAACATGGTTCTCTGTGTGAAAAACTTCCTGATGGTATTTGATCAGATCATGGCTTTGACAAAGGGTGGTCCTGCACAGAGTACAGAATCTATTTCTTACCTGATCTATAACAATGGTATGAGTGGAGGACAGTTTGGATTCCAGAGTGCCAATGCGGTTATATTCTTTATTGTGATCGTGATCATTTCTGCAGTGCAGTTGACTATCACAGGGAAAAAGGAGGAGCAGCTGTAATGAAAACGAAAGTAAGAGAAAAAGCGAACTGGCCGGTAACGATCCTTCTGATCCTTGGCCTTATCACAGTGGTATTTCCGCTTTATATGACAATTGTGATCGCATTCAAGCAGCCGACAGAGATGACCAACAGTGTAGCCGGGATCCTGTCTCTGCCAGAGAAATTCAGTCTTGCCAATTTCAGGGAAGCTATGGAGGTAACAGACTTCTGGCATTCTCTTGGAAACAGTGTATTGATCACTGTGATCACAGTGGTTCTTGCTATTGTAATTCATTCACTTTTAGGTTATGCTATAGCCAGAAACAAGAGAAGTAAATTTTATAAATTTATCTATCTCTATGTAGTGAGCGGTATGTTTGTTCCGTTTGCTATCCTGATGATGCCGCTTGTAAAGCAGACTGCTGAGATGGGCCTTGATAACAAAGTCGGTGTGATCATTCTTTACACGGTATTTTATATGCCTATGAACGTGCTTCTTTATTCCGGATATCTGACAAACATTCCAATGGCCCTTGAGGAGGCTGCCTGTGTGGATGGAGCCAGCACCTGGAAAACATATTGGAAGATCATCTTTCCGATCATGAAGCCGATGCATGCCACAGTGGCAGTTCTGACAGCACTTGGAACCTGGAATGATGTTATGACTCCACTGGTTATCATGTCCGGATCTACGGGTGGAACCACATTGCCCCTGGCACAGCTGAATTTCCAGACTCAGTTCGGAACAAACTATAACCTTGCGTTTGCCTCTTATCTGCTGGCACTGCTTCCGATCCTTCTGTTTTATCTGATCTGCCAGAAGCACATTTTAAATGGTGTTGTAAACGGTGCCGTAAAATAAAAACACAAGAAAAAGGAGGATTCACATATGGGAATCATCTACTGCGAGAAAGACAGAACGTTTACCCTACAGACAAAAGAGACTACATATCAGATGCAGGTGGATCAGTACGGATTTCTTCTTCATCTCTATTATGGTAAAAAGGCAGAAGGCTGCATGGATTATCTTCTGACCTACTATGACAGAGGATTTTCCGGAAATCCCTATGATGCGGGAACAGACAGAACCTATTCCATGGACTCTCTTCCACAGGAGCTTTCCTGCTACGGAAACGGAGATTTCCGCAGTGCATCACTGATGCTGGAAAACGGTGACGGAAGCATGAGCTGTGATATGCGTTACAAGAATTATACTATCCGTGACGGTAAATACAGCCTTCCGGGGCTTCCGGCGGTTTATGCAGATAATGATGAGGCACAGACTCTGGAGATCGTACTGGAGGATCCGGCTACCGGCGTGGAGGCCATGCTTCTTTACGGTGTACTTCCGGAACTGGATATCATTACAAGAAGTGTCTATATCCGCAATCAGAGCAGTGAGAAGATCTATGTGAACAAGGTGATGTCCGCAGAACTGGATTTTCTTTACGGAGATTATGACCTGCTTACTTTTTACGGAAGACATGCCATGGAGCGGAATCTGCAGAGAGTACCGGTGGCTCATGGAAGTCAGATGATCGGCAGTGTCCGTGGCACATCCAGCCATCAGTATAATCCGATGATGATCCTGGCGGAGAAGGACACAACAGAGGATCATGGAGGCTGCTATGCTATGTCCTTTGTATATAGTGGAAATTTCCAGGGTGAGGTTCTTAAAGATCAGTACAATCAGACAAGAATGCTCCTTGGTGTACAGGAGGAGTGCTTCCGGTATCCGCTGGAAGCCGGGGAGACCTTCTATGCACCTGAGGTGATCTTAAGCTACACAGATCAGGGAATGAACCGTCTTTCTCAGAATCTGCACAGTTGCATCCGTCATCATATCTGCCGTGGTAAATATAAGACAGAGGTTCGTCCGGTGCTGGTAAACAGCTGGGAGGCAGCATATTTTGATTTTACAGGGGAGACTTTATATAATCTGGCAAAAGAGGCAAGGAGCCTTGGTATCGATATGCTGGTTCTGGATGACGGCTGGTTTGGAAAACGTGACGATGACAACAGTGGTCTTGGGGACTGGTATGTCAATGAGAAGAAGCTTGGAGAGACTCTCGGCGGACTGGTAAAAAGAGTCAATGACCTCGGAGTGAAATTCGGTATCTGGATCGAGCCTGAGATGATCTCTGAGGACAGTGATCTTTACCGTGAGCATCCGGACTGGGCACTTACGATTCCGGGAAGAAAACCAGTGAGATCCAGAAATCAGCTGGTACTTGATTTTTCCAGAAAAGAAGTTGTTGATGGAATCTTCGGACAGATCAGTGCGGTATTGGATAATGCCAATATTGAGTACGTTAAATGGGATATGAATCGAAGCCTGATGGATGTTTTTTCCGTAATGACCAAGGATCAGGGACGTGTAATGTATGATTATGTCCTGGGATTGTACGATTTTCTGGACCGTATGGTGAACCGTTATCCGGATCTTCTGATCGAGGGCTGTAGCGGCGGCGGCGGAAGATTTGACGCAGGTATGCTGTATTACACACCGCAGATCTGGTGCAGCGACAACTCCGATGCTATTGACAGGCTTCGGATCCAGTATGGCACTTCCTTCGGATATCCGGTATCGGCCATGGGAGCACATGTATCTGCAGTGCCGAACCATCAGACAGGAAGGATCACTCCGTTACATACCAGAGGTGTGGTTGCTATGTCCGGAACCTTCGGCTACGAGCTGGATCTTCTGAAGCTGACTGAGGAAGAAAAAGACGAGGTCCGCAGCCAGATCGGGGAATTCCGTAAATATGCGCCACTGCTCCAGAACGGACGGTACTATCGCCTGACAGATCCGTTTAAGAGTGAGGTCTGTGCATGGGAGATCGTTGGAAATTCTCAGGAAGAAGTTCTGCTCAATGTTGTCATGGAGGAGATCCATGGAAATATGACTGTGAATTATGTGCAGCTTCGCGGCCTTGATGAGAGTGCACTTTATAAGGAACAGACTACCGGCAGGATCTATTCCGGAGCTGCTCTGATGCATGGTGGAATGCCGCTTCCTGCAGAGTTTGGGGAGTACAGAGCTTATCAGTATCATTTTGTGAGAGAATAAGAGCGTATTGAGACAGTAAGATAAATAAAAGGATCCGTCATACAGACAGCTGAAAAAGCCGATGTATGGCGGATCTTTTTTTATCATAGCTCAGTGTACGGTGATCTGATAGCTCTTGATAAATTCCTCATCCGGTTTCAGCACATTGATATTTGCTTTTTCGGAAAGAGGCTTTTCAAAACCACAGTCATCACAGCGTCCCATCCACGGCTCCAGGCATACGAAGGGAGCACCGGGTACGGACCAGATACCGAAATTCGGGAAGCCCTCACTGGTAAGTGTCAGATATGGAGTTCCGTCCGGGAAGAGGATACCGGCCTTTTGGATCTGGCCGTTATCAAAAACAAGAGCGTCTTTATCAAACATGTGAGGAGCAATGGAACAGGTTCCGTTTTCAAGGGAAAGTGTATGTGGCTCGTCAGCAAGGACTGTTCCTACAGACGTATCGATAAGGAGATAGGTAAGAGTGTCCAGGCCTTCAAAAGCAAGACGGTAATCACTCTGGGATTCGCCTTCACGTACCGGAACACGGAATGCCGGATGGCCGCCGATGGTAAAATACATAGTTTCAGAATCATTATTAACTACTTCCCAGCATACTTCCAGGTCGTGCTTCTTCAGAGTGTAGGTGATCTTCAGAGCGAAAGCAAACGGATAAACCTTCAGGGTTTCTTCAGAGGACTTAAGGACAAAGGAAAGGGAAGTATCGGTGATATCCGTGCAGATAAAATCGCTGTCTCTTGCAAAGCCGTGCTGGCTGGAAGGATATTCCTTTCCGTTCAGACGCCAGATATCTTTGTAGTTACGTCCCACGTTGGGAAAAAGTACAGGCGCATGGCGTTTCCAGTAAGCCGGATCTGCCTGCCAGAGGATCTCCCTGTCATTAGTCTTGTCATAGATGCCGGTGAGTTCAGCACCGTGATCGGAAACGGAAATCTTAAGAAAGCTATTTTCAATCGTTCGTGTCATGATAAACCTCCTGTATGACAGCATTCGGGTAATATTACCTCGGAATTGCTGCATGTTTTTTTCTATTTTAGCACATTTTTCAGATGATAACGAGAAAAATACAATCTGTGAAAAATATAACTGGAAAATCTGTCATATTTCACAAGAGAAATTGCTGTTTTTTGGAAGAATAACCTTGACTAATGAAGGATAAATCTATAAAATAATTATGTGCGTAGAAAACATACATTTTTTATGTTTTAAAGAACAATAATTAGGAGGAAAATGTAAAATGGCAAAATGGGTTTACATGTTTACAGAAGGTAATGCTACTATGAGAAATCTTCTGGGCGGCAAAGGTGCCAACCTTGCTGAGATGACAAACCTCGGTCTTCCTGTACCGCAGGGCTTCACAATCACAACAGAGGCCTGCACACAGTACTACGAGGATGGCAGATCCATCAACGATGAGATCATGGCTCAGATCATGGAAGCAATTACCAAGATGGAAGGAGTTACCGGTAAGAAATTCGGCGACAAAGAAAATCCTCTGCTTGTATCCGTTCGTTCTGGTGCGAGAGCATCTATGCCAGGTATGATGGACACAATCCTCAACCTTGGTTTAAATGAAGAAGTTGTTAACACTCTTGCTGAGAAATCAGGCAATGAGCGTTGGGCTTGGGACTGCTACAGAAGATTCATCCAGATGTACTCTGATGTAGTTATGGAAGTTGGTAAGAAATACTTCGAGGAGCTCATCGATGAGATGAAAGCTAAGAGAGGTGTTAAGCAGGACGTTGAGCTTACAGCTGCTGACCTGCATGAGCTTGCTGACCAGTTCAAAGCTGAGTATAAATCCAAAATCGGTTCTGATTTCCCAACTGATCCGAAGGAGCAGCTGGTAGGCGCAATCAAAGCCGTATTCCGTTCCTGGGACAACCCACGTGCGAACGTATATCGTCGTGACAACGATATCCCATATTCCTGGGGTACAGCTGTTAACGTACAGATGATGGCATTCGGTAACATGGGTGATGACTGTGGTACAGGTGTTGCCTTCACACGTGACCCTGCTACAGGTGCTAACGGTCTGTTCGGTGAGTTCCTTACCAATGCACAGGGCGAGGACGTAGTTGCTGGTGTTCGTACACCTATGCACATCTCCGAGATGGAGCAGAAGTTCCCGGAAGCATTCGTACAGTTCAAACAGGTTTGCGAGACTCTTGAGAAACATTACAGAGACATGCAGGATATGGAGTTTACTGTAGAGCATGGTAAACTGTATATGCTTCAGACACGTAATGGTAAGAGAACTGCACAGGCTGCTCTTAAGATCGCTTGTGACCTCGTTGATGAGGGAATGAGAACTGAGGAAGAGGCTGTTGCAATGATCGATCCTCGTAACCTTGATACACTTCTTCATCCGCAGTTCGATGCAGCTGCTCTTAAAGCTGCTACACCGATGGGTAAAGGTCTTGGTGCTTCTCCAGGAGCTGCTTGCGGTAAGATCGTATTCTCTGCAGAGGACGCTGTTGAGTGGGCTGCAAGAGGAGAGAAAGTTGTTCTTGTTCGTCTTGAGACATCCCCAGAGGATATCACAGGTATGAAAGCTGCTCAGGGTATCCTGACAGTTCGTGGTGGTATGACATCTCACGCAGCTGTAGTTGCTCGTGGTATGGGATCCTGCTGTGTATCCGGATGCGGCGATATCGCTATGGATGAGGAGAACAAGAAATTCACACTTGCTGGTAAAGAGTTCCATGAAGGAGATGCAATCTCCATTGATGGTACAACAGGTAACATCTATGATGGACTTATCCCGACTGTAGATGCTAAGATCGCTGGTGAGTTCGGACGTATCATGGGATGGGCTGACAAGTACAGAACAATGAAAGTTCGTACAAACGCTGATACTCCTGCTGATGCTAAGAAAGCTCGTGAGCTTGGTGCAGAGGGAATTGGTCTTTGCCGTACAGAGCATATGTTCTTTGAGGGCAACAGAATCGATGCATTCCGTGAGATGATCTGCTCTGAGACAGTAGAGGAGAGAGAAGCAGCACTTGCTAAGATCCTTCCGGAGCAGCAGGGAGACTTCGAGAAACTCTATGAGGCACTTGAAGGAAATCCTGTAACAATTCGTTTCCTTGATCCGCCACTTCATGAGTTCGTTCCTACAGAGGAAGAGGACATCAAGAAACTGGCTGATGCTCAGGGCAAGACTGTAGAGCAGATCAAGACAATCATCGCTTCCCTTCACGAGTTCAACCCGATGATGGGACATCGTGGATGCCGTCTTGCTGTTACTTATCCAGAGATTGCTAAGATGCAGACAAGCGCTGTTATCCGCGCAGCTATCAACGTTAAGAAGAATCATCCGGATTGGAACATCAAACCGGAGATCATGATTCCGCTTGTTGGTGACATCAAAGAGCTTAAATATGTTAAGAAATTCGTTGTAGAGACAGCAGATGCTGAGATCAAAGCAGCAGGTTCTGACCTTGAGTACGAGGTTGGTACTATGATCGAGATCCCGAGAGCAGCTCTTACAGCTGATGATATCGCTAAAGAGGCTGACTTCTTCTGCTTCGGTACAAACGACCTTACACAGATGACATACGGATTCTCCCGTGATGATGCTGGTAAGTTCCTTAACGCATACTATGATGCTAAGATCTTCGAGAACGATCCATTTGCTAAGCTTGACCAGACAGGTGTCGGCAAACTTATGAAGATGGCTATCGAGCTTGGAAAACCGGTTAACCCGAAACTTCACGTAGGTATCTGCGGTGAGCACGGTGGAGATCCGTCTTCCGTAGAGTTCTGTAACGAGATCGGACTTGACTATGTATCCTGCTCACCGTTCCGTGTACCGATCGCTCGTCTTGCAGCAGCACAGGCAGCAATCGCTAAGAAGAACGCATAAGTAAGAATACATTTCAGGCTGAAGTTTCAGTCTGAGCATATATAAAGCTTCTGGCAGTCTGTAGAAATACAGATTGTCAGAGGCTTTTTTTCTTTATGATATTTTTTGAAGTATTCCGACGGTTTACGAAAAATGGGATTCATGGTATCATGAAAGAAACAGGGCAGATAAAGCCGGAGGATAAGGAGAATTTTATGAATCAGGAATCACAGACACCTCATAAGAGACGTGTACGATATAAAGGAAAATATCCGAAGAAATTCGAGGAGAAATATAAAGAGCTTCAGCCTGAAAAGTATAAGGATACCATTGAACATGTGATCAGCAAGGGAAACACACCGGCTGGAATGCATATTTCCATTATGGTAAAAGAGATCATTGATTTTTTGGAGATCAGGCCGGGACAGGTTGGATTTGATGCTACACTTGGTTACGGTGGGCATACAAAGGCCATGCTGGAATGTCTGAGAGGTCAGGGACACATGTACGCCACGGATGTGGACCCGGAAGAATCTGCCAAGACAAGAAAACGTCTGGCAGAGCAGGGATTCGGAGAAGATATCCTGACAATTAAACTCCAGAATTTCTGCACCATTGATGAGATCGCAGAGGAAGTTGGAGGCTTTGATTTTATCCTTGCGGATCTTGGGGTGTCTTCTATGCAGATCGACAATCCCAAGAGAGGGTTTTCCTTTAAGGTGGATGGTCCTCTGGATTTAAGGCTGAACCAGGAAACCGGGATCAGCGCAGCACAGCGTCTGGATACCATTTCAAGAGAAGAGCTTGCCGGAATGCTGGATGAGAATTCCGATGAGCCGTACTGTGAGGAGATCGCGAAGGCCATCACAGATGAGATCCGAAGAGGAAACCACATAGATACCACTACGAAGCTTCGTGAAGTCATTGAGAAGACATTGTCTTTCCTTCCTGAAAAAGAGAGGAAAGACACGGTGAAAAAAACATGCCAGAGAGTTTTCCAGGCACTGCGTATTGACGTGAACCGGGAATTCGAGGTTCTCTATGATTTTATGGAAAAACTTCCCGGAGCGCTGAAGCCAGGCGGCCGTGTAGCAATCCTTACCTTCCATTCCGGAGAGGACAAGCTGGTAAAGAAAGCCTTAAAGCAGGGTTATAAAGACGGCATCTATTCCGACTATTCAAAAGATGTGATCCGTCCTTCCGCACAGGAATGTGCACAGAATGGGCGCGCCAGATCCACGAAGATGCGCTGGGCTGTGAAGGCCTGAGTGAAGAGTGAAAGAGCAGTTCTGATACAAATACAGAAACAGAAAAATCCTGGAATGCGTTGACATTCGGGATTTTTTTTGCTATGTTATATAAGTTTACATATGATAAAGCTACGGCTTAAACTGAATAGGAGAAAGGATATGGATGTGGAGGAAAAGAAGGACATTTTTGATAAACTGATGCATCTTCCGGTGCTGAATATATTTGAACCTTTTTATAAGAAACATAAGGAAGTTCTGATGTATCTGTTCTTTGGAGGGCTCACATTTTTTCTGAACATTGCGTTGTATGCATGGCTGGATAAGGGCCTGGGCATGAATGCGCTGATCGCCAATGTGATCTGCTGGGTGGTCTGCGTACTGTTCCAGTATTTTACAAACAGGACATGGGTATTCGACGGGCAGGTGGATTCCGCCGCCGGATTTTTAAAGCAGATGGCTTCGTTTTTCGGAGGCCGGCTCTTTACGCTGATTGTGGAGGAAGCAATCCTTGCGGTATTTATCACCTGGCTTGGATTTAACAGCATGGCAGTGAAACTTGTTGCTCAGGTGGTTGTGATCGTATTGAATTATGTGATCAGTAAATTGATTGTTTTTAAAAAATAAAAGATAGTTATATTTGTGGAAAAGGAGTTGGACTGAAATTGACAAAGGACAAGACCAATGATATGACCGTGGGAAATCCGGTGAGCCTGATCATCCGCTTTATGATTCCCATGTGTCTCGGAAATATTTTTCAGCAGTTTTATAACATTGCGGATTCCATTGTTGCGGGTCAGTTCCTGGGAGTAGATGCGCTGGCTGCAATCGGAAGCACCGGTTCACTGATGTTTTTTGTTACCGGATGGCTTAACGGACTGAGCAGTGGCTTTGCCATTCTGGTATCCCAGTGGTTCGGGGCGAAGCAATATGATAAGATGCGTCATTACGTAGCTATGTCCATTTATCTGGCAGCAGCCTTTGCCATTGTGATGACCATTGGCTTTGAGGCTTTGAATGAACCGATTCTGCGGCTGATGAATTCACCGGAGGATCTGATGGGATCTGTGAAGGGATATATGGGAATTATTTATGCAGGCCTGATCGTAACAGCGGCATATAATTCACTGGCAGCGTTTCTCCGTGCACTTGGAGATTCAAAATCTCCGCTGTATTTTCTGATCATTTCGGCAGTGATCAATGTGTTCCTGGATATTCTGTTTATTGTAAAAATCGGGATGGGAGTGGAAGGCTGTGCCTATGCTACGGTTATCGCGCAGGCAATTTCCGCAGTCTGCTGCCTGATCTATATTATCAAAAAGTTCCCGATCCTGCATCTGAAGAAAGAAAACTTTGAAGTTTCTTTTACCAGCTTCCGTTATCTGCTGGCCCTTGGTATTCCCATGGGACTTCAGTTTTCCATCACAGCGATCGGAACCATTATTGTGCAGGGTGCGGTAAATATTTACGGTTCTGTATATATGGCAGGATTTTCCGCTGCGGGAAAAATACAGAATATCATTGCAACTGTATTTGTAGCTTTTGGTGCGACGATGGCAACCTATGTAGGACAGAACCGGGGCGCCGGAAAGATGGACCGTGTAAAAGCAGGAATGAAATATACCCAGATCATGATCCTGATCTGGAGTGTGATCACTATGATCATTATGTTCTTTTTCGGAAAGTACATGACTTGGTTATTTATTGACAAATCCCAGACGGATGTTATTAATGTTTCTGTTACTTATTTTCATACGGTATTCTGGGCATATCCGTTCCTTGGAAGTATCTTCCTCTACAGAAACGGACTTCAGGGACTGGGATATGGCTTGGTTCCCATGCTGGGCGGTGTGTTTGAACTGGCGGCAAGAAGTGCGATCGTTATGTTTGTTGCAGGAAAAACAAGTTTTGCAGGTGTATGTCTGGCAGATCCTGCCGCATGGATTGCAGCGCTGATCCCTCTGATCCCGTATTATATTTATGTGATGAAAAAGTGGAGCAGGGGAAAAAAGGAAACTGCTGCCTGAGTGGGTATAATACAGAAAATGAAAAGAATAAATTTAGGCTTGCAATTATGGAAGATACAGTTATAATGATATTATAACTGTGGAAAAAACCAGGAAACCGGGATTCCGGGTAAGATTACAGATCCAGAAGGGAGAATATAGATCATGGAAATCACAAAGGAAACAACAATGGGCGAGATGCTTGCATACGATGAGAAGATTGCATACATTCTTATGCAGGAAGGAATGCACTGTATCGGCTGTCCGTCTTCTATCGGTGAGTCTCTTGAGGAGGCATGTATGGTACACGGACTTGATGTAAACGCTGTACTGGCAGACATCCATCATTATGAGGAAACCAAGAAACAGAAATAATCAGCAGTACAATTTATATTAGAACGTACAGATTACGGACCGCAAGGGGATAACGACTGTGCATGTCTTTTTGGCATGCCGTCGTTATCCCTTTTTTTGTGAGCAGACGATAAAGAGAGTCTTAAATATCTGCTTGATATGGAGGAAAAAAGCATGTATGTGATGATCGATAATTTCGATTCATTTGTTTATAATCTCAAGGCATATTTTCAGGAACTTGGAAGAGAGATCCTGGTCAGACGCTGCGACGAGATCACCCTGGAGGAGCTGGAGGAGCTGAACCCGGAAGGAATCATCCTTTCTCCGGGACCGAAGCGTCCCTGGGATGCGAAGCTCTGCGTAGATACCGTAAAAAGATTTCAGGGAAGGATTCCTGTTCTTGGTGTCTGTCTGGGCCATCAGGTGATCGGCCACTGCGCGAGAGCAGTAGTGGAAAAGGGCGTGTGTCCCATGCACGGAAAAGTAACAGAGATCCACAACCATGGAACAGGAGTGTTTGCAGGCCTGCCTGAGAAATACAAGGTGACAAGATACCATTCCCTGATCGTGCGGGAAGACAGCATTCCGGAGGAGTATCAGGTGGATGCGCTTTCTGATGATGGTGCTGTTATGGGAATTTCCCATAAAGCATTGCCTATCTATGGTGTGCAATTCCATCCGGAAGCCGTTCTTACGGAATATGGACATGAGCTTCTTGAGAATTTTTGCAGGATCGCGGAGAATTTTCAGAAGGAGGAGTAAAAATATGTACAAAAATCAGCGAAGAATAAAAGAACTGACCCCATATATCCCGGCAGTGGACATTTTTCGGATCTACGAGGGAGAACCCGGAGCAGCGTTTCTGGATTCCTCCCTTGTCAATGAGCTGGGACATTATTCTGTGATCGGAAGATGTCCGTATCTGAAGCTGGTAAAGGACGGAGAGAACTTTACTATCAACGGAAGGCCGGAAACAGAAACAACCTTTGAAGACTATATGCGGGAATATTTAAATACCCATGAAGACAAAAATAACAGCGGACTTCCCATCGTATCCGGTGCAGTAGGATATTTTTCCTATGATTACGGAAGAAAACAGATGGGAGTACCATCCGGAGAAAAGGATCTTGTGACTGTTCCGGAGGCAGTTCTGACGTTTTATGACTGTTTTATCATAGAAGACTGTCAGGAAAAAAGAACCTATCTTGTGTCAAACGGAATCAGTGCAGACGCTGCAGCAGAAATCAGAGCGATGGAAAAAGCAATCCGGGAATTTACAGAGGCGGGGAAACAGGAAGGATCGGAAACAGGGAAAAAAAAGGAATCCGGAAACAAGATGGTCACGGAAAATTCTCACCGTGAGAAATTCAGGATCCAGGTTCATCCCAACTTTGAGAAAGAAGAATACAAACAGGCAGTAGATCGGATGATCCGCTATATTATAGAGGGCGATATCTATATTGCCAATATGACGCAGCAGCTGACCATTGAAAGCGAAAAACCACCTCTGGATGTTTTTTATGATCTTCGGAAAAATAATCCGTCTCCTTTCGGCGGATATCTGGATTTCGGAGATTATCAGATCGTCTGTGCATCTCCGGAACGTTTTCTGAAGATGAAAGACCGTCATGTAAATACCCGTCCTATAAAGGGAACAAGAAAACGTGGCGTAACATCTGAGGAAGATGAAATGCTCCGTCGGGAGCTTCAGGATTCCGGAAAAGATAAGAGTGAACTTCTTATGATCGTAGACCTGGAGCGAAATGATCTGAACCGGGTATGTACACCGGGAAGCGTGAAGGTAACCGAGCTTTTTACAGTGGAAGCATACGCTACGGTTTTTCATCTGGTATCGGATATTGAAGGAAAACTGGAAGAAGGAAAAAATGTTATGGATCTTCTGGAGGCTGCATTCCCCGGCGGTTCTATTACCGGTGCGCCGAAATACCGTGCCATGGAGATCATTGACGAGCTGGAACACGGAAAGAGAAATCTTTATACAGGCTCTATCGGCTACCTGACACTGGACGGAAGCTGTGATTTCAACATCGTGATCCGTACAGCTCTTCATAAAAACGGAAAATATCACCTTGGCGTTGGCGGCGGGATCACAGCAGAGTCAGATCTGGAATTTGAGTACGAGGAAACTCTGCAGAAGGCGAAAGCAATCCTGGATGCACTGCAGTAGAGAAACATACAGAACGGTAAAAGTGAAAGGCTCTGTGGACAGATCAGAGAATCTGACAGGGACACTTCATAAGGAGGTCAAAGGAAATGAACAACATAACCTTAGACGAATGTTTTCAGTTCGGTCTGGGAGCGTTTGAGACCATAGGAATAGAGCAGGGAATCCCCATACTTTTGGAAAAGCATCTGAAAAGACTGGAACGAGCGGCAGATTTCCTGAAGCTGGGTGATCCGGCAGTACGTGGGATCACAGCCGGGAGGATCGAAGAATATCTGGAAGAACAAAAAAAACGCCCGGAGGTGCAGAAAGAATTTGACGGACTGGAACACTGTGCGCTGAAGCTTATGCTTACAAAGGAAAATGCAGTGTATTCTCTTCGTGCCAATCATTATACGCCGGAGAATTATGAAAAAGGCTTTATCATGGATGTCAGCAAGGTAAAACGAAATGAAACATCACCTCTTGTATATCACAAAACCATGAATTACGGAGATTGTATCCTGGAAAAACGAAATGCTACAGCAGCAGGAATGGATGAACGGTTGTTTCTGAATACAAAGAAACAGATATCGGAAGGGACAGTAAGTAATGTATTCTTTGTGCGAAAAGGCGTGATCTATACACCAAAAGTCAGCTGCGGACTTCTTCCGGGAATCCTCCGTGAATATCTCTGTGATACGGAAGCGGTGGAAGAAACCTATATCTATGTTCAGGATCTTAAATGGTATGAGGAATGCTTTGTCACCAATTCCCTGATGGGAATCATGCCGGTGCGTCAGATCGGAGGAATCCGGTTTGAGGAAGACAAAGTGACAAGGGAGCTGATGAGAAGATATCGGAAGATGGTCAGAGATACTGCGAATAAGAAACAAATCAGATAAATGTTATTGCGAAACTATCACATTCAGGAAAGGTGATGGAATTTGAATGAAAGTGACCAATACAGTCAGGGATAAACGTGCATTAACCAGGGAGAGCTAAGGTTGATGCACGTTTTTTGTGCAAACTCAACCAAAAACGTTCATGAATTTTGCGAAATAATTTGATTGACTTTGAATGACTTTGGAAGTATACTGAGTTCAACAAATGAAAAACAACAAAAAGCGGTCAAAAACCGCAGGATAAAAGATATGGGAGGAGAAAAAATGATCTGTACAGTTACTTTTAATCCGTCTCTGGACTATATCGTTTCCGTGGAGGATTTTAAACTCGGACTTACCAACCGGACAAGCTCTGAGCTGATGCTTCCGGGCGGAAAGGGAATCAACGTTTCCACCGTGCTGATGAATCTTGGGATCGAGAATACAGCACTTGGTTTCATGGCAGGATTCGTCGGAGATGAGATTGTAAGAAAGCTTGAGGAGATGGGAGTGAGATCTGATTTTATCAGGATCCCGGAAGGCGTTTCAAGGATCAACCTGAAGCTGAAATCTATTGATGGAACTGAGATCAACGGAATGGGACCGGAGATCAGCGCTGAAAAGGTTCAGGAGCTGATGAAGAAGCTTGACACACTGAAAGAGGGAGATGTGCTTTTTCTGGCAGGAAGTATTCCTTCATCTATGCCGGATGATATGTATGAGAAGATCATGGCGAGACTGGACGGAAAAGGCGTGATGATCGTTGTGGATGCAACGAGAGATCTTCTTGTAAATGTCCTGAAGTATCATCCGTTCCTGGTGAAGCCCAATAACCATGAGCTTGGAGAAATCTTCGGCGTAGAGCTTAAGAACCGTCAGGATGTGATCCCTTACGGAAAGAAGCTCCAGGAAAAAGGAGCCAGAAACGTGCTGATCTCAATGGCCGGTGAGGGAGCTGTCCTGGTAGCGGAAAACGGTCAGGTGTTTGAGAAACCGGCGCCGAAAGGAACACTGGTAAACGGCGTAGGAGCCGGAGATTCCATGGTAGCAGGCTTTATGGCAGGCTGGATGGAAAAACAGGATCACGAATATGCATTCCATATGGGAATTTCCGCAGGAAGTGCAAGTGCATTTTCTGAAAATCTTGCCACAAGGGAAGAAGTTCAGGCAGTATATGAACAGGTAACAGAGGGGTAAAGAAGAAAGGAGAAGGGAAGATGAGAATCACAGATCTGCTTGACAAACGAAGCATATCACTGGATGCTGCACCGAAGACGAAATCTGAAGCTCTGGACATGGCCGTAGATCTTATGGTAAAAAGTGAAAAGATCAGCGACAGGGAAGCTTATCGGAAACAGGTGTATTTAAGAGAGGAAGAAAGTACGACAGGAATCGGTGAGGGAATCGCTATTCCTCATGGAAAATGTGATGCGGTAAAGAAACCGGGACTTGCTGCCATGGTAGTAAAAAACGGCGTGGAATTTGAGGCACTGGATGATGAGCCGGTTACCCTTCTTTTCCTGATCGCAGCACCGAATACAGAAGATAACATTCATCTGGATGTACTCAGCAAGCTTTCCGTAATGCTGATGGATGATAATTTTACAGAATCCTTACGTAATGCAGGTTCTGTAGATGAATTTATGGAGATCATCGACAAGGCCGATGAGGAGAAAAAAGATATTGATGAAAGACTGGCAGATACAGGAAGTTCCGAAGGAGCCAGAGCTAAACTGCTGGCAGTTACCTCCTGCCCCACAGGTATTGCCCACACCTACATGGCAGCAGAGGGACTGGAAAAAGCAGCAAAGGCGAAAGACTGTTTCATTAAAATAGAGACACGAGGCTCCGGTGGAGCAAAAAATGTACTTACGGATCAGGAGATCCGGGAGGCAGACTGCATCATTGTAGCTGCAGATGCCAAGGTTCCCATGGATCGTTTCGATGGAAAGAAAGTCATCGAATGTCAGGTTTCAGATGGAATCAGCAAAGCGGACCGGCTTGTTGAACGTGCGATTTCCGGAGATGTTCCGGTATATCATGCAGCAGCAGGCAGTCAGAGCTCTTCCTCAAATGCAAAAGCAGGCGGCGGAGCAGGCCACAAGATCTATATGCAGCTGATGAACGGGGTATCTCATATGCTTCCACTGGTTGTAGGCGGTGGTATTCTGATCGCTCTTGCATTCCTGATCGATGGTTTAAGTGTAGATTTGAGTTCCCTTCCTGCAGACCAGAGAGCAAACTTTGGTACCATCACACCGGTAGCGGCTGTTCTGAAAAACATTGGTGGAACCGCATTTGGTTTCATGCTTCCGATCCTGGCCGGATTTATTGCAATGGCCATCGGTGACAGACCGGCACTTGCAGTTGGACTTGTGGGCGGTATGATCGCGGCAAACGGAAAATCTGGTTTCCTCGGAGCACTTCTTGCAGGCTTCCTTGCAGGATATCTGATCCTTGGACTTCGTAAGGTTTGTGATAAGCTTCCGGAAGCACTGGAAAAAATAGCGCCTGTACTGATCTATCCGGTTGTTGGTGTACTTCTTATGGGACTCTGTATGACCTTCGTTGTAGAGCCGATCATGGGCGGTATCAATACAGGATTAAATAATGCCTTGACAGGCATGGGAAATTCAAGTAAAGTAATTTTAGGGTTGGTTCTTGGTGGTATGATGGCCATTGATATGGGCGGCCCGTTCAACAAAGCAGCATATGTATTTGGTACAGCAGCTATTGCGGCAGGCAACTATGACATTATGGCAGCAGTTATGGTGGGAGGTATGACTCCTCCGTGTGCCATCGCACTCGCATCCCTGCTGTTTAAAGACAAATTTACAAAAGAAGAACGTGAGGCAGGACCGACCAATTTTATTATGGGACTTGCATTTATCACAGAAGGTGCGATTCCTTTTGCGGCATCTGACCCGGTCCATGTACTTCCGTCCTGTATCGTCGGTTCCGCAGCAGCCGGAGCAATCTCCATGTTCTTCAACTGTACACTGATGGCACCACATGGCGGAATCTTCGTATTCCCGGTTGTAGGTAATGCAATGATGTATCTGGTCGCACTGGTTGTGGGAACTCTGATCTCAGCTGTACTTCTCGGGGTACTGAAGAAAAAAGTTGCTTAAATTTTTTTAAATTAAAATGAAAACTGGAGGATAAAGAAATGAAAGAATTCAAGTATGTAGTAACAGATAACGAAGGAATCCATGCACGTCCGGCCGGAGAGCTTGTGAAGCTTGTAAAAGGTTTCGAGTCCAAGATCACTATCGAGAAGGACGGCAAGACTGTAGAGTGCAGAAAGCTTCTTGCACTTATGGGACTTGGCGTAAAGAAGGGACATGAGGTTACCTTTACATTCGATGGTGCAGATGAGGATGCAGCATACGAGGCAGTAAGCAAATTCATGCAGGAGAACCTGTAATCTCAGAATGAGTGAACAGAAGGCATCCCGGTCCGGTCGATCGGGATGTCTTTTTTGAAGGAGGAAAAGGAATGCTGACGGAGCAGAGATACGAGATCATACTCGGCCTTCTCAGAGAAAAAAACAGTGTTACGGTAACAGAACTGAAAGATATCCTGGATGCATCGGAATCTACGGTCCGCAGAGACATCACGGCGCTTTACAAGGCGGGGAAGCTGACCAGGGTTTTTGGCGGTGCGGTGGCACTGGAACATACTGTCAATGCCTATGAGCCTACCGTAGCCCAGAAAGTTGAGCTGAATATTGAAGAAAAAAAGAAGATCGCAGTCTATGCGGCAGCTCTGATCCGTCCGGAAGATTTTGTGTATCTGGATGCGGGAACGACTACCGGATATATGCTGGAGCATCTGGAAGGCTCCAGGGCGACTTTTGTCACCAATGGTGTTTCCCATGCCAGGGCTCTGGCTCAGATGGGAGTCCGTGTGCTTCTGATCGGCGGAGAACTGAAGGGATCTACGGAAGCTGTGATCGGAAGTCAGGCCATGCAGATGCTGAAGAATTATCATTTTACAAAGGGCTTTTTCGGGACCAACGGGATGACGCAGAGAGAAGGCTTTACCACGCCGGAATCCAATGAAGCACTGGTAAAGCGAACCGCCATGGAGCAGTGTCTGGAAAAGTACGTAGTGTCTGACAGCTCCAAATTCGGACAGATCAGTGCGGTGACGTTCTTTTCATTTGACGGAGCAGTGATCCTGACGGAAAGCTGTTCCAAAGAATATAAAGATTGCAGAAATATACAGATCGTATCATAGAAAGATCGCAAAAAAAACCGGTTTGGAAGAAAAAATTCTTCGTAAACCGGTTTTTTGTTTGCTGAGGATCTGTTTCAGGCTTCCCTGGAGATCATGGCTTCTAGATCTTCTACGGAAATGTCTTTTTTTTGCATCAGCTTGAGCAGACGTTTCAGTTCAGCAGCTTCCTTTGCCTTTTTTTCAGCTTTGCGGATCTCATCCAGCTGAGCTGCCAGTGCAGTTTTTTCATCCTCCAGCGCTGCTATCTTTTCGGTGCAGGCAGCAATCTTGGAATCTACTTTGGAAATTTTCTCATTGAGTACTTCTATCTTTGTACGTCTCTGTGCCATATGAAACCTCCTGATAAAAATATTACTTCTTATACACTATACAATAGCATAAACGACGATGAAATACAATTGTGAATTGATGTGCAATATGTTATCATGAATGTATATAATATTTCAGAAACGCAGGAAAATACTATGGATAAAGATAAGGGTGTATTTATGACTGCCCGGGAAGTAAATATGGAAATAGAAATGCTGAAGACGGTTTTTGACATTGTAAGACTGGTGGATGTTAGCCGTACAGCTCCGGTAAATATTGGCTCAGACGATTGCTCTTATGAAGCAGAACATAAATGCTTTGCAGTGTGGAATAAAGGCAGAAGATGTGAGAACTGTATTTCTGCCAAAGTTTTTGCCCGTAAAAACAAAATGACGAAATTTGAGTTCGTCAATGATGACATTTATCAGGTAATCGCCAAATATGTGGTTATAGACGGGACACCTCTTGTCATGGAAATGGTCTTTAAAATGACGGATAAGATCTTTCTGGGAGCTTATGGAAGCGGATCTCTGATCGATAAGATCAGCAGATTCAACCGGGAATTATATGAAGATCCGCTGACTGGTGCCAGAAACCGGAGATATTTTGAGGAACAGCTGAAATCCCTGGATAAGATGGGGGCTATAGCTATGATCGACGTGGACAATTTTAAACAGATCAATGACAGCTATGGCCATGTAGCTGGAGATGCGGCGCTTTGTACCATTGTCAGAACGATTTTTGAGCATGTGCGGGCAGATGACGTGGTACTGCGTTATGGAGGAGACGAATTTCTTCTGATGTTTGAAGAAATTCCGGAAAAGGTATTTCAGCAGAAGCTGGAAGATATCCGGGAAGAGATCGCAATGGCAGATGTGCCGGAATACAAAGAAATCCGGCTTTCCATGAGCGTGGGAGGTGTATATGGAAGCTGTAAGGTCAGAGATGGAGTGATGGAAGCGGACAGGCTTCTCTATCAGGCCAAGCGGCAAAAAAACTGTGTTGCCTACAAGAGGATCTGACGGAAATGACATGACAGTCATTGAAAGCAGAATTATGTAACAGGCGCATGAGGTGTATATCTGGCAAGTGAAAGGGAGAATAGGGATATGAAGATAATCGCAAGGATCAGAAGTGATTTTCCGACAAAATTCGGAATCCCGCGTCAGAGCGGTCGAGTGGAAGAACTGACAGCCTGTATTGTTTTTGAACCGGAATACCGGGTACGGGAAGCGGTAAAAGGACTGGAAGATTTTTCGCATATCTGGCTGCTGTGGGAGTTTTCACAGTCGATCCGTGAGAACTGGTCCCCTACAGTACGTCCGCCACGCCTGGGCGGAAATGAAAGGATGGGCGTATTTGCCACCAGATCGCCCTTCCGTCCCAATCCAGTAGGCTTATCCTGTGTGAAGCTTGAAAAAATCGATCTGGAAAGCAAAGAAGCTCCTGTACTGATCGTATCCGGTGCGGACCTGATGGACGGAACCCCCATCTATGATATCAAGCCATATCTGCCTGTGGCAGACTGCCATCCGGAAGCGCTGGGCGGCTTTGCGACGAAGGTGGAGCAGCATTTTCTGCAGGTAGAGATCCCGGAAGAATGGAAGGCAAGGATTCCGGAGGATAAGCTTACTGCGTTGGAAGGCGTGCTCAGAGAGGATCCGAGGCCTGCCTACCAGAAAGATCCGGAGAGGATATACGGAATGCCTTTTGCAGGAATGGATGTTCATTTTCAGGTAAAAAACGGCATACTTACAGTATGCGAGATCACAGGATATAAAAAATCAGACAGAATTTAAAATTACCTTTGACAAACTTTTTGTGAGATGGTATTATAATAAATGAGTTAGCAAGTGCTAACTCAATATTTTAAAAGTAAAGTTAGTTTAAAATAACCTTGAAACAGTCATATAAAAGTTCAGAGATCAAAGGAGAGTGAATTATGAGCGTTGTAATTGTAGGCGGTAATGAAAGAATGGTATGTCAGTATGAGGATATCTGCAAAGGCTTCGGATGCAAGGCGAAAGTTTTTGCCAAGGAAAAAGGAGCCATGAAGAAAAAGATCGGGGTGCCGGATCTGATGATCCTGTTCACCAGTACCGTTTCCCACAAAATGGTAAACTGCGCAGTAGAAGAAGCAAAGAAAAAATCCATTCCGGTATGCCGCTGTCACACAAGCAGCGCTGCAGCTCTCGAGAACATTCTGAAGCAGTACTGTGCATAAGAAACAGGTCAGGAGATACTTTTCTCTTGTATAATTTGACTTTTTTGCAGAAATGTTACGGAAATGCTTGCAAAATTACAAATTATTCAATAAAATAGCCGTAGGTTTCTGTGGTAAAGCGTTGCAGTGAATGGTGAAAAGGCGGCGCTGGAAGTCGAAATTACAGGTGAGAGGTGTTATCATGAAAAAAGTTGTAAAATTCGGTGGAAGTTCTCTTGCAAATGCGGAGCAGTTCCAGAAAGTGGGCGATATCATCCGCAGTGATGAGAGCCGCCGTTATGTAGTTCCGTCAGCTCCGGGAAAGAGATTTGACGAGGATATCAAAGTGACGGATATGCTTTATGGATGTTATGACGCAGCATCCAAAGGGGAGGATATCACTGAGAAGATCAATGCGATCAAGGCGCGATATTATGAGATCATCAAGGGACTCGGACTGAGCCTTTCTCTTGAGGAGGAGTTCAAGAAGATCGATGAGGATTTCCGTGCACAGGCAGGAATCCAGTATGCGGCATCCAGAGGAGAGTTTCTCAATGGTAAGATCATGGCTGCATATCTTGGATATGATTTCGTGGATGCAGCTTCTGTGATCCGTTTTGATAAAGCTGGTAATCTGGAAGCGGAGGAGACCAATAAACTCCTTTCCAAAAAGCTCAGCAAATCCCAGCATGCGGTTATTCCGGGATTTTACGGCGCATGTGCAGATGGCACGGTAAAGACATTTTCCAGAGGTGGTTCTGATGTGACAGGTTCCCTGGTTGCAAAGGCTATCCATGCAGATATTTATGAGAACTGGACGGACGTTTCCGGTTTTCTTGTAACAGATCCGCGTATCGTTCACAATCCGGAGCCTATCGAGGCAATCACATACAGAGAGCTTCGTGAGCTTTCCTACATGGGAGCTACTGTTCTTCATGAGGATGCCATTTTCCCGGTTCGTAAAGAGGGAATTCCGATCAATATCCGTAACACAAACAGCCCGGAGGATAAAGGTACTCTGATCGTAGAGAGCACCTGTAAGAAGCCGAAATTCACTATTACCGGTATCGCCGGAAAGAAAGGCTTCTGCTCTATTAATATCGAGAAATCCATGATGAACAGTGAGATCGGGTTCGGACGCAAGGTACTTCAGGTATTTGAAGATCAGGGAATCAGCTTTGAGCATGTACCATCCGGAATCGATACCATGACTGTATATGTTCATCAGGACGAATTTGAGGAGAAAGAGCAGCAGGTTATCGCAGGTATCCACCGTCTGGTGCAGCCTGATTTTGTGGAGATGGAATCTGACCTTGCACTGATCGCAGTTGTTGGTCGTGGAATGAAATCCCAGAGAGGCACTGCAGGAAGGATCTTCTCTGCTCTTGCCCATGCAAATGTAAACGTAAAAATGATCGACCAGGGTTCCAGTGAACTGAATATCATCATCGGTGTAGAGAATCGTGATTTCGAAAAAGCAGTCAGAGCAATCTACGATATTTTTGTTCTGACACGGATATAAACAAAATCCGGAAACGGATTTTGTTTATGAGGAAGTAGCGAAGCGGATTCCGAATATCCGATTGATATAAATCCGGAAACGGATTTTGTTTATGAGAAAGTAGCGAAGCGGATTTCGAATATCCGATTGATATAAATCCGGAAACGGATTTTGTTTATGAGGAAGTAGCAAAGCGGATTCCGAATATCCGATTTATTTAAAACCGCCGCAGTACGTGTAACATACCGTCCTGCGGCGGATTTTTTTGGAAAAATCCAAGATTTATCTAAAAATAATACAATCAAATTCAACAGGATTTCCAAAGGAAAGACAAAGATATTGTACATTGTGTCGAAAAAAGTTTGATATGAAATAAACAGTATTGACAAAAACTTAACTTTTGTGTAAAACTGAAATATGAAAAAATCAGAAAGGCAGGCGGTCAGCTATGGAGAAACAGATCAAACTGGATGAAAAAAGTGCACAGGAGTTTGTCAGTGCAGCCAGCAGATGTAATTTTGATATTGATGTATTTTATAACCGTATTATCATTGATGCAAAGTCGATCCTCGGACTTTTGAGTCTGGATCTGACAAAGACTCTGACAGTAAAGTGTTACGGAGAAGATGAGGATTTTAATCGTGTTCTTTCCAAGTATGCAGCAGGTTGAGAAATATGAATAAAGAAAAACGGTGATAAAAGGGCGCAGTTCATGAGAAGAAAAGCAGAACATGCGTCCTTTTTATTATGGGAAGCTTTCGGATCATATTTTATGGTATAATCCTGGTATAGCATGGAAAAAGAATAGCTGCCGGACTGGAATTCCGGCAGCTGCCGGGAGTGAAAATATGGAAAAACCAAGAGTGCGGATTTCTGTCAGAAATCTTGTGGAATTTATACTGAGGAGCGGAGATCTGGATAACAGCAGTGGGACATCCGGAGATAAGGAAGCCATGTTAAAAGGCGGAAGGCTTCACCGCAAGATACAGCGGAGTATGAAGGGCGATTATCAGGCAGAGGTTTCTCTGAAAAAAGAAAGTGAATACGACGATGTGGTCATTCAGGTCGAGGGCCGTGCAGATGGGATCTTTACAGAGGACGGAGCCGTTTATATTGATGAGATCAAGGGGACTTACGGAAATGTCCAGGCAATGGACATGCCAATACCTGTCCACCGTGCCCAGGCCATGTGTTACGGAATGATCTGGGGAGAAAAAGAAGGGATTTCTGAAATCCACATTCAGATGACCTACGCTCATCTTGAGACGGAAGAAACCAGGAGATTTCGTGAGGATTTTTCCATAGAGGAGCTTAAAGGCTGGTATCAGAAGCTTCTGGATGCCTATCACAAATGGATCGCATATTCTCTTAACTGGAAAAAAGAGAGAAATGCATCCATGAAGGATCTGCAGTTTCCGTTTCCATACAGAGAAGGGCAGCGGGATATTGTTAGTGGTGTGTACCATACGGTTTCCAGCGGGAAGACCTTATTTGTTCAGGCGCCTACCGGTGTGGGAAAAACCATGTCTGCCATTTTTCCGTCCGTGCGCGCCATCGGTGAGGGAAAAGGTGAAACACTTTTTTATCTTACCGCAAAAACCATCACAGGAACTGTGGCGCAGGAGGCATTTCACATCCTGCGGGAAAAAGGTCTGAAATTCAAGGTAACGGCGATCACGGCAAAGGAAAAACTGTGTTTTCAGGATACTCCGGAATGTACACCGGAGAAATGTCCTTATGCAAAGGGGCATTTTGACCGGGTAAATGATGCGGTTTATGAGCTCTGGACCACTGAAGAGGTATATTCCAGAGAAGTGATCCGTGCTCATGCAGAAAAATGGCAGGTGTGCCCTTTTGAAATGTGTCTGGATCTTTCAATCTGGGTAGACGGGATCATCTGTGATTATAATTACGTGTTTGATCCCAATGTTCATCTGAAACGTTTTTTCGGGGAAAATATTTCCGGGGATCATATTTTTCTGATCGATGAGGCACATAATCTGGTAGAACGTGGCAGAGAGATGTACAGTGCCGGTATTTCCCGTCAGAGTCTGGTAGCACTTCGAAAGAAGATAAGAAAGAGGTTTTCAAAACTGGCCAGAGCACTGGATAAAGCAAATCGCCAGATGATGGAACTGGAAGAGAATCTTGCGGAAACAGGAAAAGGGTATCAGGTGCTGCCCAATCCCGGAGTACTGCCGATCACATTTCTTACGATATCAGGTGAGCTGGAAGAAATACTGGAGGAAAAAGAACTGGAAGAAGAACTACGCAGGGAAATACTGGAATTTTATTTTATAGTGCGTGATTTTTTAAATGTTTCAGAGCTGGTAGATGAAAATTATGTAGTATATACCGAAAACAGCGCAGAAGAAGGATTTCGTCTGATGCTGTTCTGTGTGAATCCGGCAGAAAATCTGGGAGAATACCTGAAAAAAGGAAAAAGTGCAATTTTCTTTTCAGCTACAATGTTTCCCATGCTCTATTACCGGGAGCTTTTGACAACAGACCGTGATGCCTATGGGATTTATGTGCAGTCTCCTTTCCCAAAAGAAAACCGCAGGATTCTTATCGGCAGCGACGTAAGCAGCCGGTATACCCGGAGAAATCGTGCAGAATACCGGAAGATCGCCGGATATATTGCCAGATGTGTCTGGCAGAGGCAGGGAAATTATATGGTGTTTTTTCCGTCGTATCGTCTTATGGAAGACGTACTGCAGGTTTATGAGGAAGAATTTTCCGTAGACTGGGTGCGCTGCGTGTGTCAGACGCCGGATATGACAGAACAGGAACGGGAAGGATTTTTGGAGGAATTTCAGGAACGGGAAGGTACCCTGGTAGGGTTCTGTGTTCTTGGAGGGATTTTTTCTGAGGGTGTTGATCTGACAGGGGAAAGTCTGATCGGGGCAGTGATCGTAGGAACCGGACTTCCCCAGATCGGCAGTCAGCGTGAGATCTTGAAAGAGTATTACGATAAAAAGAATCACTGTGGTTTTGATTATGCATATCGCTATCCGGGTATGAACAAGGTGCTTCAGGCCGCCGGGCGCGTGATCCGCACAAAAGAGGATAAAGGAGTGATATTGCTTCTGGATGACCGCTTCTGGGATCGGGATTACCAGGAAATCTTTCCCAGGGAATGGCAGGACCGTACAGGCTGCAGGCTGGATACGGTAGAAGGTGCAGTGGAGACGTTCTGGAAGAGGTTTACTTGACAGAACGGAGAAATCCGATATACTTATAGAGTCTTTATCTGGAAAATTACTGGAGGAATGTGTGGATGCCGGATCAGGACAAGAAACTGTAAAATAGGATCATAAGAAAAGTGAAAGAAGTATATGAGACGAAAAAAAATATATAAAGCATTGGCATTTTGTCTGAGCACAGTGATGCTCGCACAGCCGGTTTTTGCGACAACAGTGCAGCAGACGGCACAGGGAAGCCTTGGTTCTGTTACGGAGGAGTCCCAGATACTTCCAATTCCCGGTGAAAGCGGGAAATATATTCTGAAAAGCAATGGCTTTTACTGCCTGAATGAAGATGGAACCAAAGAAAATACTCCGGCAGTGTATTATTTTGATCATTTTGAGATCGACGGAACGGTTTTTGATGGATATTATTATCACGACGAAAGCGGTAAATTTACAGCGGGAAACTCGCATATGGTCCAGATCACCGATCTGAAGGCTCCGGCAAAAGACGGTAGCGGTGAGGAAGTTTCTTTTGACGGCTGTTATATGGTAAACAATCTGGGAAAACTCAGCGCCTCTCCACAGGTACGTTATATGGATGAGCTGGTGGTGGACAAAACAACATACAACGGGCTGTATTATTTTGATGAATATGGAAAAATGGTCACAGATCCAGGTATCCATTATCTGGAAATGAATGCTGCAGGACAGATGTTTGACGGATATTATTATTTTGGCGGAGAAAACGGCGTTCTGCGCCAGGAAGAGGGAGAGACTCCGGAGGGATTTTCCGTGGATAAATCCGGAAAAGTCGAGACGAAAGATCTGGGAATGGATGGCCTTGAGAAACGGCTTGCGGATCTTCTTGGAACCTATGAGGGTACATGGAGCGTTTATGTAAAGGATCTGACCAGTGATCAGGAGTTTGAACAGAACAGTCAATCACTGTACTCAGCCAGTCTGATCAAAGTGTTTGTCATGGCTCAGACCTATGCCAACATGGATGCAGTCCTTCAGAACGAAGCGGCAAAAATGAAAAAAGATGTTACAGATCCGTTCGTATCCACAAAGGTCAATGACCTTCTCTGGAATATGATCACAGTCAGTGACAATGAATCCTTTAATGAGCTGGTACGTCTGCAGACAGCATCGGGTGTTTTTAAGGACGGAGCACAGGCTGTAAATGGATTTCTTGCGGAACAGAAATTTGCAGATACTTCCGTACAGCACATCTTAAGCCCGTCCTCTTCAAAGGACGTCGGCCTCGGTGGTAGGAACACCACTTCCGTAAAAGACTGCGCAGAGCTTCTTTCCCGGATCTATAAAGGAGAATGTGTATCGAAAGAAGCTTCGGAGGCTATGCTGAACCTGCTTCTGAACCAGCAGGTTACTACTAAGATCCCCAGCGGGATATCTGTGTCCGTGGAAATTGCAAATAAGACTGGAGAAACGGATACGGACCAGCATGATATCGCCATTGTATATGGAGAAAAGACTACATATATCCTCTGTGTGATGTCAGAAGACTGTAAACCTGGGGATGCAGTTTCGCATATCCGGGATATTTCCGGTATTGTTTATAATTATCTGAATATGGACCTTGACCAGGGGTGATCTGTGAGTTAGAATAAAAAACAGCTGAGCAAGATCCTGATGGATATTTCCGCCAGAGAAGTATCCGAAATGTTCATGAAAGGGGAATTCTATTATGAAGACAGTACATACAGACAAAGCACCTGCAGCAATCGGACCATACTCCCAGGCTATCATCCATGGAGATACACTTTACACATCCGGTCAGATCCCGGTGGATCCGGCAACTGGAGAGGTAGTTGGCACAACCATCGAGGAGCAGGCTGACCGTGTTATGAAGAATCTCGGAGCAGTTCTGGAAGCTGCCGGTTCCAGCTATGAGAATGCGATCAAGACAGTATGCTTCCTTGCAGATATGAACGATTTTGCGGCATTTAATGAAGTATATGCCAAATATTTCGTAAATAAACCTGCACGTTCCTGTGTTGCAGTCAAGACACTGCCAAAGAACGTTCTCTGCGAGGTAGAAGTGATCGCAGCGATCGGATGATCTGATAAAAAATCCCTGTTGTCTGATTTCAGTCAGACAGCGGGGATTTTTTTTCGTGGGGATAAAGTATTTTTCTCTGTTTTGGAGCAATCTCTTTTTTTGTGTTTTCAAGCGTTAAAACGGTAATGTTTTTTCTTGTGTAAAGTAGAGCGCTGTAGTATAATAAAACCAGTTTTTTAGGATACGTATAAAAGCTTAATAAGGATGATCGGCAAACCAGATGAAAGTCTGGGACGCAAAGCTATAGGGCCTGTAAAATGGC
>NZ_JANGAA010000020.1:0-70618 GCF_024461705.1 Blautia sp. DFI.9.10
TGTTTTGGTTCAAGGTTACGAACGAGCACCGCGAGTTTCGCAATTACCTAATAATTGATACTGATTAAAAACAGGTCTTTCTCTCCAAGAATCTGTTTCATCTTTTTCCAAAACAGATCCTTTTGTGCCCCATTGAACATACAGGTCTCCTGTAAAGGCATCATCCTTGCCAGGGCAAGTCCGAGGGCACGGTATGTCTGCTTTGTCAAGGTCAGATGTTCTCCAATGCGCTCCAGGACTTCTCCCGGATAGTGCAGTCCATAAGCGGTTTCCATGTCTACTTTCGGCTTTTCCAGAAACATGTCATTTTCTTTTAATTGCATATAAATTTTATATTTTTCCTCATTAGATGACAGCTTATAGATCAGGTTCGTCATCTGCCGGTACAGGGTAATATCAAGCCATTCTTCATAAATCTTCCATTCCATCCAATTTCCTCCTGTTTTCCCATATAAAAAGGGGACTGTTCGCCAGTCCCCCAAAATTGTTCTTATGCTGCCAGGATAATCTTCTTTTTCCGGCTTGCATAAGTGGTTGCCATTGTAGAATGTTCCATGCCTCGCTGTTTCTGGTATTGCTTTACATCTGCATAATTTGTAAACGAAAGGATCTTACCATTTTCCTCTAACAAGTTCTCTTCGTTATCTTCCATATTTTCACTCCCGCAGGAAGCCAGCGTCCAGTTTACATGGCAGATATAACAGGTCATGCCTGCAAATCCCAGATACTTATGTACATACTCTTCCGCTGCCTCGGCACTTGGAAAATAACGTGCATACTCCAGGGAACGGCAAACGATCCGGTCTTTGTACCATCCGGCAAAATACCGGTTCTTTTTCAGTTCAAGTACATACCCTGTCAGATAAATCTTCTGTAAAGCATTTTCTTCCTCGTCCATCATATCAAGAAGCTGTTCCGCATAGATTTTTTTCCATTTCAATGTATTCTTCTTTATTCTTTTACGCAGCATTATCTTTTTCCTCCTCAGTTCCAACAATGAGTTTTTCTATCATTCTGTACAAGTTCCGGAAATTTCCAGCTTGTCTGCGGCGTGTCATGCAGTCCTGTTCAAATGCCCGGATCACAGCAGAAGTTCTTGCAAACAGAGTGAAGATTTCCTCATCTTTCAGCTGTATGGTAACCTCTTTTTCTTTCCGGTAGCTGTCTTTTTTACAATACTGCCCGCCATTGGCATTATGCATCGCTACACCGGTGCCATTCTGTATCCTGACAACCCACGGATAATTTAAAACTTCTCCTTTGTTGTTGCGAACCTTCCTCTGTATGGAAAATACTGTAACCCTTCCCGTGTTGGAATTTTTATCCTCGCAAAAGATCTTTTGCTGGAAGAATTTAAATTCCTGTACATTATTCCATATACGGGAGTACAGGTATTTTATGATTTCCGGGCTCAGATTTGCATAAACGCTGATGCTGTCTTCTTTGCTGTAGTCAACCATGACAGCGCGGATCCTGGAATAATCGCTGGCAAAGTCTTCGTGAAAATGCCAGAAA
Source organism: Blautia sp. DFI.9.10 (assembly GCF_024461705.1). Lineage (NCBI taxonomy): Bacteria > Bacillati > Bacillota > Clostridia > Lachnospirales > Lachnospiraceae > Blautia > Blautia sp. DFI.9.10. The sequence continues at coordinate 1,516 of NZ_JANGAA010000020.1, forward strand.
TCCTTTGGCTCTGCCATCCGCAAAAAGCTATTAAATTCCAGTAACGTATTCTGTGTCTTATGAACACAGATCTGTTTTGATACATCCGTATTCTGTTCTTTTTCTTTCCTGTTTTTCCTGTTCATCCTTACCTCCTGATAAAACGCAGCAATTTCTTTGTCAGAAGAGCTGGAAGCTGTTCAAGATCCGTAATATCCAGAAAAGATTCCTCATAAATTTCCTGAATTGCTTCCTTGTCGCTTCCGATTGCAGCCGCCTGAAAGAATACTCCCTGCTGCAGCAGCTTTTTCTGAATCTTCTGAAGGTCCCTTTTTGCCCCTGTGCCTCCATACTGGTTTGCATTAGGTGCACCATCACTGATCACAAACAGCAGTTTCTGCTTTTCCGGTCGTTCTAAAAGCCGGCTGCCAGCATACCACAATGCAGTTCCATCCCGGTTGCTTCCATAAGACTGCATACCAGCGATCCGGAACCGATCCTTTTCATCCGTTTCAAAATCTGCGCAGCAATGCAGATACACCGTTTCGTCTTTCAGGTTCTCATGCCGGTATCCATCTGTATGATGTCCGCACACCAAAACCGGTATTTCTGATTCCATACAAAAATCATACAGGCAAAGTGCTGCAAGAATGGCATGATCCATCCGTTCCCCACACATGGAAAAAGAATTATCGACCAGCACAGCCACACAGATATCCAGCTTTTTTCCTGGCTGTTGTTTCTTAAATACTGCCCCAGACGGTGCAGCTATGTTTCGAAGATCTACCCGACGTCCAAGAAAAAGCTTATGTTCCGTGCGTTCTTTCTGATTTTTCAATATAGGAAGCAGTTTCAGGCGAAGTCTCTTTTTTACCTGTTTTAGCTGCCCCTCATACTTTTCTGTCAGTAATTTTAAAAAATCTGATATCTCGGTCTTACGGCAAAGTTTTTTCTGTACCAGGTCATGGCCTTCTTCAAACGGTATCTCCATCAATTCCTTTTGAAGATGTTCGAAAATTTCTTTCTGTATCTTCTCATCAAGCGTCTCTTTCGCCATTTCATAAAGGATTTTTTGCAAGGCATTATCACTGGATGCTTCCGTTTCTGAGGCAGGGATGCCACATTCATTCTGTTTGTCTTCGAAGCCACCAGACTCCCTGACACATTTCGGAAGATTTTCACACAGCTGCTGCAGGAACTTCTTAAGCTCTGCAGTACGCCCGTATTCATGGCCTTCCGTTTCCTGATCCTTTCCGTTTCTTTCGGTTTTGTCTTCTGTTTCCGACTCCTGTTCCGTATCCTCTTTTCTGATCTTATCTTCATTTTGCTCAGTCTGTGCCCCTGTGTTACCCTGCTTTTCTTCCTCCGGTTCTTCTTCGGATTCATTCGGGTTTTCCTTTTGCCCTTCACGCTCTTCCTGTTCTGGCTTTTGCTCTTCATTTTCTGTACTGTTCTTCTCTATTTCATCTATGATTTCCGCAAAATATTTCCAGATCATCAGAAGGATATGGTTGGTGGCAAGATATCTCTCCATGTCATCTGCTGCCTTTCCCGCTTCATCAATGACCGGCATAAGCAGTTTTAGTGTATCAATAAGCTCGTAATCCGCACCATCCCAGGCATTGACCCTTGAAGACAAGGCATACTGTGCACACAGGTTCATAAGAATAGATAACCTGTCTTTCTCCGTTTCCAGCATTTCCCTAAGTGTTGGAAGCCATTCCACATTTCGGTCGCGATTCATAAGGATTCCCCTGCGGATGCTTCCCGGAAAAAGGGCGCACATCTTCTCTTCTATGTACATATCATTCAAAAGATTGCTGAGATAGGATGCTGTCTGCAGAAAGATAGAAAGGATTGCTTTATCTTTTCTTTCAAAGTAGACATTCATTGCATCCAATGCCTCTTTTTCCTGTGCATTTTCCGGTGCTGGCTCCTTTGGATACCAGCTGCCATTTAACATATGCTCGGCATACCTTTTTCTAAGTGCAGAATCCGTATACCGGTAATGTCCGCATTCATGTCCCAGAATCCCGATCAGGCTGTCACTTTTTAATTCCAGTGTCAGAAAACTTGACGTAATCTGGTTTCCAAGATTTACGGCAACAGTTTCTCCCTGATTCCATCCTGCAATCCCTGAATTTTTATCATCGTATAACCGTAATGTAGTCAACTTTCCACCCGTGATTTCATGCCCGATCGAGGTCAAAAGATCACGATACTGCGGCGTATGAAATACTTTTTCCGGTGTCAGTTTTTCTTTCTCTGCACATATCCGTTTCCGGTATAAAGCCTTTTTCATTCGTTTCCTCCATCCGTTTTTAATCCACATCACAATGAGGAAGAAGAAAGACGCGTTCCATAGTTCCCCGTTCTTCCCTGTCCATGGATGCTTTACTGAGCAGTGCTGTCCATGCTGACCTCCTGAGATCATTGGAAACCATGTAACTTAACACCCAGTTTTCCAATTCCCGGTATCCGCATACGCCATCTGTAATGTCCTGTTCGATCAAATATTCATGGATCTTGCAGACCGTGGCAGTCATAAAGGACAGAAGTTCTTTGTTTTTAAACCCGGTTCTTTTCATTGCCCTTTTTGCCATTTCCTCTTCTGTCAGGGCTTCCTTTGGCTGAATCAGGTTCATTCGGGAAAGAACTGACTGGTTGAAGTTCTGACAGCCAACATAATCCAGATTGGTGGTCATGATCACAATCGTATCCGGATTTCTCCGTATCTGTTCTCCATTTACCAGATCGGTTACAGCTCCATCGTCAAACAGGGAGTTTAATCTCGTAAGTGTCCCAGGTTTTTCAATCATGGCCGGCTCCTGAATTTCAATCACAGATGGTTCCCTGCATGCCTTTACGATTTCTGATTCTTTTAATAGGAAGTCTTTTTCATTTTTCGACTTTTCATAGCCTTTTTCATAAACTGCTTTCAGGATCTCCTGAAAAGCTTTTTCCCGGCTGATCCCCTCTTCATAAATGCCATTTACCGTTGCAAGAGCTGAAGCCGGATCCATTTCAATGTCTTCCAGACGTGGCAATTCCATTTCCAGATGTGCTGTTCCGCCCATATTTGGCACGGTGGTTGCTAAAAGTTCCAGTTCATCCGTTCCGGGTCCACAGGTGAACACATAATATGGAAGCCCTAAGATCTGGGCGATCATTCTGGCATCCGTTGTCTTTCCAGTACCGGCATCGCCTGTCATCATAAACAGCCTTGCCGGTGTCTTATCCACCATCTGCAGGATTTCTTCAGCTTCCTTACTTACCAGATAGTCTTCTGGAAGCGAAGGGATCCTTTCTTTTGTCCTTTCATTTACATCCCATCTGCCAGAGTAGATCTGTTTTAATTCAAAAAGTGTTCTTTTTGTCTTCTCATTTACAGGCAAAAGCACATGAAACTTTCCATAGATTTCATCGTTTGGTGCATATACCCCGGCCGCAATTTTATATTCCGGAAGCACATCCTCCAGTTCCTCTGCACGGAACTGGCTCTTTTCCAGCGGGATCGCCTGCTGCGGATTTGCTATTACTTCGCAGTACATGGCATCGCAACAGATAAATGCCGCCCGCAGTGCAGCTTCCTTGTCTTCCCATTCATTTTTTTCCTGTTCTTCGAGTATTCGGAAATTTCTTTGGAACTCTTCGTTATACAAAGGATTATCCGGGACCAGATTTGCATACGCCAAAAGGGCCAGGTACTGCTCCCCTGTATTTTTGCCTTCCCGGATTCCCGGAAGCTTCTCGTTTTTTTCTTCTGTCTTTAAAATCCCACTGAAACGTCCGTTTTTCGAATTATAGGTCATTACATACCTTCCCTGTTTTCCAGGATATTCCATGCAGAAATAATTTATGGCATCCCTGCCCCTTTGTATACCGGCAGCACCAGAGTCTTTTTCTTTCCGAATCTGAATCAGTGTCAGAAGAGCATGTAACGTAGGCCCATGAAGGCGGGAGACTTTTCCCTGCTTCCTGATATTTCGCATGGAACAATCCGCTTCATCATAGCTGATCCGTTTTTTCCCTGCTTTTTCCAACATCATCCGAAATGGGTCCGGAATGGGTTCTTTCATAATCCATGGTGCATAAAAACAAAGATCTGGCATTTTGTTCCCTCCTCTTTCATTATGTAATTTTCTGCATACGAAGGAAAGAAACAGGCAGAGCATTGGATTTTTCCAACGTCTGCCTGTCATTCATTCTTTATGCGCTCTTTTCCTGTTCCAGGATTGCTTCATATATTTTTCGGATACGGTACCCAAACATGGTGTTTCGCCGGCTGATGTAATCCGTCCGGATAGCCTGTGCGATTGCACGTTTGCTTCCCACAATTATAAACCTTTCTCTGGCTCTTGTTACTGCTGTATAGAAAATGTTTCTGCGAAGCATCCATCGGAAACATGGAAGCATTGGAAGGATTGCCATCGGATATTCACTGCCCTGAGCCTTATGTACCGTAATCGCATATGCCAGTGTCAGCGGCCAATAGTCTTCCTCCTGATATTCCATGACCCGGCCATCCCCAAAATCTACACGCATGACCATTTTTTGATCTTTCCGAAAAATCCCTATGACTTCTCCAATGTCGCCATTTGCTACTTCATCGTTGTTTTTTGTCTGCATGACCCGGTCACCTTCCCGGTAAGTATTCCTGCCATTTGTGATTTCCGGATAACCGAAACGCTTTGGATTCGCAATGTCACGCAATACCAGATTCAATGCATCCGTACCTGCTTCCGTATCTTTTCGTAGCGGTGACATCACCTGCACTTCTTCCAGAGAACCGTTTCTCTGCAGTACTTCTTTCCGATAGATCTTCTGTATCTTTTGCGAAGCCTCCTCCGGTGTGGAAGCCGGAATAAACTGAAAGGTATCATCAAACACCAGATCCAGCTGATTCTTATTGATCTTAATGGCATTCTGGCTGATGGTGGAATTCCCTTCCTGTCGGAAACATTCATCTAAGACAGTTACCGGAAATACGCCGGAATCAATGATCTCCTGAAATACTTTTCCAGGCCCTACGGATTCGATCTGATCTTTATCACCCACCAGAACCAGTCTGGCACCGGATTTAATACTGGCAAACAGTTTGTCCGCCAGATACATATCGACCATGCTGAACTCATCTGCTATGATCAGGTCATCTGGAATTGGCTGATCGTTCTTCCATTCTTCCTCTCCAGCTTCTCCGGTAAGCCCTATGGATTTATGGATTGTCAGTGCTGGATACTCTGTACATTCCCGCATTCGCCTTCTGGCGATGCCTGTAGGTGCACATAAAAGGATCACCGCATTTTTATCCAATGCTTCCTGTACAGCAATGATGAAACGGATCACCGTAGTCTTTCCTCTGCCGGGTCCTCCTGTAATGATGGATACCGGGTTTTCAAAGACATTTTTTACTGCCACCTGCTGTTTCGCATTCAAAATAATATCCTGTTCTTTCTGGATCTTTCTTAAAATACGGTCAACATTTACAACCATTCCCGTCTGCATATGGAGTCTGACTAATGCGGCAGCAGCTCCCAGTTCGGCCTGGAAGCTTTTGCGTGTATAAAACCCTCCATCGTGGCAGACCAGGCTTCCATCTATATGGATCATATCATTGCCTGTATCCCGGATTGCCCGTTCAGAGACCGGTGAAACATCTTTGTTGTGATTTAAAAGTTTTTCGACACGTTCTATAATGTCCTCTCTTTTTAAATACAAATGTCCTTCGCCTTCTGCTTCTGACATAATATGCAAAATAGCAGCCTTAATACGAAGGGGATCATCTGCACGGAAATGTTTTGCCTTTACTGCAATCTGGTCAACAGTCAGAAATCCAAATCCATGAACCTCACAGAGCCGGAAAGGCTCCTCCTTCACGATCATAACTGCAGCAGGGCCAAATTTCTCCTGTATTTTTGAAACTTTTGCAGGAGTCACCCCAAAAGGGGACAAATACATCATCAGTTCCCGGATGGAACTGCTTTTTTGATATCCTTCCAGAATATCATCTAAGCGTTTCTGCGTAATTCCTTTTACCTGAAGGAGTTTCTCCGGGCTGTCATTAAAAACATTCAGTGTGTCTTCCCCAAACATTTCTACGATGCGGGCTGCCATTGCCGGTCCAATCCCTTTGATCAGGGATGACGACAAATAAGCCCGAATACCTTCTTTTGTGGTTGGCATGGTTACTGAAAAATTGCTCACACTATACTGCATTCCATATTTTGTGGGTTTCCAGTCTCCCGTCAGTTCCACATCCAGGCCTTCGTTCGCCGGAAGTTCGGTTCCAAATGCCTGAAATATTCCATAATTTCCATTCTTTTGTTTTTTTACTTCCTCCGGTAAATCTTCATTGGTCATGTAGGAAGCTACCGTATATCCACTTCCTGCATTATAATAGATCTGCCGGATGGCTTTACAGCAAATGCTCATGTTCCAGCTCCTCTCTACCATGAGATCCAGAGATAATTATTGCATCCCATACTGGTGATGAAACCATCCTTCTTTAGTTTTTCCCGGATCACCTCTGTCTGTCCAAAAGGATATCCTTTTAAAATTCCAACCCTTCGATATTTCCTTTTTCCAATGGAAATACTGCAGATTCCTTCCCTGTTTACTGAAAAACGGTTTCGATTTTCAGATTCCAGAGTTTTCCGAATCGCCTGGATCCGCTCAAAGCCTTCATCTTCGTACCATATGGCAGCCTGTGCCCTGCATCTTGCCTGCTTCTCCTGATTATCGAAATTTACCGTTTCCGATCCCTTCTCATGATTTTTCGGTAAATCCTCGGTCTTTTCAGCATCTGCATGTACTTTACGGGCATCTGCATTCTTTTGCTGTTTGTTGTCATCATCATTCTCATTCGTTTCCTCCTTGTCCTTTTTCATAATAAATTTTTCATAGAAAAACAATCCTGCTGCAACCGGAATGACCAGTGAAAGGGACTGTATGATCACTGCCAGAAATATCGGCCATAAAAATGGTGATACTAACAGACCAAAAATTCCAGTTATCACGCACAGCTTTTTATGTGCAGACAACCATTTGTTCATTTCCTCCATCATAAGCATTTCCTCCTATGATTTGCTCAGTCAAAATCCAGTTTTTCATCATCTGTTTCCATGTACCGGTCATCAATATCCTGACTACGCTCCCGGCTTCTTGCCGAAGTTCCTCTGGATCTTGTCCCGCCTGAATTTGATCTCCGTCTGTCATCTGATGCATCTGTCCTGGTATTGCTTCTGTATCTTCCACCTTCACGTTCCCTGTCATAGTCACGGTCATCCATTTCTGCTGCTCTTTCACTTCTGGTGCTTCTGGAAGCTGAACGCTGGTTTTCTGCACGGTCAGAACGGTTTCGATTAGAAGATGCCCTCGTTTCTCTTTCCGGTTCTTCCCGCTCGTCATTTCCAGATTCTAAAGCTTTCTTACTTTCTGCAAAAGAAATCTCTTCAATCATAAGCCGCATGCCGTAGACATTTTCACCAGCCCGATTCTTGTAGTTGTCATTCTGCATACGGCCTTCTACCAGAATCTTGATCCCCTTAAACAGATATTTTTCCGCGAACTCTGCTTTTCGGCCAAAAGCCGTACAGCTGAAGAAATCTGCTTCCGGATCTCCTCTTCGTACAAATTTTCGGTCTACCGCCAAGCGAAAGTTTGCAATGGCAAGTTCTCCATTCTCTGTCTGTGTGTAGCGTAAATCAGGCTCATTTACTACTCGTCCCATCATGATTGATTTGTTCATAATTGTCCTCCCATAGCTTTATAAGGTTTTCCAGTTTCATTCCAGATGTTCCCGCATACATTTGACTAATGCTCCCATACCATTTTTTCGAATCTCGCGGGCAGCAGAGTCAGCCGTACATAAATTTTTCGCCATCTCCAGTGATTCTTCTCCCGGATGTGTTGCAAACAATACCGGTATCAGATAAAACAGAGATTTTTTGACCAGCATATCATATGCCATCTTAAAAGATTCAGGCGAAGTTTCTTTTCCATCTGGATTACATACAATCTGCCATACTCCTGGATATTCGATAATCCATTCAAGAAGGTGCACAACCTCCTTTTCCATCTTTTTTCGTTTCATAACGCCCTCCTTGTATTTTGAGTTTCCTTGTGTTTTTTATGATCCTCCTTTCCGTATTTGCTGATCTGTACTTGTTGTCTGCCATATTTTTGCAACAAAAAAAGGCCATTTAGAAATTTTCATTCTAAATGACCTTATTTATTACAAAGGCAGGAGGCTTTTGGCTCCTTAATGTTTTACTCCCGGTCAGACCCGGAACCAGCGTTTCTTATCTGTGTCTACAGATACAAATACAAATCTCACAATCATATTAACACAAGATATTGTTGGCGTCAATCGCACTTTTACTATATTTTGTATTTTCGATTTTCAAAGATTTAATCAACTTCTCTTATTACTTATGGAAATGTAATTTTACCATTTTTATTTATACGAATCTTAAATGTACCACCAAACATTTTATTGTTTTTTTTATCTCTACAGTAAAAATATCCAATTGCGGTATCTCATCCCTCTCTTCGATTAAATTATTCTTTTGTCATCTGATTTTAATTTCTATTTTTCCTTCCACTGGGCTATATAAATCCAGAGGATCTTCATCACTTTCATAAACACGTCCTTCGCCTTCTCCGTAAGTATCTTCTATTCCAGTTTCATATTTTTTATATGTTGTTCTGTTTTTTTCTTCTTTATTTACATATAATTCTAATGTCACCGTTTTAGCATCTGGAGAAATTCCTTTATATTTTGTATTATTTCTGCTTTCTTCAAACACAGTCTCTGTGTCTCCATAATTTGTCATTCTATAAAGCCCCTGATTTCCTTTATCGTCGGTTCCTAGTAAATAATAATCTTCATATTCTTTATTATCCAAATTTCCATAAATTGTACTTGCCAAATCGTTTAAGCTCATTTTTGAAATCGTCAGATTTTGATTTGGAGATATCTTTATTTTTTTATTCACATTTACATTTATTGTATTCTTCTCTAATTCTTCCCAATTTGATGAAAATTCAAAAATATAGTCATCCGTATCTTCTGTATCTGCAGTATCCATTTCTGTTGGATCAAATAACCATACTTTCATTTTTATATCTGCTGTATTATCTTTAATAGTTGTATCTTCCAACCTATAATGACAAACCTGACCATCTGTTCCGTTCTCCTTTTTCTCCAGAGCATATGTTCCATCTAACTGTGCCGCTTTTCCATTTATCTCCACTTCTGTTAGTAGAATAGTCTCTTTTTCTTTTGAATCATTTATATTATCAGATATTGCCACCCATAAATTCTCCTTATCAGCAGCAATTTCATCTAACGTAATAGAAATTCCATTTTTAGTAATCGTTTTTCCAACACTATCTATATATGATTCTACATTTTCATTAATCCCCAATGCAGTTTGAATCCACGAAGTAATCTGTTCCCAGGCCGCCTTTATCTCATGCGGATGTCCCAAACCTCCTATCAATAATGCTATTACAACTCCTGCTGCTGCAATCTTTGCTAATTTAAATTTCAAATTAACATTTCGCTTTTTCCATGGCAAGGAAGCTTCGTAAACAAATTTTTCATCTATTTCTCCCATCAGATCCAAAAAATTGTTTTCTTTTTTCATATGATTTCTTTCACCTCTTCCCATAATCTGTTTCTGCTTCGAAAAAGACTGGATTTAATTTTAGTCTCAGAGCATCCATGTCTTTTTGCAATGTCTTTAATATTATCCATATACCAATATCGCCTGACAAAAATATCCCTGTCTCCTGCTTTTAAATCACTTAAAAATTTTTCTAAAATATTCAAAATTTCCTTTTTCTTTATATCCTCTTCCACATAATCCTTTATTGTATTTTCCAGTTTTTCCACTTCACCACAAATATCCATCATATGTGTATCTGCTCTTTTTGAAGCATTTTTCTTTCTGAAATTGTCCAATGCCAAATTTCTGGTTATTTTTCCAAGAAATGCAGATAATTTTGTTGGCGTTTTGGGCGGAATCTTATTCCACGTTATCAGCCACGTATCATTTACGCATTCTTCTGAATCTTCTGTGTTATATAAAATATTCCATGCAATCTTAAAGCAAAATTTTTCGTACTTTACTTCTACCTGGCGAATTGCATCTTCTGATCTTTCTAAAAATAAATTTATAATATGTATATCTTCCATATCACATTTCTCCCCTGTATATTAGTGTTTTTATGCAGATAGGTTATTTGCAGTGTGCCATATTAATGTTTTCTATTATATAGAACGTATTTTTTTCTGTTTGGTTGCACTTTTTTTCTATTTTTATAATTTTTTTTGTTACCATGCTTCCATTATCACTATAACATATTATCTAAACATTCTTCTCTCTTGGTCAACTATTAATATCGTAATCTACTTCTGCAAATAAAACTACATGCAAAAAATGAAAAAAGGAGCTGCCATTCCATGTGTATTCATGAAAGGCAGCTCCTGCTTGAATCATTTTTATTTAACAACTACTTTTACTTTTTTACGGATCTTTCCAGATTTCACTGTGATATAGGCTGTTCCCTTTTTCTTTCCGGTGATCACGCCCTTGGAATTTAGCGTCACGCTCTTCTTATTCGAAGAACTGCAGGTAACCTTCTCCTGGGAAGTGATCGGGCTGATGACTGGTTTCAACGTAAGTTTTTTATTCCTTGCAACGGTCACGCTGGATTTCAGTCCGGTGATCTTTATTGTTCTTACCGTTGTTTTCTGCACAGTAATAGAAATGACCTGTTTCTTGCCGCTGGCCAGTGTAATGGTCACTTTGATTATTATTTGAATTCCAGCCCTCAGCCTTTTCATTGACAGAGGGCTATTATGGGCTTAGCAATTATTGAGCATCCCTTAACTGATCTACAATGCTGCATTTCGCTGCGTTATCATACATCATGCAGGGGATCAGCCACCCAAGCAGAAGAAATACCGGAATTGTCAGCAGGACAGGCAGAACGGTGAACCGATACTCAAAGAACCAGAACATACTGCCCAGCATTTTCCCCGCAAGAGGTCCCACCGCCAGTGAAAGCACAAAGGCCACCGATACGGAAGACATTGCATAAAACAACCCCTCGTAGATCAGCATGGTTTTGAGCTGTCGGGACGTCATTCCTACAGCCTGAAGCACAGCAAATTCCCGGCAGCGGGAAAGAATACCAGTCATCATGGCGTTGAAGAAATTTAAGAGTCCCACCAGCCCAATGATAGCACAAAGGATACCACCGATCAGAAGGAACATCTGCCGGAACTGAGCAAACTCAGACCGAGCCGTGGCCTTGCTTTCATACATCAGGGGCGAAAACTCACCGGCCGTGAGCTTCGATAGATATTGCTCTGCTTCGGCCTCGTCAGCTTCGTCCGCTGTGTCGAACAAGTAGAGCATCGGAACGACCGCACCACCGCTGTCCCTCTGTGCGGTGTCCACAGACAAAACTACGTCATATCCAATACCACCATAACGATAACTCATGGAATTCGGAAGTTCTACCAAGGCGCAGACCGTGTACTCTACATCTCTGGCTCCATACAATTTTGCCTGAAAGTACTCCTCCGGTGTATCTTCGGTGAGTTCCCCGGTGCGGCTGTCGATATATTTCACATCGTCCGCATAGGTAACGGTGATCGTGTCTCCCACCTTGGGGTAGTATTCAAGATTGGGCAGATTACCGTAGTCATCTAAGGAAACCGCAATGGCAATGGCGTTATTGTCCGGCTCCAACATGGGAGAAATATCTCCGTCGAACACTTGCAGCTTGTCAAACAGACTGTTATCCAGAGCCTCAATTCTGGTATCTCCCATCACCATATTGCCCCGGTGCTCCAGACGGCTCATATGGCTGTCCAACTGCTCGGCGCTTTCGTACCTTGCATAGTCCTGCCGCAGAGCATCCTCCGTCATCCACAGGTAGGCGGGTTTTCGCACAGCATATCCCGTGCCGGAAAGACTGGCCTTTGTGTTTGCTGCGATCTCTCCGATCTGTTCTGGCGTGATGAATTCATCTGCTGAGTTGTAACGGAAATAGTCGGGCGTGCTGACAATAAAATCGGCGCAGGTCTTGGCGGATACATACTTCTCCATGCTGAAGCCGCCCACAAAGGTACACAGCGCATTGAACAGTGTCACCGACAGTGCCAGAGACACCACCACCAGTACCGTCTTTTTCTTGTTTCGTCCCAAATTGGCAAAGGCCATCTGATGGAGCTTCGCTCCCCGGGTGCTGCGCTGTTTTTTCTTGGTCTGCATTGCATCCGTATATTTGGTAGCCTCCACCGGAGAGACCTTAGCTGCCATTTTTCCGGGCTTGGAACAGGACAAGAGCACTGTCAGCAAGGCGAACAGCATAGAACCAAGGAAGATCACAGGCGATGTGCTAATGGTGGTGATGCCTGCATCCAACTGGGTGGAGCGCAAGACAACAGGCACCAGAACAGCGCCGATGCCGTAGCCCAGCAGCAGCCCTGCCGGAATGCCGATCAGACAAAGCAGAAGTGCCTGCTGGCGAATGATGCGTTTGAGCTGCCGGGGCGTTGTGCCAATGGTTTTCAGAAGTCCGTAAAACCGGATATCCCCTACAACAGAGATCTGGAAAATGTTATAGATGATAAGATACCCAGTGAAAATCACCAGCAGCAAAAAAGCTGCTATGGCGATCACAAGTTCCGGATCAAGCTTCGACTCCAGCTGGGATGAGGTATATCCCCAGTTGACGCCGATCCGGACGCTGTTGGGATCGGTATAGCTGTCCCATGTGTAGCCAAGATCGGTATCCACCTGCTCCATCTGCCCTTGAATGTTTGTGCCGGAGGCCAGCATGACATTCAAATCGGTGCGGAAAGGCTGTAAACCTGTTTTCACTGCCTGCGCTTCGATGTCATCTGCGTAATCACGGCTGATGTTGATGTAATGAACAGGCATTAGTTCATCATAGTCCCAATAGCCCACCAGCGTAAAGGTGTCTGTTACAGTAAAGGCGGTTTGATCCTTGTCCGTAATGGAATAGGAAACCGTGACCTCGGCGCCCAGCTCCGGCGTTACGCCAAGCAGCTGCAACGCTGCCGTATCCATGGCTACCTCTTTGCCGCTTTCGGGCATCCGTCCGGTAGTAGGGGCTGCATAGCTCCATTTAGTGCAGTTGGCATCCATGTAGCTGATCTCTGCCGGTATTTTGGCAAAGACCCCCTCCGCAGTGATACCGATTACCTTCCGTACCCCCGCAGCCTTCACCTTTGGGTGGGCAGCGATGCGTTCCGCCTGCTCGGGGGAAACATCCTTAAAGGTGCCATGCGCATAGCCGCCTACCTGCCGAAACTGGTAGGTTTCATAGCTGGCGTTCAACGACAAGACAATGGTGAACATGGACGTAAATAGCAGCGTTGTCAGCGCAATGGCAAAAATGGCGATCAGATTGCGGCGACGGTTCGCATAAAGAGATTTTAAGCTGAGCTTTCGAATACATTTTCTGTTTTTGACATTCATCGTAGCCACCTCCCGTTAGTTCTGGGAGACGATCCGACCATCTTCGATACGGATAATGCGGTCTGCCATCTGCGCAATTTCTTCGTTGTGAGTGATCATTACGATTGTCTGGGCGAACTTTTGACTGGTGACTTTCAAAAGGCTCAATACATCCTGGCTGGTTTTGGAATCCAGATTACCTGTCGGTTCATCTGCCAGAATGATAGCGGGTGCTGCCGCCAGCGCACGGGCAATGGCTACCCGCTGCTGTTGACCGCCTGAGAGCTGATTGGGCAGCGCATCCAGACGATCATCCAGCCCAAGTGTCTGTACAATCTGCTGTACGAAATCCTTATTGACCTTGCCACCGTCCAGCTCAATGGGTAGAACAATATTTTCATACACATTCAGCACCGGAACAAGATTATATGCTTGGAACACAAAGCCGATTTTCCTGCGGCGGAAGATGGTCAGCGCTTCCTCCTTCAGGGAGAAAATATCCTGTCCGTCCACCCTGACTGTGCCGCTTGTAGGGCGATCCAGCCCACCCAGCATGTGTAACAGCGTAGATTTGCCGGAGCCGGATGTGCCGACTATTGCAACAAATTCGCCCTTCTTCACACTTAAATCAACTCCATCCAACGCATGAACTGCGTTATTGCCGGAGCCATAAATTTTTTTCAGGTCTTTTGCCTGTAAAACCTCCATAAATGAGTACCTCCATGAAAAAATCTGTATGTATGAAAGGAAATGATCCTTTGATACATACAGATTATCGCATAAGATTCTTTCCACATTCTTTCCTGCGGAAAATGAAATCTAACAATTTTGATAGAATTGTTGTTATTTCGGCAGAAATATGGAAAACGTACTTCCTTTTTCCGGAACGGAAGCAACCTTGATATAACCACCCTCGCCGGATATGATCTGTCGGGCAAGGTATAAGCCGATGCCAACCCCTTCCTGCTCCCGAACTGACTTTGAACGATAAAAGCGGGCAAAGATCTTTGCCTGCGCGTTTTCCGGGATACCTGAACCGGTATCCGATATATCGATCCTTGTAAACATTTCGTACCTTACGGTAGAAATCGTGATTGTTCCATGCTCCGTATATTTGATGGCGTTGTCTACGATATTAGCCAGCGCTTCCGCTGTCCATTTGAAGTCAAATACAGCAAAAGCATTGGTATCCTGCATTTGCAAAGACAATCCTTTTTCAGAAGCCTTGGCGGTATATTGTTCTACTACGCTTTCAAGCAGCGGCTGAAGTGATGCTTGCTGAGGGGAAAGTGAAATGATCCCATTTTCCAGTCTGGAAAGTTTTACGAGAGAATCAATCAGAAATCGTAGCTTTTCCGATTGTTTGTACAGTGCCTCCACATTTTCCTTTGCCGATGCAGACAGAGTTTCCTCCATCAAAAGCTCGCTATATAACAGCAGGTTTGCAATCGGCGTTTTCGTCTGATGGGAAATGTCCGCAATCAAGGATTTGATTTTGTCTTTTTCCTGTGCCATATTTCGAGAAGATGCTTCTGCGGCAGAAAGATAGTGTGCAAACTTTGTTTCCAAAGCAGACAGCTGGCTTTCATCAAAAGTTGTTTCAGAAAAGGAGCCGGTCATGGCGGCGTCCAGCATCCTTTCGATTTCTTCCATCGTTTTTATGACCTTTCTCCGCTCCCATAATACAACAGCTGCTGCCGCCAGAAAACACAGCAGTATGATCGCGATGCCGCTTTTATTCATCTTTTGTCACCCAGCTATAACCGATTCCATAGACGGTTTTAATGTATTTCTGTGCCCCAAGCTTATCCCTCAGACGCTTGATCGTAACAGACAAAGCATTTTCATCCACATATTCAGCACCATCTGTCCAGATCCTGTCTACAAGGTCTCCACGGGTCATGGTTCGACCACGATTTTCAACAAGCAGACGCAGTAATTTTTGCTCTGTTTTACTCAATTCCACTTTTGAATCTCCCACATAAAAGGTCATAGCCTCAAAGTCAAAGTGAAAAAGATCAATATGGGTCGGTGCATTTTTATGGCTTGACGCTTGCTTTCGCAGTTGGGTATTCACCCTTGCCCGCAAAACCGAAAGAGAAAAGGGCTTGGTAATGTAATCATCAGCGCCCCTCTCCAGTCCGTCCACGATGTCCAGATCGGTATCATTGGCAGTCAGCAGAATAACAGGAATCCCGGGTGTGTTTTCCTTGACCTCCCGGAGCAGCTCAAGCCCACTGCCATCCGGTAGATTGATATCCAACAGGATCAGGGATACACCGCCGCAAAGCAGCTGCTCCTTCGCCGTTTTCAGGTCTTGGCAGGAAATGATCTTCCGATCATCTACTTTCAGTGCTTTGCATAAACCTTGATTCAAACCAATATCATCTTCAACAATCAATAATTGCTCCATATATCTCACTCCCTCGTTACTCAAAGGTATTCGGCAAAGTTAATAACAAGACACAAAAATAACCGCCCCAGCAAAACTGAACGGTTATTTTCAATCAATTAAGTATGTGGACTAACCGTCTATCGGCAGCACACTTTTTCTATAATCATATTAGCACGCATATGTGACAATGTCAAAAAATTTCTTCATTCTCTTGGTTATTAATCTCCTTGATCAGCTGTACTGCCTTCTTTGCATCATCGGTTTTCACGAATATATCCACACCATATATTCCAAATCCAGGTGCTCCATGCATTGCAACATTCGCACCTGCTTCCTGGGAAAAAGCTTCTATTCCACTTTGCTTTAACATTTCTACGAGCTGTTCTGTCTCTACTATATTCTGTGCATTATAAATCTTTGTCCATTCTGTCTTAGATTGGGAAGTTTCTTTTCTCTCCTGAACATTTGGTGAATTCTGATTTCTTTTTCGATTAATAAATGCTAAGGTCCTAAGAATAATAAATGACACAATAGTAATACCTATCAGAAATCCCAATGCCAATCGTGTTATCTGTGTTTCTGTAGCTCCCATTCTAAATAAACATATACCATAGATGACTGTAAAAATTCCTGCACATATTACACTGGTGAGAAAATTTCGCCATATAGCAGCACTTTTTGGCAGGCATTTATCCCATATTCCATTATACACCATAATAGCTACATATAGGATTCCTCCTACTAAGACAGTTACTATCTCTCCCAAAACCAAACGAGTATCCACCATTAATAGCATCTGAATAATAATCGCTAACACACCAATCACAAACATTGATGCAAATGCAAGATTTCCAGCCTTTAATGCTTTTTGTTTCACCCATTCTTCATACACCGCAACTTTGTCCAGTGTTTCTTTCATATCTTTATTCATAGTCTGGCTCCTTTCTCCATCCAGGAGCTCTCTCATCTCAACATCGTAATATTCAGCAAGTTGAACAAGTACACTGAGATCTGGCATATTTATTCCCGTCTCCCTTAATTAAAGATATTGTTGGGTAAAAAAGAAAGGTCAGTCGATTTTGCCGATGAAGCGGTAGTAGATTTCTACTTCCTGCTCACGGCTTCCGTCCTCGCCCTTGACAGCTTCGTGGACGGTTATTTTTTCAATTAGAGTGTTCAGAAGTTCGGCGGTCAGCTCCACAGGGTTGACATACTGTTTCATCAGGGCAATCCACTTTTCAGCATCCGCTGCGGTCTGTACGGCGGCTTCCATCGTTTCGTGAAGCTGTCTTATTTTTGTTTCAAGCTCCTTTTGCTCGTTCTGGTACTTCTCGGACAGCATATTGAAGTTATACTCGGTTATGCGTCCGGCAGACCAGTCCTCATACATTTTAGCAAACAGCCCGTCAACCTCGGCTTTACGCTTCTCTGCCTTTTTCAGCTCCGCAGCCTGCTTTTTCTTCGCAGAGTTTCTTTCCCTGTCGCTGGCATTGAGCAGGCGTTTCAGCAGCTTGTCCTCGTCTTTCTGTGCCAGCATAGACCAGTATTGCAGTCTTGCAAGCACATAGGCATACAGTACATCATAGCGGATATAGTGCATGGAACACTGGCGTAATCCCTGCCCGTTCTTGCTGCAATGGTAGTACCCGTATGGGTTCTTATTCTGCTTGTTTTCCCCATAGGCTAAAGACCATCCGCAGTCTGCACATTTTATCAATCCTGCGAAAATCTGTGTCGTACCGTTTCTGCGTTTCCTGCGTCTGCTTGCAATCAGCTCCTGAACTTTTTGGAACACTTCTTCAGAAATGATGGCTTCGTGGGTATTTTCTACACGATACCATTCTTCCTGCGGCTTCCGCACCTTTTTCTTGTTCTTGAATGAAATGTTGCTCTGCTTGTTGTGAATGCTGTGACCGATGTAGGTTTCCTCTTTCAAAATGCTCTTGACCTGTGCTATCGTCCACGCATAGGCTTTTTCTGCGGGCGCACCGGCGTAGATATTGGCGAAAGTCCCGTATCTTTCATAGTTCAGCCAGCCGGGGGTAGGTACTTTTTCCTCCACCAGAATCCGTGTAATGCTGGCGGCTCCACGCCCGTGTACAGCAAGGTCAAAAATCTTCTCTACAATCCAGCGTGTTTCCGGGTCGATCAGAAGATGACCTTTTTTGTCCGGGTCTTTTACATAGCCCAGCGGTGCATAGGCTCCATAGTGTGCGCCATTGGCAAATCTTGTGTGCATGGCAGCCTTGACCTTTTTGCTGGTCTGTCGGGCGTGCATTTCATTCAGGATGTTTAAGAACGGTGCAAGCTCGCTTTCTCCGTTGATGGTGTCCACATTGTCATTGATGGCAATGTAGCGTACTCCCTTGCTGGGGAAATAGATTTCCGTGTACTGACCGGTCAGGATATAGTTTCTTCCCAGACGGGATAAGTCCTTTGTGACAACGCAGTTGATTTTCCCGTCTTCGATGTCATCAATCATCCTTTGGAAACTTGGACGCTCGAAATTTGTCCCACTCCATCCGTCGTCAATGTACTCGTCTACAACGGTCAGCCCATGCTCTGCGGCATACTGTCTAAGCATCATGCGCTGGGTCTGGATACTGCCGCTTTCCCCCTGTAATTCATCGTCACGGCTCAATCTCAAATATAGTGCAGTGTTATAAATCGTTGTATTGTATGGTTGTTTCACGGTTAAAAATCCTCCTTCTAAAAGAAACAACCCACGCTTATACAATACTCGCTGGTACAAGTATATCATAAGCGTGGGCTGATTGACAGTCGTTATTCCGTATTTTTTCAGGAAGCGGCGGCAGCGTGCTGGATCACATCTTCCAGCAGGCTGTCAAGCGGCTTCCCATCCTGTGCGAAATGCTCCGATACCTTGATACGGACTTTCCCCATGACAAAATACTGGGTGCCGTCTTTTTCGGTAAGCAGGGTGCCGCTGTTTTTGTTATTGCTCTCGTTTTTGCTTTTTGCCATAGGCAGTTACCTCCATAAATGAAATATGCCCGACAAGGGAATGTCAGACAGGTGTACAGCCGCAGACTGTCTCCGTGTCAACCAAACCGTGTCAACCGGCAGAAAAGACTTTGAAAACAATCCATAGGCGCTCTATTATTACTTTTTACTTTTTCTTTGATTTCTTGGTTGACATGGTTGACAAAGGAGAGAAATGCCCCAAATATCAGGCTTTTCCCCGTCAACCGGCTGTCAACCAAAGCGTCAACCAAACTGTCAACCGGTGGCTTTTCAGAATGGAAGTTCCATTTGCCGGGCTTCTTCTTCCGTGATTTCCTGAAAACCGTCCCCCTCCGGCGGAGCTTGGTTGACACGCTCCCAGCCTTTTTGAGAACCGTATTTTTTATACCGCTTCGGGCTTTTGTAGGCTACCCAGCCCTGTATGATGCCGCCCGCAATGCCGGTATTCATAATCTCGCAGATTGCCCGTGTCTCCCAGTCTGCCGGGGAATTTAAGTTCCCCAGCGCTTCCTCATAAAGCTGCTTGGAACATACCCTGTCGCCGGTGTAGTCCTCCAAATAGGCGTAGATCATGCCGGCCTGTGTGTCTTCCTGCATAAAGTCCTGCTGGTGGGCGTTCAGGTATCGGTTCATTTCCATGCTGAATGACAGCTTATACTTCCCACTGCGATAAACCGTCATGGCTTCCGCCCACATCTGTTCGATATACGCCCTCGCCGCCGCTTCATCGTCCAGTATGTGAACCTCCGCCTGTTCCGGGTACACCGTCACGGGGAGAAAGCGCCGGTTGCCGGTGCGATCACGGGGCAAAAAGTCCTGCCGGTTGGTCGTCCCTCCAAATACACATTGCCGCAGCCGGTCTGCCGGATGTGTCTCATACGGCACTTTGTAGGTTTCTTTCTGGCGGCTTAAGAATGACTTGATTTCCTCAATACTCTTGGCGTTGGCTGTGGCAATCATCTCCGACATCTCGATAATCCAATGCCCTTGCAGCTTGCGGTACACATTTTCATCGTCCAGCTTTTTTAAATCGTCTGAAAACCATTCGTCCCTGCCTGCCAGCAGCCGGAAAAAGGTAGATTTCCCGGCTCCCTGACCACCAACCAGACAGAGCATGACCTCAAACTTGCTCCCCGGTCTGAATACCCGCCGGATGGCTCCCATCAGGAACAGTTTCAAGGCTTCATAGGTGTATTCGTCCGTATCGGCTCCCAGAAAGTGATGCAGGGCGTAACGGATGCGCTCTGTGCCGTCCCATTGCAGGCTGTTCAGGTAATCCCTGACTGGATGGTAGCGGTTTTCATTGGCAACAATCTTGATGGCGCTCTGCACCTTTTTCTCGCTGGTAAGCCCGTAATTTTCTTCCAGATACAAAAGCAGGTAGTTCATGTCCATGTCGGTCAGCGTGGTACTGGTGCGCTCCCAGCCCAGCGGCTTCACAATGTCAATCTGCTCCGTCAAAAGGTTCAGGCGCAGCGCCCCGCGAAACAGAGGGTCACGCTGGAACACCGTCAGGCAGTTTCGGATGCTGTTCTTCACGCCGCCTTTCTGCGTCCCCTCTAATGTTTCCCGGATTTCTGCCGGTGTCTGCGCCGGTTCCATTGTGTCCATCGTCCTTTTGACCGCTTCCTGCGTTACCGGCGGCAAGCTCTGAAATTCGCTGTTCAAGCCGCAACACCTCCTTTCCCTGTGCGGCGATCAATGCCGCTTTTTCTTCTATTTCTCCGTATAACAAAATATCCAAAAGGTATTCTGTGTAGCTTATCCTCTGCAACGCTTCCACAAAAAGAGGATGCCAGATGGCATCCTGCGGCTGTGGGGCGTGTGCTGTTTTCCAATGCTCCAGCAGGCGCAGATAATCGCATAGCACCCGGAAACAATACCGTTCCGTTTCCTGAAATCTCTGCTCCGCTGATTTTTGTCGGGGCTGTGACCTGTTGTGACGCTTCCTATCTGGCGGCGCATTGCCGGATTTCTCATAGGAAACGCCGAAGTCCTCCGCAAGCCTGACCGCAGCTTCCCGTTTCCCCAATCCATGCAGCAAAGCGGCCAAGTCGATCACATCCCCGGAAGCCCCGCAGCCGAAGCAGTAAAAGCGGCTGTCCACTTTCATGCTGGGCGTGCGGTCATTGTGGAATGGACAGCAGACCATGCCGTTTCTCCCCACCCGGATTCCATAGAATGAAGCAGCCTGCCGGGTGGTAACAGACTGTTTCACCGCTTCAAATACATTCAAATGCTCCCTCCATAAAAATACTGGTAGCGGTAAAGCTGCCGGTTATATCATAGCTCCATCTCATGTTTCTTTCTCTGTACTGCCTGTGGCTGCTCCCTCCGGCGCAGTGCGGTATCTACGGCGTTCTGCACCTGCCGTAGCCGTATGACTTCCTCCCGGAGTGGCTTGTGCTGCGGAGACAGTTCGGCATACTCTGTTTTTAACTGTGCGTATTCCTGTTTCCATGCTTTCAGGGCAATGGGTTTTCCGTCCAGTTTTTCTTTCAAAATACGGCGGGCGGCATAAAACAGCCGTAACTCCGCATCGTGGGATGTTTCAAATTTCTCCCTCTGTTTCTTAAACTTGATATTGTTCAATTCCGTATGAACAGGTTTTAGCCGCTGGTAATTCTCGCCCTCCCGTATCAATTCCTGCAATTCCTTTATCCGGGCAGATTTCTTTTTCATGGAGTCGCTTAACGCTTCAAATTCTTCGTTGACAGAGGAAAGACGCTCCTGCAAATCCTCTAATGTGAGCAGCTTGTTTTCCGTCAGATAATTGACGGCTTCGGCAAACTGCTTTAAGTTTCCGGTTCTGGCTTTATTGCTCCATGCCCCTGCGTTGCGCTGGTTGTAATAAGCGATCAACAGGTCAGCAAGGCTCGGTGTCTGCGGTTTGGAAAGTTCTTCTTTTACCTCTGCCATCCAGACAAACAGGGCTTTGATCTTCTTCCTCACATCCTGCATGAGCCGGTTGGTGGCTTTAATCCAGCGGTTCAGTTCCCCTTTCTCGGTGCGGATGCCCTTTGCTTCCATCTGCCGGACATTAGCTCCCTCGTGGACAGTAGGTATCAGGTCAAGCCCCTGCCGCACATAGGAACGGTGGTCGATACGCACATCCAGCCCTTTTTCCTCAAATTTTGTATTAACGGCAGCCGCCCACTGCTCCCGCCAGTGTTCCAGCGTTTCCGGCTCATGCCAGTCTGTTGTATGGACAGCGTTAAACATATAATCGCCGTTTTTATCCCGGATTCGGTTTCCATCTTCATCAAGAAGATATTCCCGACGCTGTTTTTGTCCCCATGTGCCATCCGGGTTCAAAGGGCGCATGGTTGTCATCACATGAAAATGCGGGTTAGGGATGCCGCCGTCCTCTTTCTCCGGGCTGTGAAAAGCAAGGTCGGCAATCATGCCTTTTGTCACAAACTGCTCCTGTACGAACTTCCTCGCCAGCTCCATGTTTTCTTCCAGCGTCAATTCATTCTGCATGGCAATATCAAAGGAATAGGCAAGCTGTGCTTTTGGATGTTTCTCGCAGTTCTCCACAGCATTCCAGAGGGTCGCCCGGTCAAGATATATTTCCGGCGCATGGGGCGGCAGCATGATTTCCGAAGCGATCACGCCGCCCTTTTTGGTGTAGTCGCTGACTTCTCCATAGTAGCTGCTGTAAAGACGCTCCCCGGCTCGATAGGCTGCGCTGGCAATGGCGCTCTGACCGGCGCTGCGCTTGATCTGTGCGATTGAAAAATGATAAAGTGCTATCCTTAGTCACCGCCTTTCTCCTGCCCGGAAATACGGGCGTGGTTCTCTGTGGCAGACCGGATGAAATGCTCCGCCTGCGGCAGATTCAAAATGCTTTCCATGAGGGAATAAAATTCCGCTTCGGATAGCTCCTTTGTCTGTGGTGCAATGCTCTCAATAGCTGCCCCACGGGTAATCAGCCGGTGCGTCCTCTGTTTCCGGGAACCGCTTTCCAGATACGCCTGCCGGTTTTTCAAACGCTGCATTTTCCGTTTTTCCTGTTCCAGCAGGACAGTGGTTTTTTCATATTCCTGCTTCAACTGTTCCAAAGATTTTTCCATGTTCTCACATCCTTTGCTGATAAGATAAAGAAAGACCATCCGCAGACAGTCCGTGTGTCAGTGCTTCTATAAAACCCGATGAAAAGGGAAAACCGCAGAGCGGATTTCTCTTTGCGGCGGGTACACAGGGGATAGCCGCTTTAGCGGCGCAAGGGGGTGTAGCCACCTTGTCGGAGCGAAGCGAACGCAGACCTCGGATTGCTGATTTTATCAGCGGCAGAGGTAAGCTCCGCAGGACGCACGATACATGGTCTTTAGACTATGTATAGAAGTGCGCCCTTAGTTCCTAAGGGATTTTGCCGTTTCCGGCAGTCTTGTCCTTTTTCTTGGAACGCTTGGAAAGATACTTCGGGCAGTCAACCACAACCGCCCGGAAGCTCTGTTTACATTCGTGCTGGCATTTCCGGCACAGTTCGTTGTAAGTGATACGGCTGCGGTCATTTAAGAAGAAAGACCATTCCAACCGCCGCTTGTTACTCATTCTTGCCATAACCGGCTCCTTTCTCCGTTTCTATCTGATGTACGCAGATAGGCTGTTTTGATGTAGCGTCTCGGTATCATTTTTAAGTTTTTTTCCCTCTGTATGCCCCTTTGGAAAGTGCGGCAGTATTGCAAGTCAGGGAATGATACCTCACGCTTATTTGTCGCTTCCCGGTACGGTTTCGGAGCCTTTTGCCATCCATTCAAAGAAAGCAATTTTGCTGACCTTGATAAGTCTGCCCCTGCGGAACGCTGGAAAGCCGGGTGTGTGTACCAGCTCATAGGCGCTCGCTCTTGAAATTCCCATAATCCGCTGAATGTCCGCCACATCCAGAACCAGCGGTAAATCCTCGTAGCTGTTCAATCTCTTTTTATCGTTCATTCTGTTCCTCCCATAAATCAAATAGGTTAAAATGCTTCCTGTTGCCGTTCTCCCCAAAAGCCGTTTTCCTGCCCCATTCCTGCGGTGTTTCCCTGCATTGGTGCGCCGAATGCGTCACTTCTCCTGCCGGTCATATCCCTTTTGGACGGTCATTCACTTGTCAAGGTACTGTGCGGTACGAAATTACCAACCGCAATCATCATAGCGTACTATCCTTGACAAAACAATGATTCTGCGATACCATGAGTGTAACGGATATAACTGAATTATATAATTACCATAAACAAAGGCAGGGGATAGGGATGGAGAATCAGTTTATACGGCATGAGCCATGTTTTGAGAGGATTTTGTTTGTCCTGACGCTGGACAGGAAGAAAATGAAAGAGCGGATTTTGATTGGGGAAGAACAGCAGATCCGCTTCCGTCTGAACGGGAGCCAAAACGCAGAGGTGCTTTGTGATATGACACGCCCACTGGGAACTTTTTTGATAAACTTTGAGCGTGACACGGACAGAGACTGGAACTTATACGGGCTTTCTCCGCTGCGGCAAGCTCTCCACTCCAACCGATGGAAACAGCCGGAGCTGGAGCAGGCGGCAAGCGAATTTCTTTGGGAGAAATATCTTAGCAACGACCCTCTGAAAATGTATGTGGCGTTCCGTATCTGGAACAGCTATCTGCTTGCCAGAGAACCCCGTGACCGTAACGCTGCCTGTGACCGCTTCATGGATAAAATGAGCAGACTGACCGGGGTATTCCAAAACGAAACCATGAGCTTTGACAGGGAGACAGGAAAACCGAAACAATTTCAAGCTGGCAGCCTTTATTTCAAAGGCGCACCGTCAGAAGATACCCGGCTTGACCTCTGGTTCCCGGACAACCGGCGCACAGAAGAATGTGTGTCTGCCTATGCGTCCCTCTACCCGTTGATTACCTATTATCTGAACAGGCTGAATGACTGGGGGCTTTGCTTCCGGCGGTGCAAGGTCTGTGGAAAATATTTTCTGGCAAAGAGCCAGCGGTATGAGCTGTGCAGCGACAAGTGCCGAAAAGCGCAGGCGCTTCAAAACAAGCGGGAATTTGACGAGAGGTCAAGAGAAAATAACTATGACCTGCTTTATAAAAATGAATGCCAGAACTGGCGCAACAAAATAAACCGGGTAAAAAATACCGCAGGCTTTCCGGCTGACCGTCTGGAAAAAATACAGGCTTCCTTTTCCGACTTTAAGAAAGAAGCCTTACAGAGAAAAAAGGCTGTAAAAACAGGAACGGCCAGCCCGAAAGAATTTACGGACTGGCTGTATCAGCAGAGTAATGTAATTGTTGAGCTGACCGAGATATGAAAAACTTTCTATCGTCAATTTCGCATTATTGCAATAACAGATTGCTTCTTCCATGAATGGTAATATTATCATCAAACTTTTGGAAGAACTATAAATGTCCGAGGCGCCTTTGATTTCGACAGAAAAACAGGCTGAATTGTTACAACGCTCGGACATTTCAAAAATTTTTTTGAGAAACGGCGAAAAAAGCGGGGCAGCACACGCCGCCCCGCCGATCCCATACGGTTATTCCATCGCCCGCATTTGTTCGATCAGGGATTGTTTTTTCTGTCTGCGGACTGTCCATACAGACAAGATCAGTTCCATTCCGAACAACACCAGAATGAACAGCCCCATTTCCAAAACCGGGAATTTGTAAGGCACTACATTTCCGGCAAAAGCACCTACACTCATTTTTCTGCAAGCAAAGATGGAAGCCGGAAGCCCAACGATCAGCGTCGCCAATGTTGCAAAGAGCGCATAGCACAGCCCCTCACAGATGTTCATTTTACATAGCTGTTTTTGTGTTAGGCCGATAGAACGCAGAATACTGTTTTCCTGCTTTCGGGCTATCTGGTTAGAGAGTGTCGTATTGATAAGGTTGATAACGCCAAAGAGAAATACCAGCCATGAAAGTATCTCCATACTGCCAAACGCAAAAGAATTTGTCATTTCTTCATATTCAATCACTGTATTGATTTCATCTAAGGCAATATTACTATGGCTGGCAACAATATTTTTCAATTCAGCTCCCACATAGTCCGTTTTTTTAGGGTCATTTACAATGCTCCATGAATAGTCAAAAGAGGTGATTTCCGGGTGCAGTTCGTGGAACAACGCTTCTGGTGCAAAAAGAGTTGCCCCATCTAAGTGCATCCTGCCATGTCCTGAATATACCTTTGCAGGAGCGTATAACCCCGATATGGTAACAGAAACGGATGGCTGTTCTTCTCCCAAAGAAATCTCAACCGTTGAACCAACACCCATGTCCTCATTCTGCTTTAGCACATTATAATCAATTACAATACTACGGGAATCTGTTGGCATGGTTCCCTCTGTCAAAGCCGCTTCAACTGCCGCATAATTCTGGTCGGTCAGCATATCGCACATACCACCAGCTTGATGAATCTCTGTTTTATAAGTTGCATGGAGAGATTGCCTGCTTGGAATTATATCTGTAACGCCATCAATAGATAAGATTTCCTGCTTTAATTCCTCATTCAATGGATTTCCCGCTGCCATAACCTTTTCTTCTGTCATTTCAGAATCCAAATAAATTTTATAGTCGCCGTCTGGGAAAAACTGTCTTGCAAGTGCCTCTGGTGAGCGCAGCAAAACAATGGAGGATACCACAAGCAGGATAATTCCGCCCAAACTCAATGAAGCTACAATAGCAACGGTCTTTTTTCGGTCACGCTTAAAATTCGCAATTCCCATTGAAATAGGATTGAGCTTGATATTCTTTTTGCGGCTGCGGATGTCCTTTTGCGCCGGGGTAAAACGGACGGCTTCAATGGGGGAAATCCCTGCCGCAATTTT
Organism: Blautia sp. DFI.9.10; assembly: GCF_024461705.1. Classification (NCBI taxonomy): domain Bacteria; kingdom Bacillati; phylum Bacillota; class Clostridia; order Lachnospirales; family Lachnospiraceae; genus Blautia; species Blautia sp. DFI.9.10. Next base: position 28,176 of record NZ_JANGAA010000020.1, read on the forward strand.
TACTGGCTTACGGATGGAAATAGACACCATAAACCAGCAGCTTATGAGTGTCAGGGAAATCATAACCACATAGGAAACAGCGTTAAATCCCTTGGAAAACAGGAGAAAACCAGCGCATACGCCCAGCACTGTACCAATCAAAATTCCGATACTGCCGAGTTTGCGTCCCTCCCGCTTTACAATCCGCTTGATTTGCTTTGGCGTTGCACCAATCGTCCGAAGCTGACCGTAGCTCTTGATTTTGTCATTGATGGAGATACGGAAGATACTCTGGATCACAATATAGCCGCCGATCAGAACAATGGCAATCACGCCAGCCATTAGTGTAAAATCAAAGGATTTAGAAGCATAGGCAAAATACTTACTGTTCATTTTGGGCATAGGAAGCTGATATTCCTCCGCAATCTCCCTGCAATAAGAGGTCATCAGTTCTTCGCCCAACTGGTCGCTGTTTTTGAAATGAGCATAGGCGCGATAGCCAGCCGGGTCAAATCCTTTCCATTCTGTCAGGGCAGCGTTGGAAAGAATGATAGCGCAGGTATTCGCTTCTTTTTCATTTACGCTGTCCATAATGCCGGTAACGACATAATCACCATGAAAACTCTCTGTATCTAAGGTCACAGTGTCCCCGATCTTGGCATTGTTTCCATAGGTGGAAAGAAAGTATTCGCTTACAACAACTTCATTTGCTTTTTCAGGAACCCGGCCCTCTAACAACTCCATCTGCGCCTTGGTAATCTCCATCATTTGCGCGTCGCAATACACATAAGACGCATGATAGCCCTGTTCTGAAAGCTCCTCACCCAGCATATAGTAGCCGCCTACGCGCTCAAACTCCGGCAGTCCTTTCAGGGTTTCAATGTCGTTTTCCTCTACGCCCAGCCAGACCGCCTCATAAGTATCGACAACCTGATTGCGCTGCATTTGTGTCAGGGAGGTAGACACAATTCCCGTAAAGCAGATCAGAAATGCCGCCAGCGCAACGGCAATCACCACCATCAGATTCCGGCGCTTCTCGCTTTGCAAACTTTTCTTTGCCAGCTTCTTTGTAATGGCGCTGGTATCATTCTCAAAAGGCCATGTCATAGCCTGCCACCTCCTTACTCCACAATCTTGCCGTCCTCAATGCGGACAATCCGATCTGCAAGACGGGCTATGTCGTCATTGTGGGTAATCATCACAACAGTTTGCCGGAACTCTGCACTGGTGCGCTTGATAAGCCCCAGCACCTCGGCGCTGGTCTTGCTGTCAAGGTTGCCGGTCGGCTCGTCGGCCAGCACAATAGCCGGTTTGGTAATCAGGGCGCGTGCGATAGCCACACGCTGCTGCTGGCCGCCGGAAAGATTGTTCGGCATATTTTTCAGTTTATCTTCCAGCCCCAGCAGGTGAACGATCTCGTCCAAAAACTTCTGATCCACCGTGTCCCCGTCCAGCTCCACCGGCAGGACGATGTTCTCATACACATTCAGGATAGGAACAAGGTTATAGTTCTGGAAGATAAAGCCGATGTTGCGGCGGCGGAAGATGGTAAGCTGTTCGTCGTTCATTTTCGACAGCTCTTTGTCCCGGACAATCACATTGCCGGAAGTAGGGGTGTCCAGCCCGCCCATCATGTGAAGCAGGGTGGACTTGCCGCTGCCGGAGGTTCCCACAACGGCCACAAATTCGCCGTCATTTACAGAGAAGTTCACGCCGTCAAGGGCGCGGGTGATATTCGGCTCTGTACCGTAATACTTTTTCAGGTCGATAGTCTGTAAAATTCTCATAAAATTCAATCCTTTCTTTGTTTGTTGTAAATGCGGAACGCTGCTGCGCCGGTGGCCGCCAACTGTACCAGAATCAGCACAGCGAACAGTCCGAAGCTCTCATAGTAGAACAGTTCATCCCAAAACAGGAGAACATCGCAGAGGGCAGTCAAGGCAACCGTCCAGCGGATGTGCTGGGCCAGCCTTTGCCAGAACGCCAGCACAAGGGCAACGGGCGGGACGATCAGCAGCGCCAGATTCAAAATCATGGTCGGGGTCAGTTCCATTGCAACGCCTCCTCACTTTTGTTGATAAGGTCATTGTAAAACCCAAATGTCTGCGAAATGTTACAGCGGCCAAAAAATTTCATCGAAAATCGGGGTGAAATGTTACAACGCTCGGACATTTCAAAATTATTATTCAACTACCCTTAATCGAGCTACAATACTTGTTTTTCTAAAATAGCGAAACGAAACATGAGGAACTATAATCGCCACAACGCAAATAACAATTCCCTCTAATATCAACGGGAAAATCGTAGGCTGTATTGTAAACAGCCATAAGTCAGGTTGATTAAAGAAAGTAGGAAGAATTGTATTTGCAACAATAAGAGAGAGAGGTAAACCCATTACACAAATCAGAAATGCGTAAAACAATCCCTCCAATACGGTCAATTTGTTAATTTGTTTTTTCGTCATTCCGATGCTCTCTAATGTAGCAAATTCCCGTTGCCGGTTTATAATGCCCGTTATAATGATGTTGGAAAAATTCACAAGCCCGATACTTCCTAACAGAAACCCAATAAGGCCACCTATGATAAAAATAGTTTGTTTTAATCCATTCATAGTTTGTGCCAATGTTTCAGACGATGCGTATTCAACGGTAGGCAAAGAATTGATGTACTCGGTCGCTGGCAAAAAGTGTTCTTTTTCCACATCAAACACATAACTCATTATGGCTGGATTGTTATACAATTCCACAAACATCTCATTACTCATATAGAAAATAGGACAATCGCCGCCAACATCAGTGTAGCCAACATTCTTACCCGGAGATTCTACCAATGAAAAATCAACCACTGCACGCGCAATTACCGAAACCGTTTTATAAGGCAATCCATCTTTGTAAATGGTAACTTCCTGATTGAGCGGACAAAGAAATTCAGGAGATTCATTTGGGTTGATCGCTGAAATTTCTATAACATAGTTTCCACTTTCCAAATATGAGGTTAGTTGCTGTATATCTGTTTCTCCCTCAATGAAATTCAATTTAGGAAGTATTGATTTTTCTACCCCGTAAATATTGCAAAGAGGTCGATAATCAACACCGAGTTTTACTGGATAAGTTCTGCCATCAACCATACCACTTCGTATAAGGTGATTATCTTCTGTGTATTCGTCTAATACTTCCGTGACCAAACTACCATAATCATAAGTAACACTGACATCATCCAAAGTGTTTTTATAAATTCGACTTCCGTTCAGCACAGGAATATTATTTTCAATATCAGATATGATTTCATTACTAACAGAATCATCTTTAAATCGAAAACCTTGCACATTAGAAAATGTGTTTGGGCTTGCCACAACAAAATCAAATGAGGTAACAGAAGATACATATTTTTTAACATCAACACTATTTCCGATTGCGATTGCACTGTTTAGGAGAATAATGCAGAGTATCATGGATAAGACGATAAATATGGTACGCTTTGAATTTCTTCTTAAATTTCTCCATGCCATTTCTGTTATTCTATTCTTAAACGAAAGACGATTCTTGTTGGCACTATGATAATTGTCTTTTTCATAGTATCTAGTTGCCTCAATGGGCGAAATCGTAGCTGCAATTTTGAATGGTTTCTTTATGCTCACCCAAACAGTAATCGCACTAAATATCCCGGCAACGACAAAAATAATAGGATTAAAACTCAAGTTCACAGAAAGATTGTGATACTCGCCTTTCATAAAATTAAGAATCCACGGAAGCATAAGTATTCCTACTATATATCCCAAAATCAACCCAATAGATATACCAATTATAGACAGCCAAAATGCTTGCTTATAAACAATTCGCTTGATTTGCTTCTCCGTTGTTCCGATTGTTCTTAATAAGCCATATTTCTTTATTTCTTGAACAACAGAAATCTCAAAAATATTGCGAATGAGCAAATAGCCCGTTATTACAAAAATCATAATAAAAAACAGGGCTGCTATTATGGCAATCCAATTTACAGATGTACCAGTGGACGGGCTGGTTCCCCTAATTTGCAAAATAGTTGTCTGTATAGACTGGATCGCTCCAACACATAAAGTCGTTACAGAAGTAAAAAGCATTGATGTTAAAACGATTGCTATTACAGCAACAATATTTCGTAATTTGTTGGCTTTGAAGCTTCTTTGCGCCAGCTTCTTTGTAATGGCGCTGGTGTCATTTTCAAAAGGCCATGTCATAGTTGTATCACCTCCATATTTGATAAGGGTATTGTAAAACCTAAATGTCCGCGAAATGTTACAGCGGCCAAAAAATTTCATTGAAAATCGGGGTGAAATGTTACAACGCTCGGACATCTCAAAAAAATTTACGGCGGGCAGCCGGAAATGGCCGTCCGCCGCGTTCTATTTTGTCGGCAGCATAATGGAAAATTCTGAACCCTTGCCCGGCTCCGAAACCACTTTGATATAGCCGCCTTGCCGCGTTACGATCTCGCGGGCCAGATACAGGCCAATGCCCACGCCCTGCTGTTCGTGTACTTCTTCCTCACGATAGAAGCGCCGGAAGATGGCAGCCTGATTGCTTTCGGAAATGCCCTTGCCGGTGTCGGTCACTTTGACCTCCACATACATTTCCCACAGCACCACTGACACGGCGATTTTCCCGCCTGCCGGGGTGTACTTCACTGCATTGTCCAGCAGGTTAAAGAGGGCTTCGGATGTCCACTTGCTGTCATGGAAAACGGTCAAATCCTCCGGGCAGTCCACGGACACAGCGATTTCCTTTTTCTCCGCTGCATACACAATCCCACTCATGGCCTGCGCCACGGTATCAAAGAGGCGACCCGGTTTCTTATCCAACTGGATCACGCCCGTTTCCAGCCGTGAGGTTTTCACAAGGGCCTGAAAGAGAAAGTCCAGCTTATCCGTCTGGCTGCGGATTCCCCGGATAAAGTCGGTGCGCTCCGCCTCGGTCATGGGCTTTTCCAGCAGGGTGTCCGTCGCCATTTTCAGATTGCTTACCGGCGTTTTCACCTGATGGGAAATATCCGATACAAGGGTCTGTAACTCCTGCCGTTCCTCGTCCACCCGGCGGCGGTTCTCCTGCATGATCTGGTAAAGCCTTGCCAGCCGGTGTCCGATTCTGGCAAGCTGGGTTTCGCTGTCCTCTGGCCGCTGGGGCGCTTCATTCCCGGCGATCATGTGGTCTAAGGTCTGGCACAGGTCAGCGGTAAACTGCGACAGCCGCTTTCCAAACGCCTGCGTCAGTACAAAAATCCCCACAAGGGCGCACAGCAGCAGCGTCCCGCCTGTCAGCAGCACCGCAATCTGTTTTGTCACAAGAAACAGGGCTATGGTGATCCCGGACATGGAGAGGACAAGCTCCATTGCCACCCGGCCAAACAGCCGCTTTACCGAGAGGTTTTGAAACTTCATTTTACCTCGCCTCCCGTCCATTGATACCCCATGCCGTAAACGGTCTTGATGTAGGGTGCGCCGCCGTCGGCTTCAATCTTGCTGCGAATACGGCTGATGGAGGTTGTCAGGGTGTGTTCGTCCACAAACCGCTCGTCTATATCCCACAGCTTTTCCAAAAGCTGCCCACGGGTCAGCACTTGCCGGGGATTTTTACGAAACAGGTTCAGCATTTTGTACTCCATCGGGGATAGAGTCAGGGGCTTGCCGTTTAAGGAAGCCGTCTGCTCCGAGAAGTCCAGAAACAACCGCCCGTCGTCGTAAATGTCCTTGGCCGGTTTGTGGTGTTCCAGCATGGCGAACATGGCTTTGATTTTTCGCTGCAAGGCCCCGATCACAAAGGGCTTTGTGATGTAGTCCACCGCGCCCACCTCATAGCCCCGTATCTGGTCGCTCTCCTGATCGTTGGCGGTCAGGAATATTACGATGGTGTCCGGGTGCTGGGGCTTTATCAGCTTGCACAGTTCAAAACCGTTCCCGTCCGGCAGGTTGATGTCCAGCAGCACTAAATCAAATTCCCGCTGGCGGATGGCTTCGGCTGCGGTTCTGGCATTTAGGGCAGAAGTCACGCCGTAGCCGTCTGCGGTCAGGTTATAGTCTAACATCTTATTCAAAAAACTGTCGTCCTCGACAATTAAAATCTGCTCCATATTCTCACTTCCTTTGCTTTTTGCAGATAGTATAACAGGCAAATGTCCGAGAATTGTTACAAGGACAAATATATTTATCATTTTACAGCTTTTTTATGTGTACTGCAATTTTATAAAAGAAAGGACAGCAGTATCATCAAATTGCTGTCCTTGCGGTTTATTATAGCTGGTAGTGTATAAGCGTGGGTTCATCATATTTGGTGTGGTATCTTTAACTATGGGAAACTCCTGTTTCCCATCTGGAAACTGTTCTTGCAGATACCCCAAACTTCTCGGCAAGCTGTTCTTGCGTAAGATTCTTTTCTTTACGACATTGCTTTAAAAAAGCTCCAATCTTTTTTGTATCCATATCTCTACCTCTCTTCCACTTACAGCTTACCAATATGCACCAAAATTACCACGACATAAAACGAGAATCCGTTAATTTTCAACCGGACATCTTATGTCTGGAATAAATAAACGGTATTTTCATACCGAAAACAAATACCTATAATCATTCCAACATTCAAACAAGAAGTATCTCTCGCCCAATGCGCTCGGTCATATGTGAGAATGTCACAATTTTTCTAAACTCAATATTGTAAGACTGCTGGCATTGCTATTTCTTTTCATTCAATAATTCTTTTACTCTTTTAACCGGAAATCTATCTTCAATATCAACTACTTCAAACAGATTTAATGGCAATACCTTTTCACCAATCAGGAAAAGGTATTCATTAACAGCTCTACGATCAATCATAATCTTTCCATGTCCTGCCCAATGACGATTGCTCTCTTCCTTTTTCAGTCCAGAAATCCAATATTTATTACCATTCTCAATATCTATATAATTTGCATAGTTACCGATATTCTTCTGAAAGGCATGGTCATTAAAATAGATTGTTTTCTTACTTTTTGAAGTTTTGACATATCCAATCCATGCCGGACCATCATCAGAATATCCCGTTTTTAATTCAATGTACATCAAATTGTTAATCATTCTTATTCTCTCCTGATTCCAAATTTTGCAACATCTCAACTAACTGGAAGTTATTACTTTCTGCATAGCGTGTTTCCCAAAATGATAATTACCACGACATCAATCAAAATAATCCCCAATGCAATATATACAAAAAATGCAGGCAAAATATTTTCAAGCAAGCCCATAATTAATGCAAGAATTGCTATAATAGACATTCCAATTCCCATTGTTCTGCATAACTTCTTTTCATCATATTTTTCCTTTTCTTCTTTTGTAGCTGTATTATATCCAGAAATAAACCAGCTCCCGTGTCCAGAAAGTAAAGTTATAGAAAGTACAGCAAATATTGCAAAGACAATCCACACTATCCAATCAGAACCTGTTGCTAAATCTGCTAATTTCATCTATATGCTCCTTGAATTCCAATTTTCTAAACTCTCAATTCCATCTTCTTGCCATTCAAACAAGAAGTATCTCTCGCCCAATGCGCTCGGTCAATTCCGATTTGAGTTAAAGCCCAAGAGGCTTTTAATGCCCCTTATGCTTTTCTCTTTTCTTTTGCTGTTTCAACTCAAACATTCGCTGTTCTTTTGCCTCTTTTTTCTTGCGATTTCTCTCTTTACGCTCCTGTTTGTTATGTTCCTGCTGTAACTTCAATGCTTGCTGCGATTTTGTGCCAATACCTGTCCCTATTGTCTGCTTTTTTACTTCTCGATGCATCCGTTTCGGATTTCTTTTTATATCCTTTACAACAGTTTCAACAGCCGGACTGAATTTCAAACTGAAATAGTATTGTTGAATATATTCCTGCACTTCGTAATCTTTTGGTTCTGCACCAAATATTACCTTCGCTACAGATAATTTACCATCCTCAATACGCTCGAATACGCCTACCCAAAATGGTTCTTCAAAATATACCGTCAGTTTTCCATTTGTTTTGTCCATAAAAATCCCTCCTAAAATGAATTGAACAAAGAATGGACAACCCGGAGGGGCAGGTTACTTACCCTATTTACATAGGACGGCTGGGCTACCTACCAGCTCTAGCATATCTTAAAAATATGCATTGCGTTTTTATCTTGTTTTTATCATATAAAGTGCAATATCACACAATATATCCTTACAATTTATATATTCTAATTCCTATAGTAAATCTATACAATCATCTTTTCCATTGATAGTACGAGACGATTTTAACATAATACTTTATCTGCTTTCAACACATAATCATGGGAACATATAATTCTGCTTCTCTGAATGATATCACCTCTAACAGAACAGTTTCCTTTTGCACAGCCTTCTATCGGTGTAAAATTTTCGCAGGAACCACATTTTCTGCGTTCCTTTTTCATTCCACGTCCATCGCACCGGATCATTTCATAACCAACAATGTATTTTTGCAATTCATCTTCCAGGATTGTCTTTTCGAGCTTTTCTCCTGCATCATTTCTCAGTTCAAAATGAATATCCTTGCCATTTATGTCTGCTTGCAAGGCTATATTATTATTTAAGAGACCTTCCTCGTTTAACTCATTGATTTCTTCACAATCCAGATTTTCAATAAATTGCAAAATATCTTCCATTATGGCCACAGACAAGCCATATCCTCCAGAGCTGTATTCATAGAATATATTTCCATAATAATCGCCTTATTTTAAGGTTATCGCAATCACATAGTCCCTGGATTTGTAATCATCAGATAGATCATGGTACATTTTTGTCTTCTCCTTATACTGATATCTGTTCTGGTTTTCTTCCCTATACTTTTCATTTTTTATTTTATCGACTGCATTTTGTTTTTCTATCTTTGCTTCCATTGCAGCATAACCATTTTGCTTAAATTTTTCTATCAGCTCGTCCCCATAACAATCACGAAATTCTTCTCTACATTTCTTTAATGCATCCAGCTGTGTAGATAAAAACTCATCAAAGAAGCTTTCCGGAATATGTAGCCTGCTTGAAAATTGTCTTTTTCTCTTTGGTATCGTTCTTTGAGTGCTGGCATATCCCAACACTCCCATAGACACATCTAACACCCCTGCTAGTTCTACCGAATTTAATTCATATACTTTTTCAATCGCATCATAAATATTTATTTCTACACCGACTCCCTGTTCATCCTGTTGTAAAAGATCCAGAAATTTTTCATAACTTATTTTACATTGATCATAAGGTTTCTTAATATACCAAGGTGCTTTTTTCGTAATCTCGGTATAATACTCCAAAGAAGCTTCCCAGTCATCGCACTCTTCGCCTTCCTTGCATGTGGTATACATGCCACACACACCATTGGAGTCAAATCCACACGTTTTACAAATCTTATCAATTCTCACACTTATCACCTCTCAATCCATCAACATTTTTCTGCATAGATAAATTTTTTCATCAATTCTTTCCTTGTAATTATACACTTTTTCTGATGATATTGTTATCTGCAAGGATATTTGAACTGAAAAACACTCTGACTACTAATAAGTTGGAGTGTTTTTATAATTCATATTATATTTATAGATTTACTCTCAGTGCTACACATTCCGGGGGTTGAGGCCGTCCCCAAAGTGCGTTTTGATATCCAAACGCTATGTTTGCCAGGTACTTCCGAACACTTTTTAAGGAAACTATACCATCCGTCCAACCATTTTATATTAATTCTCATCCATATTATCTTTCTTCTCCATCAGCTGTTTCAGCCTTTTATTTATTTTACTTCTATTCTCCTCCTGTAATTTTCCGCAGAATAGATAGCAAAATTTCAGTGCAAACCACCAGATATACAAAGCTTTGAAGCTCTGGAATGCCTGATCATCCAGCATTCCATGTGCCACATTGTTGCGCATGTTAAATCCAAATTTTGAACAGAAAATCGTATTTAACGCAAATATAAGGTCTTCATCCAGGCTTTCTTTTACTCCTTCCAATTCTAAGACAGCGTGCATTGATTTTATTTCTTCAATCCCTTCTTCATTCATGTTGTAAACAGGTTCTCCACATTCTACTGCCAGATATCTTACTGCATTTTCTATCTGTGGAATCAGGATACTGAGCGCCGTCAAGAAATCTCCAGAAAAGCCAAACATGAGACCCTTGGTATACGATTCTTTTCTCCCCTCCGGAATCGCACAACTTACATCTACAATCTTTTTTACATCACTCTCTTCGATCAAAAATCTGGAACGAATATATTCAAACGTATTGCTCACCAGGATCTGTGCAAAATAATCCATCTCCATGGCTGCTGTCCGCTCCATATTATCCTTAAGCGCACCTTCATCGATTGTTCCATCAGGCTTTTTCACAGGCCTGCTTTTAGCAATTAATTTTCCTCCTTTTCCAAGGATTGCCGCTGGAAATATCGTGTTCAGGATCCCCGTCCTATTTAATACTTGATTCTTTACCTTTTCTCTTATCGGAATCGGAAGAAATGAAGCAAAATAACATAATGCCTCTTCTTTATCAAGATCTTCCAGTTGGCGGAACAGTTCTTTTACAATGCCGCTGGCATCCTGTTTATCACTCCATACCATCATCTCCGAAAGGGAAGCTTCTTCTATCTGTGCTATTTCCTGCAACAGTGCCTTTCTTTCTTTTTCCGTACCTTGTATGGTCTTTAACAACTGAATAACCTCTTTCAAATAGTGAATCTTTCTCATTAAATTTCCTTTGGAAGAGGCCCCGGCATATTCAGCCTCCATCCGGACAGCCTGAATCTTACGTCTTCGTATCGCAATCAGTTTAGGTTCAGTAATACACTTTTTCTTCTGCCAGTTATTTTTTCTGCAATAGAGTTCTTCCAACAGATCACAAAACTTACCAATGAGCAGTGCATCGCAGCTATTATCATCGTAAGTTTTCAAGATATTTTCCACATAAGGGATCAGATATCCTGTATCCACTTTTTCCTCCATGGCAGTTTTTATCAAATATCCAATTTTTGCATGGCTGCTGTTATCATACTCTTCTAATACTTTTATCAGCAGATTCTTTCGCACCTCTTCATTGATTTCCTTGCTTCGGATTTTTTTAGAGATAAACAAGATCCGGTTTATAGCCATGATATGATCTGCAAATGCACCGGTGTTCTTCAAGTGTTCGCAATAAGCCGTTTCTGCTATTTTAGCATTTGAAAAATCATTTTCCACAACCCATAAAAAATCCGATATCTTTGCCTTGTTGATCGGTGCGATGGGATAGCTTCGGATTTCCTCCAGCAATGCCTGATACTCTTCTCTATTTATATCTTTCCGATTCCAAATGCTGCGGGCATAGGAAAACGGTACGTCTTTAGGCGTATCAATCCATCGTTCCACAATAATATCCACCAGAAGATTCCTGAATTCCCCATCCATCGTTCCGCAGAAATCTGTCAGTGCTTTCTCTGCCGTTTGAAAATTAGGTCCTTTTAAAATCTCTGCGATCCGCTCTGCCATTTTTTCTGCCATACATATTCCTCCAACCTTTTTCTATAGGAAAAGTATAATGTATTTTTCTTTTTCCTGTAAAGCAGAAAGACCTGAAATTCCAGGTCTTTCTGTCATCATTGATTAGAAATTGAAATTCACACTTATTTTATATCCTTGGAACCCATAGAAGCCGCCCATCCAGCCTGAATCCTTTGTATTACGCTTCCATCCCGTGCATCGATCGTAAGGAGTGGAACACCTGCATCATCCATCGTCACGTCTCCTATGACCGGTCCATCCTCCCCATTTCCGTACTCATACTCTGGCTCTTTGGATGTCCAGGTTCCATAAAAATCCCACACCGGGATCAGGACTGCTTCGGTATCGCTGCCTTCACTGTCTGGCATGCACATATAACCCAGCTGTACCTTTGTTATGGTTATCTCCGCACTCTGTGCATCAATGGACGGATAACGGTAGTGGCTTCCTCCATCGACAGAGATCAGCCGATTCTTGTCTTCTGTCATGACCTGCAAAGTGATCGTTTTTTCAAAGATATCCTTGACCTCATCAAAAGGAAGTAGGAACAGCCTTTCATCGGAAGCATTCGATGCTTCTATGGGATTTCGGTGCAGAAAACTCTGAAGTGTCCCACTGCAAAAGTCCATCGTCAGTACTTCATTTTCCCATCCTTCAGACTGTCCTTCATGAAGTGTTCCATCTTCGTTTTCCCATTCAAGAGCCTGCTCATTAACAGGCAGAGAGGTTTCCCTCACATAATTAACCGGAACCCCGTCTATCATCCGTTCAAAAATGAAATCATCTTTTTCCAAGGTAGTGCTTCCTTCAGTAAGTGCTTTTGAGGAACTTTCAAATATCTCCCAGTTTCCGGACACAAGACCTGAAACCTTCTCCTTTGCTTCCTTTTCAGATACTTTCTCGCTTCCTGCCTTTATATAATTTTGAAAGCGTTCTTCCCTTTCTTTTTTCTCACTCGATTCCAGGGTCATGTCTCCACAATCGTCAAAGATAAACTTCGCTATCCCAAATCCGAGTTCCTCCACATCCGATACCTGCTCACTCTGTGTATAAGAATACCGATAGGTCAGTCCATCTACTGTATATGTCCCCGCCTGTTCGTTCTCATTCTTCTCTTCCTGCATGGGCTGTCCTTTTCCGAATGTGTCTTTTATTTTATTCTGTTCTTCTTCAGGAATCGCCACCCTTTTTACTTTTTTTAAACAGATTGCATCTACATCCGGGACTTTTACCGGTGCATCCGCTGTCAGGGTAAAATTCATCGGGGTTTCTTTATCCTCCCGGTCCGCTGATCTTAGATCTGCTTGGATTGTTGTCTGGTATGTTTCCGGTGCCTGAACCTGTTCGGCAACGATTTTCTGAACTGTCTCCTTTTTCTCTTCTTTTTTCTGTTCTGTCTGATCCTTTTCTTCCACAACAGCAGACTGGACAATACGGTCACATCCGGATAATGTCAAAAGATTCATACACAGAACGGCTCCCATAAACATTTTTATTTTCTTCATCCTTTTTCCATCCTTTCCTTTCGGTATTAAAAAAGGTACCCTCTTCTTATGAGAAAAGAGTACCATATTGCTTTGCCGATGTATTCATCAAGATGTAAACAAATTGTAAATCAGAAGATGGCTCTTACCGTGGTCCCCTCTCTCTGTCTGCTTTCGATTTTCAAGCATCCGCCATGGATTTCAGCCACCTTCACACAGAGTGCCAGCCCAAGTCCGGATCCGCCTTCTTTTCGGCTTCGTGATTTGTCCACCATATAGAATGCATCTGTGATCTTTCCCAGTTCTTCCTCCGGGATCCCCATTCCGTTATCCGACACCTCAAAGATCTTTTTTCCAGCTTTCTCATAAGCCTTTACCCAAATGCTTCCACCGGCATCCGTAGCCTTTAGGGCATTGTCGATCAGGTTTATCAGAAGGCTTTCCATCAAGGCCGGATCCATTTTCATGGAAAAGGCTTCACATTCCATCTTGAGGTGCACCGCTTTCTTTTCTGCCTGTTCTTTTTCCATGTCTATGACATGGTTTAAAAGGTCACCTGCCATGGTCATTTCCATCTGTATGGCATGGTTCTGATAAAGCCCCAGCATCTGTAGCATCTTCCCAGAAAGAGCCTCCAGGCGTTTTCCCTCCCGGTTGATATGTTCCAGTGCCCGGTCTTTCTGTTCGTCTTTCAGCTTTACATGGCGCAGGGTATCCGAATACCCGATAATGGACGTTAACGGGGTACGCATTTCATGGGAAAGTGCCCCCATGAGCAGCTCCTGTTTCTCTGCCACTTCCTGTAGCTTCTCCATCTGTTCCACAGTTCTTCGCATCATCATATAAATAAAAAGGCCGGCGATCAGGAACACAGCCAGATAAATTCCAAAAAACCAGACAGCGGTCTGTCTCAGCTCTGCAAAAAGCCCTGTGACTTCCCGGACAGAGAGGACTTCGTATCCTTCCGGTCTGGATAATGGTTCCAGCTGGAGAAGGAGGTATTTCTGTCCCAGTTTCTGTATCTTGTAGGCATACGGATCTCCTTCATCCTTAAAGCCTAAGTTTTCGAGCCCCACCACTTTATAATCTGTCAGGTTTTCAATGACGGCATTGCTTTTTCGGTCGATCAGGGCCATGCCTTCCCCACAGCATCGCTGGAACTGAAAGCCCATATAAGCCTGCTTTCCAGTCTCGGACATCTGCTCATATTTGCTGTTATCCCAAAATTGTTCCAGGAGTATCTTACCATTTTCCAGCTGTCTTCCGTAGGTCTCTGCAGCATTATTGAGGCTTCGTTTTCCTGTGATATAAAGACTTAGCGTTCCCACTGGAATCAGGGCACATAATAGCGTTACCAGCATAAGAAGTACCGTTCGTTTCCACAGCTTCATCCTTATTCCTCCAGACGGTATCCAAGTTTCGGGATCGTCCTGATCTCATCATAAAGTTCCAGCTTTTTTCTGAGCTGTCCGATATGGACATCCACCGTCCTGCTTTCTCCCAGGTAGTTTTCTCCCCAGACCCGTTTTAACAGTTCTTCCCTTCCAAGCGCAATGTTCTTATTTTGCAGGAGCAGCACAAAGAGGTCATATTCCATTGGCTTTAGGCTTACCGGAAGCCCGTCTTTGTAGACCTGATGGCTTTGCATGTCCACCAGGATGTTCCGGACCGTTAAGACTTTCTTGGCCCGTCCCGTCCTCTCCAGCACCTTCTCAATGCGTACCAGAAGTTCCAGCATCTCAAAAGGTTTTACCATATAATCTTCTGCACCCAGTTTCAGCCCCTTTACCTTGGAAGCCACATCATCCTTTGCAGTCAGGTAGAGCACCGGAAGCTCCTTCTTTTTGAAATCCTCCATCAGTGCAAATCCGTCTTTTCCCGGCAGCATGATATCCACCACTGCCAGGTCCGCGTCCTCCTGCCATAAGAGCAGCCTCTGGGCTTCTTCCCCATCATACGCTGCCACAGTCTCATACCCTGCTGCCTCCAGGTTCATGCACAGCAATTCTGAAATTGCACGGTCATCTTCTATCACCAAAATTTTATTTTTCATTCCCGCTGCCACCTCTAACGTTTTTCTATAGTATAGTTTTTTATATCCCAAGTCTACATTGCATTTGATCTTGCTTTCTCATCATTTATACGCATCAGGGCACGATAATGTGACCAGCTCAATTCAGGGCACAGTGTGTCTCGAATTAGAAAAGTACAATAAAACTGAAATTATAGATTTTTGTCTCTTATCTTTTTTGCCATTACGAATCCAAACAGTGACATGCTCCCACCACTTAAATCTCTGATTTTGAAGTGGGGGCTTCTTGCTCAATGGCTCTACTGAGCCAAGTATCTACAAGCTATCCTCGCGTGCCCCGCGATTTTTATTAGTCCGGTTACGGACTTTTTATTGTGCTGTCATGCACATTCTGCAAAGATTCTTTTTCCCTCATTCATGATGTTAACTGCTGCATTTACATCACGGTCCATTCTGTGTCCGCATTCACAGTAATAGATCCTTTCAGATAAAGACAATTTTTCTTTTTTCTTTCCACATGCACTGCAAATCCTACTTGATGCAAAATAACGATCTACTTTTATCAGATACTTCCCGCGTTCCTCCAGTTTATATTCCAGCATAGACAGAAACAGGCCATATCCATTATCATGTACGCCTTTTCCAAGATGAAGTCCTCCTGCCATCCCTTTCAGATTCAGATCTTCCACGCATACTGCATCGTAGCTCTCGGCAAGACTGGCACTGAGTTTATGTTGAAAGTCTTTTCTCTGATTTCGGATCTTTTCATGGCACAGTGCAACTCTTTTCTTCTGTTTCTTATAATTCTGACTGCCTTTCTGACATCTGGACAGCTTTCTCTGTTCCCGCGCAAGCTTTTTCTCTGTATTTCGATAGAACATCGGATATTCAGCTCTTTTACCGGTAGAAAACACACACATTCCCTGCATCGCAAAATCGATCCCAATAAATTTTTCTGCCGGTCTTTTTTCTGCTGTTTGGTTTTCACAGCAAAACAAAAGACTGGCAAAATATTTTCCGGATGGCTCCCTGCTGACTGTCACAGATTTCAGTTTCCATTTTTCTGATACCGGACGGTGAAGCTTTATTCTGACAGCCGTCATCTTAGGCAGTTTCAGATATTTCCCTTCCAGAAAGATATTTCCATTCACCACGTTTGTTGTATAGGATTTCCTTGATGACTTCTTTGATTTGAAACGCGGAAATCCTGCAGATGGTTCACGAAAAAACTTATGGAATGCACTTTCCAGATGCATCTGTACATTTGCTAACGCCAATGAATCCACCTCTTTCAGCCAGGGATATTCTTTCTTGTAACTGGCTGGTGTGTTCCTTAACATCTTTTTTTCTTTTTTATAATGTTCCATTTTGTCAGCAAGCATACAATTATAGATGAAGCGACTGCAACCGATTGTTTTATCTATTTGCACACGTTGTTCTGCATTTGGATAGATTCTTATTTTTACTGCCCGATTTATTTTTCTCACCTTATTCCTACATATGAATGATTTCAATCATCGTTTTTTGAACAATATGTTCTCTTTTTATTATTATAATACAATTCCAACACGCGAACAAGTGTTTTCTTTTTTGTTTATAAAATTCTTTTGAGCATTTATGCTCAGATCTACAATTCATCTCCCACCTATAGAGGAAGGAGAATTCTTGTTATATTTTGTTAAATAACTATCGTTATCAATTCTATTCCAATCGAATAATACTCCTTGTAAGAATTGATCATTCATCTAATCACCTGCCTGTAAAAAACACTTTCTAATCTACCTTTTCTTTCTCTTTGGACAAGAAGCAAAAAGAACAGAATTGATTATTCCAACTATCCACTGACTGTTTATGAGTCCAAATAATCTTGTTTGTATGTACCCTCTGAATAATACTTCTAATGTTCTCTTTGCTACAGTAAAAAAATAAAAAGAAGCCAGCAGTCAAAATCAAAGGGATCCATATCTGTGATAAATTCAGCACAATAACATTTATATTTGTTGTATAAAGCCAGCCCTGACAGAAAGCACTGCACATGATTAAGCAGTAAACTGCAAGAGCTTTCATCCCATCCCTTTTATCATTTTTTCTCAAATTACTTTCGTACTATATATTTAACCAACTCATTCGATCACTCCCACATGCCAGCTAATTCTATTATGCTTTCATCATCTCTATAAACTTTTATTTATCTTCTAACTCAAATCCGAGTTCTTTCAATTCTTTTTCGTTTCTGACATCTTCTTCCGTTTTCTTTCCAGTAATGGCACTGTAGGCTTCTTTGATTCCATTTTTCACTGCCCATTTGATGACGAAATACAGCGCAATCAAAATAATAATTGCGGTTCCCCCGCTTAAACCTAATTCATTCCACATAATCATTAACTCCTCCGATTTCGTAACTTTCAATTTATTTTCAATTTTGCAGGCTGGGATTTATCATTGAATAAAACACATCCATACTCCAACTGCTATAATCAATATGCCTGATATTCTTCCTGCGAATTTTGACTTTTGATATCCTAGAAAATTAATTGTTTCAGGAGTTGTAAATGGCAATAAAACAACATCTATACCCATTACTACAATCCCAATTCCTATTATAAAGACATTATTGTTAGAAATAATGCCATAAAACATAACTAAGAATCCCAAAATAATGCCTAATGTAAAATACTTGATTTTATGGCTGTCTTTATCCATCATCTTTTCATAATAATTTTCACATTTACTGTTACAAAATTCAAAATTATCATTGAGTTTTTTGCCACAATATTTGCATTTTTTCACACTCTATTCCTCCATAATTTCCGTTTTGTTACTAACATGATATCATATTTTTTTCTCAATTACATCCACCTAATTTTATACACTACCATTCGTTTTGCTTCTGTAACCAGCATCCTCTTGATCTTCTCCTGCAAGGTTTCCTTTGCATCTTCATCAATCGAATAAATCTCATTTATCTCGATTTTTTTCGGTTCCCGGTCAAAATGGTCAAAGACTTCTTTCCATATCTGGACGGAACATACACACTTTTCTTCCATGAAATTATTGCTGATAATTATAAAAAAAACAGAAGACCATTTAAGATCTTCCATTTTATAAACAAACCTCTATATAAAACTATATATCCTGCCCATTTTTAATAAAAACAGACAATCGGCACACTTTCGTCTATCCTATTATAAAGTTCTGCCGCTTTGTCCGCCGGAAGATTAATGCATCCATGGGATCCACCACCTTCTCGGAAACGATTTCCTCCAAAGTATGGCTGCCATGAAGCATCATGAAATCCAATCCCCCCATTAAAAGGCATCCAGTAAGTTACTGGTCTTTCATATTCATATTTCCCATTTTCCAGCATCTTTCCTTTCAGCACAGATGGACTTTTCTTGTAATACAGTTGAAAAATTCCCGGTGGTGTCTGCCGTTTTGCATACTGCATATCTCCTGACACAATATCCGATTCCAAAATGATAGAACCATCCTGATAGTAATATAAATGCTGTGCAGACAGGTCCACTTCAATATACGTGCTGCCTATATCATTCATTCCCCGTGCATTTGCCCGCATAGCGTATACCGGTTCCCGGCTTATCTGTACTCCTGCAATCATTTCCTGCATAATGGTTTCTATTTCTTTTTCCTGATCGATCTTCCATCCATAAACGGAACTATACACCTGAACAGTACGTCCGCTTGTTGTACAAAATTCCCTCTCTGTATTTACGGTATCATGTGTGGCAGCCAGCTGTGCCACATATTCTGCCACACACTGTCTCAGTTCATCCTCATTTTTTTGCAGCCGTCCTCTCTCATCAAAAATAAGCCATTTTCTGATCTCGTCTCCCTCCAATGTTACCGTTTCTTCTCCAAATATATATACGATTTTGGTCCGAATCAGATTTTGGCATTCTTCCAATGAATTTTTAAGATCTGGATCATCTTTCAGTACTGCCGCTTTTACATAAACAGCCGGACAGCTATTCAGGTCAATCGTTCTTTTTTTGCTAGCAACCGCTTCTGACAGTGCCTGATAAGCTCCATTGAAATCCAGGGTATTCCCTTCTGTTTCCGGTACGATTTCAAACTTCGAATCTTTATAAGCTACATATGCATCTTCTGGTGCTGTCTGATTCTCTTTTTTTACACATTCCAGTTTTTCCAGCTGTTCTTTTAACTTCACTTTATCATAGGTCATGTTTTCCTTGGCTGTATAATTTTGTTTTTTCCAAAATCCCCGAACCCATTTATATGGTTTTTGTTCATCCAGATATTGGGAAATACTGCCATCCGAAACATAACGATATCCGATCAATTTTCCATTGATACTCTGTGATTTCAGATTTCTTGCCTTTACTTCCAGCAGATAATCCTCTGCTTTTTTAGCAACCGCCTGTTCTGCCTCTTCCGATGTTTTTCCAGAACAGTTAATTCCATTGATCGTTGTTCCCCGAAAAAATCTGTCTGAATAGTAATAAGACATTCCTGCATAGCCAGCCATAGCAAAGAACACTATGATGACAGTGATTATTGTCCACATTTTTTGCTTTCCATTATCCTTACCGGTTATCTCTTTTCTTTTTCCCATCCATGCCCCCTGTTTTTAACGATAAACAGCATTCAGACATATTTTTTAAATCGTCTGATTTTAATATCTCCGATTTAATAAAAAATAACCAGGGCTGCTGGAAAAAACATTTTCTTTTACAAACAGTAAGCTGATTTCTACAAAACATTTTACGCTGCTCTTTTCTGCGAGGATCCGTATCAGCCGTCTCCGGTTCTTTGGGTCTAATGCTGTTGATGGTTCGTCCATCAGCATTACCTTTGGGTTCATTGCAAGGATGGTGGCTATGGCAGCTATTCTCTTTTCGCCACCTGACATCTTATAATTCTGGCGGTCTTTCAAATGTATAAGGTCCAGTTCTTCCAAGGCCTCCCTGGCAAGCTGATCTGCTTCTTTTCTGCTCTTACCATAATTTAATGGTCCAAATATCATATCTTCATAAACCGTCGGCATAAACATCTGATTATCAGAATCCTGAAACACATACCTCAGGCATTGCCGGATTCTACTTGAATTTTCCTGATTTACTTCTGTTTCATCAACAGTGATCTTTCCCTTTGCAGGGATCAGTCCCAGCATTGCCTTCATTAGCGTAGACTTCCCTGCACCATTGGCTCCGATCAGCCCCACCTGTTCTCCTTTACTGATATGGAAAGACACATAATTCAAGGCATTTTTCTCTTCTCCATATCCAAATACTACATTTTCAAATTTTATTATTTTCGTCTACACTTTCTATACAAACATTCTTCCCAGCAGCACTGTGACTGAGCATGTTCTCATCAAAATAAATACTGATACCCAGAAAATCACATATCCCCAGGATGCAAGTTTGTTATATGCTTTCTCTGCATAATAAAATTCCCCATGGAATCCCCGCAATTCCATACTTTCGTATAATGCAACTGCCCGATCCATGCTTCTTAAGAGTAGCTGCCCTAAAAAAATGGGAGGTTTCACTTACCTCCCATTTCCCAAAGAATCCTTTTATTTCAGTTTTTATAATGTTTCAAGAAAACGCATGAATGCTTCTCTTCCCTCGGTCGTACATTTGTATACTCCTGCATCTTCCAGAACATGGGTAAATACGATTCCAATCTCTTTCTGAAGAATGCCATGGATGTTTTCTTTTGTGATTTCCGGATATTTCGGAAGAAACTTCTTAACCCACTCTGCATGTTTCTCAATCTGTTCATTTGAAGAAATATCTTTGCCTTCGAGAATATACTCTTCCAAAAGTTCCATCTCACCTTTTAATCTGGCCGGAAGAACTGCAAGTCCCATAACTTCGATCAGACCGATATTTTCTTTCTTAATATGATGATATTCTGCATGCGGATGGTACACTCCCAGCGGATGTTCTTCTGTTGTGATGTTGTTCCTTAATGTCAGATCCAGTTCGTAGGTATCACCTACTTTACGTGCAATTGGTGTAATTGTATTATGTGGTTCTCCATTGGTCTCAGCATAAATAAATGCTTTTTCATCGGTATAGCCTCTCCATACTTCCAGCACATGTGTTGCCAGATCTACCAAACGGTTGAAATCTTTATGTCGAATACGAAGCACAGATAATGGCCATTTTACAATTCCAGCCTCTACATCTTCAAATCCCGGAAGTACCACGTGCTGCTCAATTGGTGCTTTTGCCATTGCAAATGTATAATGTCCACCCTGGAAATGATCATGGCTTAGGATCGAACCACCTACGATCGGCAGGTCTGCATTAGATCCAAGGAAATAATGCGGAAACAGTTTTACAAAATCAAACAGTTTAATGAATGCATTTCTCTCGATTTTCATTGGAGTATGCTGGCAGTTAAACACAATGCAATGCTCATTGTAATACACATACGGAGAATACTGGAATCCCCAAGGAGTATCATTGATTGTGATCGGAATAATTCTGTGGTTCTGCCTTGCCGGATGATTAACACGTCCCGCATATCCTTCATTTTCCGGGCAAAGAAGACATTTCGGATAACTTCCGGATTTTACATTCCTTGCCGCGGCAATTGCTTTTGGATCTTTTTCCGGTTTGGACAAATTGATGGTAATATCAATCTCACCGTATGGACTGTCTACCTTCCACTTTTGATCCTTCTCTACACGATACCTGCGGATATAATTGCTGTCCTGACTCAGCTTATAAAAATAATCAGTAGCTTTCTTCGGGCTTTCTGCATATTTGTCCCAGAATTCTTTTTGTACCTGACCCGGACGTGGCATCAGACAGTTCATCAATCTGGTATCAAATAAATCCCGGTATACAATACTGTCCTCAATCAGACCTCTTTTTACGGCTTCATCCAGCAATTCGTCCAATGTTTCTTCAAGATTAACAGGTTCCTCAATGTTGTCCGGTTTTTCATAATCATCTTCATGAAAAACATCCAGCAGAAGATTTGTTGTGTAGTTTCTTTCACATTCCGGTGTCAGACCTGTTGTAATCCCATACTGTACCAGTTTTGCAATGCTTTCACTTAACATTTTTCTTCCTCCTGTGCTTCACTTTTAAATTTATATTTTTGGTAACATATATACCGATTTCCCTGATAAGTCAGCATACCTCGATCGCCTTTTTCCAATTCACGAAAATCTCCCTGTTGCATTTGAAATTCCATCAAACTTCCATCTGTCATCTCAAATACAACGCGAAACCAAGGTACATGTGCTTCAGACTGCATATGGGTATAGATTCCTTGCTTCTTTTCAACTACAGTCGCATCAACAGATTCAACTGCCGCACTACTATTATTGCTGAAACTTAACAACATTTGGGTAAATACAAACATCATGATTATGAGTGCTGCTACACAGATTATAAATGCCATCCTATTTCTCCATTCCAGATATTTCATCCTGGGTCTGACTTATATGTTGTTCACGATAAAAATTCCGGTATTCCCTTGACGTTACTTTATATCTTTCACGAGATACCCGGTTAAATGTCCTTTGGCTCTCAACTCCTGCATCCAGGCAAATGTCTGTGATGCTCTTACCAGTACATTCCAATTAATCTCCTGCAAGTTTTGTCTACTTTTTCTTCCCATTTGGCAAGTAATAGACGTCTTCTGATATTATAATGTGCTTGTAAGATAAAGAAAGGAGGAAAACGAAATGAAAAGATTTAAAGCATACGTCAACTACCTCATGAACTTCTATGCCAACTACTTCAGAATTTACCGCTATATGTAAAGGACATTCCTGCCATCACAGGAATGTCCTTTACGGAAACCCAGTTTCAATGGTTTCCCTTATTATACTCTAATTTAGTTGCATTTGTACATGAACAGGATTCTCGAAAACATAGACAAAATTGAACAGAATTATGAAAATACTCTTACCACGTTTTTTGATTTTTAAACCACTTATTAGCAGACGGATCCGCCAATGCTGAAAACGGATAGGCAGTTTTCCTTTCAGCTTTCAATTTGTCCAATTAATAATCTCTGAATTTCCATACATCTGATGGATTTGCATTTTTCATCCTCAGCATTCTTTGAAGCTGCTCTTCTGTAAACCACAAATCGTGCAGTATTTTTCCGAAATATAGAGGCTAGATATCAGACCGCTTCATTGCAATTATAAACTGTTGATTTACCAAGATTATTTACATATACGGTAATCAAGTCGCCTTTCTTAAGATCCGGCTTTTCCCATACCAAACGGCTTTTATGATAATACACTTTATCATGATATGTAAAACTATATAGAATCCTGTATGGAATCTGTCTTCTATATCTTGTGTATTTTTGCAAATATACTTTTTCTACCAAGCCCTTCACTTTTGTACCATTTTCGATTAATTGTAAATGTAATTTATCAAGCTTTGCAGTATAAATTCCAAGAGCAGCACTTATTATACACAAAAGCACCCCCGTTATAGAAAACACAGTTCCCAACATATCTGGATTCTGAATACCTGAGTTTACTGCTGGTTTTAATATCCCAAGAAAACTTAAGATACCGGAAACAAGAAAGAATGTTCCTATCCAAAAGAAGATAACTCTCAATAAATCTTCTGTATAATTAAGTTTTTTCATATTTATTTTCTCCACAAGCATTCCATCAAAATTTTTTATCCTGTTTCAATCATATCTAATTTTACTTCAATTTAGTTAAATCCTCTAAATACATTTCTGTATGTCCACACTCTGGACAGACTGCAACTTTAACATCATCTATAGTTGTCGTTTTTTGTTTTTCATCTACATCTACAACGATCCCATAGCCACCGCCATTAACTTTAAGTCTTAAATCCGCTCTCATGACTGTTCCACACTTTTCGCATTTTCTCATTGCTGTCCTCCAAATATATATTTCGCTTTCCTATTTTTCTTACTACATAATAGCAGACAAAATATTAACCACTGAATGATCTACCGTTCATACGATGCAATGATTTCCTTGCTATCCGCTATTTTATAATCAAGTGTTTCCAAATTACCAATCAAATCAAATGTCATATCCGCATTAACTTGCAATTCATCTTCAATCTTAACTGCAGACGGCTCAACTTTTAGAAATACTGTTAATCCATAAGGCTTCGTTTCAGACTGTATCTGTATGCTATCATAAGAATATCCTTCCGGATACTCTTGCCCACTTACAATATTTATAACATTCGAAGAATCTCCTACATAATCTGTCTTGTACTGTGACAAGTCAGGAATCTCGTACAGTTCTTCTTTTCTGCCACATGCAGAAAGCAATATTGCTGATACCGTAAATAAAATAATTGGAATTACTTTTTTCATCATGAACCAGCTCCTCTTCACACTTTGATATAAAACAGCCTGCCCAATGAACCAGAAACTGCCATATATCTGCTTCTTTATTTATAGATCAGCCTTTAAACAAACGAAGCATAAATCATAAAAATTTCTGCGATCAATATAATTCCTAAAACACAATCAATCATTAGGTTATATTGACCAACTGTTAGCCAAGTCTTCGAATGCATCAGAACATACTTTATACTTTTTATACCACTCAAGATTGTAACAGCCAGAAGGAGTATCGGCATTAAAAAAATTTCTGTCTTATTGCCAAAGTCATCTGCGACTCCATTCCCAGCAAAGTGAACGGGAATAATCTCCGGTAAGAAAAAGAAGCTTATTATTGCAATCGCAATTCCAACGATGCAAATTCCCCATGTTAATTTCCTGCTGCTTATACCATCCATAACAGTGCCTCATCTGGAACGATATCTAGTAAATATGTTTCCTTAGAAGAAATTTTTTCAAGAAGTTTTTCCAGTAAATTTTCTTCCTTACCTTCTGCTATTAGCAGAAGTTCCTTATACAAAACCGTAGGAATTCCAATAGAATACATTTCTTCCTCATATACGAGAGAGCCAAATGTCCGGCCTTCCTCGCCCTCTGGATATTTTTCTATTATCTCTTTTTATCCTTTCCCGTTACGGTCATTACAATTCAAAGAATTGAAAATCTCAATATTCGTAAGAAACAATAATCTTTCTGCAGAAATCACAATTATAGGCAGCTATGCGGTCTCCAGATATCCTTGCTGCCAACTCTGGATCCGTATTTAACCGCAAACTCTCAGAGCCTTCTTTCCACTCCAGTCCTGCCCCTGCGCCAACCGCATGCAACTGACCCTTTCGCATTTTTCCTTCACAATATGGACATCTCATATTCACGTCATCTCCTTTAAGTAATTAAAGTTCCTCTTGTTCCCGAGAATTATCCTGTTCCTGGATAGCTTGTATATCTTCTTTCGAATATAATTTTTGCCTAAATGTTCTTTTCTATTTTTTCTCGTTTCATACGTTCTTTCATCAATAAAACAAATTGAACGGTCCATATTACACACGCTGCAAAACATCCGATTCCACTGTATAATAAATCTATGGCTGCACCGGCTACAAATGGCAGTGCCATCCACATCATCCGATTTCCATATACTCTGCACATTTCTTTTTCATCATACTGTTTTCGTTCTTCCGTAGATTTCATATTATAGCCAGACAAAAATGCAGCGGCCTTTCCATTTGATTTTACAAAACTGATTCCAAATAAAAACATAATCACTGCCATTCCCAAATCAAAGATAACACAGATTATCATTGTAGACACCTCACTTCCCACTCTGGCTATCAAATAAAAAAAGCCAAACACAACAGTAAAACTTATTATGTTTGGCTAGGTCAACTTGTTATTTTTTTATCACTTCTTATGGTTGTATTATACTATATATTTTTCTATAGTAAAACAATTTTTTATATTATTTTTTATTTTAATATTATATTTCTACTATCATCAATTTTTCAGATATTTTCAACGCATAAACAATGCTATTAACTACAATATTTCCAGAAAATTCATCATAGGTTTGTGTTGCCACAAAGAAACGCTGGCTCTGAAAATCAAAGCCGTCGTTCCAAATTGTCTGCTTTTTCTTTTGCCGTCGTGCGGCAGATAATCAATTCGTTCTATTTTGAACTTCTTTTATGCTACCTGATGTCTGCAATAGGAATGAATCGCCAAGAATGTAAACACAAATAATTCAATTCCTGCCGAAAGCAAAATAATATGCGGTGTCCAGAAACTCATCCCACCGATATTCAGATAATTGAAATTTGCAAGCTGACAAAGGAAATTGTTCTGCATACCAATTCCGGCAGATGGAAGTATGGTAGAGAGCCATGTTGCTCCCATCGCCACATAAGCAAAAAACGGCATGAGAAGAACTACAATAGAGATCAGCAAAACTGTCAATGTGTCTTTACATTTTGCAGACAGGAACAACGTACAGCTAACCGTTGCTAATACAGAAAGTAAGCCCGCTGCTGCGAGAATGATCTGCAACTGCCCCAGATTGATGTTTGGCAGGTTAATGATAGAGTATCGCATCTGAAACGATGTTTTTAAGCAATCCGTCCCGAACGCTGCATCTAAAATCAGAATGTGTACCGTGATCCCGACAAGGAAAGTAACAACGAAAAGTGTAAATGCTGCCAGAATTTTGGTAATTGCTAATTGTTTACGCCCGTATTTGGTGGTTCGCAGGATGCAGTCACCGCCCGTTTGATATTCTCCGGCAAAAGTAGGAGCTGCGATTGCCACACACAAAATAGCAAGGAACAAAATATAAAACTCAATATAATCAAATGCATCTTTAGAAATTCCAGAATGAAGATAAAATGGCGTATCAAGTTCTGAATATTTTTCAAGAGCTTTCTGTTGTGCGGTTTCGTTTTCTCTTTGCTCATTCCGCATGACATCCTGTAAATGTTCTGCGCACTTTTCATAATAGGCTCCGTCAATGTCATTCGGGTCAATATCCATTAAATCAGCACCAATGCCTGTTAATGGATCAGCAAACGCTTCGGGCAGACCCATCAGCAAGTGACGGAACGGGACGATTTTTTCAATAAATACAGCCAGAGGAAAGCCCTCTTCCTCGACTGGCCCATATTCTCGAACGCAGCTTTGATAAGTTTCCAAAGCCGATTTGATCCTATCCGGGGTCACTTCACCAGCGGATGTTTTATATAAATCTTGTTTGTACTTGATCGCTGCCAAGCCGTCTAATTCTGTAACCGTGCCATCTTCGTTTGGACGGTTAATACCCTCAAATGAAATAGGCAGGTATGCCATGGCTACGGAAAGCAAAAGTGCGATTGCAAGTATAATCAGGGTGCGCCGTGACTTCAAAATACGTTTTATTTCAAGTCTAAAGAGTCGCATATTATCTCTCCTCCTTTTCCAAGTCTGTCTGCGGAAACAACCACAGATACAGATCTTCCAATCGTGGTTCCGTTGTAACAGATCCATCAATTTCCGAGTGTTCGGACAGATAACGAATAGAAACCTGATTGTGATCTTCGCCTCGCTGATTGATAATGTGCAGCCGCATTTCACATTCCGGCAGCTTTGAGGCCGGAATTGTGCAATTCCAAACCTTGCCCTCAATCTGCTTGACAAGTTCTGCGGTAGTTCCGACATCAACAATTTCTCCGGCTTTCATAATTGCGTTGCGCGTAGAAATATATTCTATGTCAGATACGATATGGGTGGAAATCAACACGATTCGATCATGCGAAAACTCGGAAATGAAATTCCGCAGACGCACGCGCTCTCCGGGATCGAGTCCTGCTGTCGGTTCGTCCATGACAAGTATCTCCGGGTCGTTCAACATAGCCTGCGCAATACCAACACGACGCTTCATGCCACCTGACAGATTGGAGATTTTTTTCTTTTTCACATCGGAGAGCGAAAGAATGTCCAACAAATGATTGATCTTTTTGGTAGTTGCCCTTGTGGGAATATCTTTCAGCGCAGCTATATACTCCAAATAATCTTTGACCGTAAAATCCCGGTGATACCCAAAATCCTGCGGCAGAAAGCCAAACTTGCTTCGGTAGACTTCACCTAACTCTCGAATGTTTTTTCCGTCATAGTAAACTGCTCCGCTGGTTGGTGTCATAATATCAGCAATCATGCGCATGAGCGTGGTTTTCCCTGCACCATTCGCCCCCAAAAGTCCCCAAACGCCGGGAGTCAATGTCAGATTGACATCATTTACTGCTGTTTTGTCTTTGAACTGCTTGCTTAAATGCTCTATTTTCAGTTCCATGCTTACACTCCTTTCTTTTGCTTCGGCTGAACAATAAAAAGCCTTTGTTCGATAATCATTGTACCGAACAAAGGCTTTTCAATCTCAAAAATCACACGCTTAAATTCCTAAGTAATTCCTAAGATCACAGTCTTATTTTCCTAAGCGGAAAGGGGTAATGTAATCACAAAGTCTATAGTTTCGTTTTGACTGGATGCAGTAATCTTTCCACCATGTAAATGTATAATTTCTTCCGCAATAGAAAGACCAAGTCCCGCACCACCTGTATTAGAAAGCCGGGCATCATCCAAGCGATTGAATTTCTCAAATATACTGTTAAGCTGTTCCTCCGGGATTGTTTCCCCACGATTTTCAAAAGTAATCTGAATATCATGCTCTAACCGTTTGGCGGATATAGTGATTTCTGTCTGCGGGTAACTATATGACGCGGCATTTCGTAAAAGGTTACTGAAAACTCTCGCCAGCTTTTCGGGATCAGCGTTCACAGATAAGTTGTCCTCCGCAGTAAATACCGCCGTGTTGCCATTTGCAGAGAGTGTCGGGTATATTTCATCTATTACCTGCGCAATCAGACAATGCAAATCTACATTTTCTTTTTTGATAATGACCGTATGTGCATTGTACTTGGTAATTTCAAAAAGCTCATTGATAAGTCTTTCAAGGCGCTCTGCTTTGTCTAACGCGATCTTGACATACTTTTCCTTTTGCTGCTCAGGCATATCAGAGGCTTCATGGAGTAGGCTCAAATAACCGATCACTGTTGTTAAAGGTGTGCGTATATCATGTGCCAGATACATGACAATTTCATTTTTCTTTTCTTCAGCCTGCTTTGCAGCCTGCTTGCTTAACAGAACAGACATTTTGATCTGATTGAGCTGTTCCTCCAGTTCTTTCAGAGGATCAGACAACGATACTGTATGACTGTTCTGCTCATAGACCGTTTGGGTTGCGTCAATTACTTCATCCAGATAGTCCCACGGCTTTTTCCAATAGTAATTGAAGATACATACAAAGCCTATCACCAGATACAGAATAAACAGCGGACCAAGCCTCCAGTAGATCCATGCAAAAATATCGTTGTCAAATTTTGAAAAGATGTAGTCCAAGAGAAGGGTCAAACCATATCCAACAACGGTATAAATCAGCAATGATAGATATAAGCGCACTTTAAGGCGCTTTTCTGTTGTCATTTCTTTCTTCGACATGAGAATACACCTCCTACCGATTAGCAAACAGAATTAAGCCAAGCAGTCCAATCACGACAACACTTACTATGCTTGCCAGAATGGAAAACAGTCTGTTTGCTTTTATTCTATTTCCGATTAACCGAGCCGTCATCGAATATACAGCAAGCCCCAAAAGACCACCTGCCGTATTTGTGAGTACATCAGTAATATCAGAACGTCCGACTGCTAAGATATACTGCATAGTTTCCAATAAAAAACTTGTTCCAGCAATCAGCATGAATTTCACATATAATTTTGTTCCTGGCAGAAGCATTTGAAGATAAATACCCATAGGCACAAAAATCAAGAAATTATCGAGCCCCTCTGTTAAGTGAAATGCTGCTCCGATTTCCTTGTCATAGTGAAAAGGAATAAAGTTTATACTTCTTATCTTATCCAGATCACTGATTGAAAATTGTAGTTTAAAAAGTATGATCCAAACCAAAAGTGCCAGATAAATTAAGAATAAAATGGTTACAAAGCAATTTGATTTTCTTTTCATAGCGTACTCCTTTCGCTTAAATTTTGTAACCAACACCCCAAATCGTTTTAATATACTGCGGAGTATCGGAAGTATCTTTCAGTTTCTCACGCAGATGCCGGATATGCACAGTAATTGTGCTGCTGTTTTTAGAGTAGTATTCATCTTTCCAAACTGCATGAAACAGTTCCTCAATGCTTACAACATTCCCGGCACTTTCCAAAAGAACCTGGAGGATAGAAAATTCTGTCGGTGTCAGAGAAACCGGCTCACCGTCTAACAGACATTCATGGGTCTGCACATTCAGGCACAATTTGTTATAGGAAAGTTCCGATGGAACTTTCTCTGTGATGATACTGGGCAAATATTTCTTGTAACGTCTTAACTGCGCTTTCACTCTGGCAATTACTTCAAGTGGGCGAAAAGGTTTTGTCACATAATCGTCCGCTCCCAATGTCAGCCCCGTTATTTTATCCGTTTCCTCAATTTTAGCCGTTAGCATGATGATTGGATAAGTGTATTTCTTTCGGATAAGCTGGCAAAGTGAAAAACCGTTCATATCCGGGAGCATAATATCCAGAATGGCAAGATCAATGTCGCCGCTTTCAATACACGACATGGCATCCGTTGCGCAATAAAATTTATAAACGATGTAATTTTCGTTTTTCAAGTAGACCTCCAACAGATCCGCTATATCTTGCTCGTCATCTATAATCAATATCTTTTCAGACATATTTTCAACTCTCCTTTTTGCTTGTACTCGATTAAGTATAACAAATACAGCATCTAAATTCACAATGGATTACATGAGAAATTATTAAGATTTTCCTAATTTTTTTTCATGCTAATATGATAATGCACATTAGCATATTAGCATGAAAGTAATCACAAATAACACCCATGAACAAATTTAATTATAACAATGTCCCTTTGCAAATGCTTGTTTTATTGCTTTTATTATGGAATACTATCGAAAGTAGACATTTTTTTGTGCAAAACCACGAACTTGTCCATTTATAAGAAAAAGAATAAATTATTAGGGATATTTTTGATTTCTGCACGTCTAAGAAAATGCTGGCTGGCAAAAAAAAAGGTGGTGTTTAAATGACAAAGGAACAACTTGGATCTCTGATCCTAGATTCAGAAAGACAATTATACTCAACTGCAAAAACAATTTTATTTAGTGACTATGACTGTGCAGATGCTATTCAAGAAACAATTGTGAAGGCTTTTTCCAACGTCGGCACATTAAAAAACGATAACTATGCCCGGACCTGGTTAATCCGTATCTTAATCAACGAATGTTACAGCCTTGTGCGTAAATCCAGTAAATTTATCCCATTGGAAAATCTGGCTGACAGACAGGAACCGGAATCAGAAAAAACAAAGAATTACAGTGAATTGTATACAGCCGTAAATTCCTTAAAAGAGGAACTGCGTTTACCCGTTATTCTATACTATATAGAAGATTTCAGTGTAAAAGAAATCGCCCAGATCCTTGAAATATCGGAAGGTGCCGTTCAAAAGAGACTTGCAAGGGCAAGAGGAAAATTAAGGCAGGAATTACAGGAGGTGTCAATATGAGATTAGAAGATATGAAAAACGATATTCCCGAAACACCGGATTTTATCCATAATATGATTCAAAATGAGGTAGCAAAGCAGCTGGCGGATAATAAAGTGGCGAATCTGCGAAGAAGAAAACGATGGACAGCTCCGAAAGTTGCCGCAGTGGCAGCTGCGTGTGCACTGGCAGTTTCCACGGCAGTATATGCAGGAGTAAATCTGTATCACTGGTTTTTGGAAAAACAGGGTTCTTATGGTGTTTCAGTCAAAATTGATGCTGGTGATGCAGCAAAGAAGACCGTGCTTCCAGATGAGGTCCCAGAGGTAGATCTGTCTGCTAAATATGTTCCGGAGGGCATGAGCTGGATTGACGAGTACCATCTCCAATATCCTGAGCATGGCATGACTGGCGGGTTCAGTTTTTCATTTGTCCTGTTGGATAAAAATGATCTGGGACAGGTAGTACAGGATCAGAATGTTATTGATAGTGAAGAGCGTACATTTGGAAAATACCAGGGGATATATCTCAAATATAATAGCATTACCGAAAACGGGGCTCTTAACCAGAGAATTTATCTTGTCTGCCCGGATTTATATCGTGTGCTTATGATCTACATCGGAGATGATGTGTCAAAGGATGAAGCCATAAAAGTTGCAGAAAATCTGGTGATTGAGGGAAACACGACTATGGTAAAGACCGCCGGATTGCCTACATGGAGCGGAGAGATGATATCTGAAAAGACAGAAGATGATAATGATGAAATAAGTACTTCTGTAAATGAGAAAAAGCTACCCATTTACCAAATTGGTGACACCTTTGATCTGGATGTGATTGGTGAAAACACAAATGGTGAATATCTGGAAAAAACGATTTCTGCAAAGGTAGATTCTGTTCAAATTTCTGATGATCTTCAGCTTCTCGATCCGGACAAAATACCACAAGAATGGGCGGAAGCCATTGATGCTGATGGAAAGCTATCTACAAACACATTGAATTATGTGAAATCTGGCGACGGAATCGATTCCCTGGATGAAATTGTGAAGTCAGAGGAAGTGAATCAGAAACTGGTCTATGTTACAGTTACCTATACCAATCATTCAAATGAGGAAATCGACCATATGCTTTATCTTGGTGCTTTACTGACCCTGACTAAGGAAAATGGAAAAGTACAGCTTTACATTCCAACAGAACAGGCCGGCGATGGCTATGACTACATTAGCTGGGACGGCGTGGCAAAGACTGGAGGAATGGTATATTATAGTGTCTCTGAAAATTATGGCAATGGTGGAAACTACATTTCCTCTATAAAACCAGGCGAAAGTGTACAGCTGAACATGGCCTGGATCGTAAATGAAAGCGACCTCAAAAATCTGTATCTGAATGTGACTGGAGACGGAGCTTCATATGAGTTCTCTGAATATATACTGAAAAAGGGACTAGTAGATATTCGCAAATAATATGCTATCGTTTATGATCCCATTTTTTTATATGTCATATATGAAAAAGCGTTTTTCGATTCCTTTTGGTTTCGAAAAACGCTTTCTTTGCTTCTTCGATCTCTGCACATGAAGTGTAATCTGTGGTATCCAATACGATTTCCTCATTCTTTCCATTGCCGGTTAATAATTATAACGACAGTGTACTATATGAAGCAACCGACAACAACAAAAATCATTAAATGAGTTTCGACAGAAAAAGAGATTCCACACTGTAAGTGGAACCTCTTATCTATTAACGCAATGGACAATCAGATACTTTTATATTTTGAGCCAGTTTATGCAACCCAAGATGTCTGCAGTAGTTTTCCAAATCTTTTGGATTCTGGGATGAACGTGGTCCGATAATAATTGAATTGATAATATCTTCCCTGTGCATATTTTCTGTTTCTAAGACTTTTTGTAAATCTAAAATGTAGAACTCTTTTATTATATTGAATGTTTTGTATTCGATATGAGGATCGTTGTCCGTTACAAAATATGGTGCGATTCGGATTTCCTTTTCAGCAGTAAATGTAGGATGTTTGTGAATAAGGGCACATAATGCTAAATTATCAATGAATCCATCTAAGTTGGAAAATCCTTCCAGAATTCCAGTGGAAATATATGAAGACAATAATTTGTATAATTCATGATCCCTGGTCTCCTGAGTATAATACTGTTCGCCAATGATCATCCCATGATAATATAACAGGTTGTGCAATGCTTCGGTATTGAATTCTATTGCAACACCACGTCCATGATCGGCATAGCGGTCCCATTGAGCTGCATCGTCTAATGCCTGTGACAAACAGAACATAAAAAGGTGTTTTTGCGATGTTCTGTCATATATTTCTTTAAATATTTTATCAACATCACATTTGGGTTTTATATTGTTTTGGGTAAGACCGTTCTCAATGTTCTGCTTCAGGTTATCAATAAACCCAATCACTTCTTTTGCATCATTCACATTCGTTGCGCTGCCAAACCAAATCTTTTTTTTCCTTAAAATTCCATCCAAGGCTGGAAAAGAAGTGTAATGCCATAAAGTTTTACCAACTTTCTGAACAAATTTGTCAGTAGATTCCTGTCTTTTCTGAATTTCTACTAAATTGTAGGTCATATACAATACCTCTTCTGAAATAATATCATTTGAATATGCATCGATCGGACAAATCCTTTATTCTGTATAGATGTTCCCATTCTCATCCGTCCAGGTGCCGTCACCATTGTCTGTGTATCCGACCCCATCTGCGTCACAATAATAATAATCTCCGTTTGTTGTTTCTATTACATTAACAGTACCGTTACTGCCCTGGAGTTCATGCTGTTCCAGTTGGTTTCCGAAATGATAACCTTCGTCATTCCAGGTACGATATGAATTTCCATTGGCATCTGCCCAGTTTCCATCTCCCTGATAACTGTATCGGCTCCCATAATAATCAGAATAGGTCCCATCTCCGTTATCGTAAAGAACTCTGGATTCTTCATCTCCTCCACCCGGTGCTACAATTGATGCTACACCGGAAGTAGTACTGAATCCACTGGTATATGGTACGCCTGCTGGCAGATTTTCATAAGATGAAACAGACCCGTTGTTGTCAGAGGTAATTCCATCATCGGTCGTTTCACTTACCTGTCCGCTGTTTTCCATGGCAGGTTCATCGTTTGTTTCCGCATCTGCTTTTTCCTCTTCGTCTACAGAATCCTCTGTATCTGTATTCTCTGTCACTCCTCCTTCGTCCTGGGTTTCAGCAGCTTTCTGCATAGTTACCATTTCAGAAAATGGTGCATAATCCGGTACATTATTTTTCTCTGGATCTGCATTTTTTTCAATACCAGACTTCTCCGTCTCTACTGAAACTGTATCTGTCCCGGCAGAGACATTAAATACCAGATTACCGCCTGCAAGCAGCAGCGTCACAAGAATTCCCGGAAGAATTCCTTTGCGGAGTTTCCGAATGTTCACCATATACAGAATCCGATCTTTAAACACCATTTCGCTGTCATTAAGACTTGCTGTCACATATGGAATCTGATTTTCCATGGCTACTGTCCTGAGAAGCAGCTGTCGATATAATTTATGTTCCTTTTTATTAACTCTGCGAACAACTGCTGTATCACACAGATTCTCAATATCCTTATCCGCTTCTTTCAGCATGATAAGAAGAAAGGGATTGAACCAGTATATCGATGCACAGATTCGAAGGAGCATCTTATACCAGAGATCCCGATGGCAATAATGTGTAAGTTCATGGTAAAAGATAAGTTTTCTTTCTTCTGCTGAATACCCGGTTGCTGGTAGATACAATTTTGTATGTAAAAGTCCTGCAAGAAGCGGTGTGGTAAGACCTGCGTTTTGCCTGAGTTCCGGTATTCTGCGTACGTGCTTCTTTTGACACGCTGCACGGTACATCTGAATACTCACCGTATCACTTACCTGCAGACTCATCCGTTCCAGATTCCTTATAGAAAAATAATATGCCAGCAATTCTCCCGTCAGTTTAAGTACCGCTACGCTCAGCCAGACAGCAGCAAAAATCAAAGCCACAATTCCCAGCCATTTATCTGATTCGTACCTGACAGTTCTCTTTTGTTCCGGGATTTCTGTCAGATTTTTCATGTCTTTGCTCGCAGATGATACGTTTTCTGTTATCTTCTGACTTTCCTCTGGTCTGACTGCGTAATCCGTTATCTTCGGGCTTTGCGTATTCTGTTGACTGCTTCTAAGTACTTTGAAATCCACCAGTGCCAGATTCGCCGGAAGGCGCACCGGAACACAAAGGCTTATCGTAATCAACAGCCAGATAAGGTACTTCCATCTCGCTGATACACGTCCTTTAAACAGAGTCGCAAGCACTTTTACCAGTAAAATTACTACTGCTGCAATAACATTCAGTTTCAGAATGTGTAGAATGAAAACCTCCATAATTCGCTATTCCTCCCTGTCCTCCAGGTTCTTAAGAAATTCACTGAGATCCTGGACTTCTTCCGAGCTGATCTTCTTTCCATGATAAAGTGAAGTTACAAACTTTTTTAGTGAATTCCCATAAAGTTTCTCAAGAACACTCTGGCTTTCATGTGCCTGATAATCTGACTGCGAAACCAGGGGTGTATACAGATTCATTTTTCCCTGTTTCGTCACTTCCACGAAATTTTTGTTCTCCAATCTGGTCAGCAATGACAAAATTGTTGTTGATGCAAGTTTTTTCTTCATAGTGATCACTTTCTCAATCTCCGGTCTGGTCATCGGCGGAGTATTATTCCAAAGAACGAGCATAATATCCAGCTCTGATTCCGGAAGTCTCTGGTAAGTTTTTTTCACTTTTTCATACCTCCTGTTACATATTTTCTACAAATGTAGGAATAACTCTATTTTACCACGGTTCACGGAAATGGCAAGGGCTTTTGCACAATTTGCAAATGCCCTTGCCATTCCTGCAGCTACTGACCACTATCAGTCTATTTCTGTATAACTGCTGCCATTTTCATCACTCCATGTCCCGTCTCCATTGTCCGTAAATCCTGTACCATTTTCGTCCTGGAAATAATAATCACCATTTGTAGTTTCCGTAACCGTCACAGTATTACCGTTTGCATCCTGAAGGTCATGCTGTTCCAACGTATGTCCCAGATGATGAGTATCATCATTCAGAGCTGAGTAGGTATTTCCATTTTCGTCGGTATAAGTCTCATCCCCATTATCGGTATAGTTCATTCCATCATCTCCACGATATTCACAAGAATAATCTTTGTGAAGAATGTAATTAATCTCAATGGTATTTCCATCACTGTCAACTAATGTCATTGGTGAGGTAGAAAGGATATCGGAATCATCATTGCTGTCCGAGGATTTTGCAGAAGCATTTTCTTCTGTATCGGAGGAATCTGAATCTCCTCCTGACTTCTGACTGGCAGTATCTGTAGTTGCCTTATCAGAATCATCAGAAGAATCATCGGTCTGGTTTTCATTCTCCTGTCTGGTAAGTGAAGGATTTCCAGGATACGAAATATATTCTACAAATTTTCTGACGTCACTGATGTCATCTGCATCTTTTGCATATCCCACTGCCATATACAGGCTGTTTCCCTCTGAATAAATTGTCTGATAGCAGGCATCGTATGTGTCATTGCATTTGGCAATCCCTGTTTTGACATCCTCCAGTGAATATTTATAGATATTTACATAATCATTTCCGTTCGTATAGCTTGCATAGGTACCTTCCGTATCTGCTTTTTCCCATTCAGATCCAGCCGGCGGCTGTGTATAGAAATCGTTATTTCCTGCTGCCATAACCGTTGCAGCTGAAAAAATCCCAAGTGTTGCTACCGTCATAAGTGTCATAAATTTTGTCTTCATCGTGGATTCTCCTAGAATTTTATTTTCTACATCTGTAGAAGTTAATTGTATTCTACAACTGTAGAATACAATTGTCAATTCTTTTTTCTATATTTTTTTATCATCTCAGTTTAATTTCTATTTTTCCTTCCACTGGGCTATATAAATCCAGAGGATCTTCATCGCTTTCATAAACACGTCCTTCGCCTTCTCCAAATGATTTGCGGCATACTGGACATGATAGTCAGAACTAATATTTCTTTTTTCATTTTTCTGCAATCGTATTTCCATCAAAAGTGCCATTTTACGCCATTCTTGCAATAAAAAAAAGGTCCTCCCGGATAGACTATTATTGTTCCTGTCCATCCAGAAAGACCTGAAAATTAAAATGTTATATTTTTTAGAAATTATCCATTAAATTTCTGCAAACATTTAAATAAAATCATGGGTTTCGTTTTCTACAAACTCCCCATCTAAGAAAGCAAGATCATCCGTAGCTTCCTGTACTTCTGCTTCCTCGTCAGAATATTCTATCTGCCCACCTTTCTCTTCCTGCCTTTCACACCATATGACCAGACGTTTGGAGGCATCTGTTCCACAGGTGGAAAGCAGAAGCGTCGGGACTTCTTCCTGCGTTCCAAGTAAAAAAGCATCTCCATCTGCCGGTGTATACTCGCATTTTACGATCACAAAGATCCATACCCCTTCATCCGGAAGATACAGATAGAGGATATGGTGTTCTTTTAAAAATTTATCGCCAAGGAAATTTCGAAGTCCGCGGAACATGCTGCCATCTTTCATATTGTGACCATAAATGATGTTCTTGTCATCAGAAAAATCGGCATTGTTATCGGAATCCAGGAAAATGGCCCCTGCCACATGTTCTGTCTTCTTAAAAGTATGTGTCAGGTAATAGGAGTCATCGTTTCCCTGAACTACCGGGTAATCAATGCTGGTATCTGGGATCCGGATCCATGCAACGATATCCGGATTGATCTTTTTTAATGCCTTAAAATCAACCACGGTCTGTTTCCCATCGCTTCCGTCTGTTCCTTCTGTGTGGTCATCCTCATCTGTTTCCTTGACGTATGTACGCAGGTCTTCATATTCCTGCACACCTTCCCGGTACATAAAGTAAATGCCAAAACCGGTACATACGCAAAAACTGAGTACCATCAGGCAGACTGCCACGATCATGATTTCTTTTATGTATCTCATACAAACCTCCGATTATTCTTCCTGGAAAAAGGGCTGCCGGTAAATCGAGCAGCCCTGAACCGTATTCCTTAATTTCCTTTTTTCTTCTTATACCAGATCACGCCGCCAATGCCGCAGGCAGAAAGGACTGCCAGAAGGATCGGAAGCCAGATGTTGGTGCTGTCCCCTGTTTTCGGGCTGTTTCCTGTCGGTGTGCTACCGGAAGGGGATTTGGTGTTTTTGATTTCTTTTACGATCTCGATCACCTTGGTTTTTCCGTCTTTGTATTCAAAGCGGATCTCTTCTTTTTTGCTGCTTAATTCATAACCATTTGGTGCTTTGGTCTCTACCAGGATATATTCCACGGTTTTCTCTACTTTTCCATTTTTATAAGTAGCAATCGGAAGCTTGCCGCTTGTCGCTGTTCCGGTCTTATCCGTTACCAGTTTTTCTACGACTTTTCCGCTTTCCTTTTCACGCAGTTCAAATTCTGCTCCTGAAAGGGCTGCCTTACTGGTGGAATCGGTCTTTTTGATGACCAGTTTTCCATATGGATGTGCGTCCTTCATTTTGACTTTCTGGACTTTTCCGGTATCTTTTACCGTAAATTTCACATCTTCCGCAATGAGGTATCCATCCGGAGCCTGCTCTTCACGAAGGGTATATTCGCCTACCGGAAGTTTTTCGACCATATGCGGTTTATCCGTGGACGTCCAGCTTTCAACTTTCTTTCCATCTTTATCCAGGATGATCAGTTTTGCTCCCGG
Source organism: Blautia sp. DFI.9.10 (assembly GCF_024461705.1). Lineage (NCBI taxonomy): Bacteria > Bacillati > Bacillota > Clostridia > Lachnospirales > Lachnospiraceae > Blautia > Blautia sp. DFI.9.10. The sequence continues at coordinate 67,401 of NZ_JANGAA010000020.1, forward strand.
TACCTCACTGGAATCCGTAATGTCTTTCTTGCTGATTTCCACTTTGGTCACATCATCAAGCATCTGGTGTTTCTGTACTTCTTTTGTGTTTTCGACGGTAAATTCAATACTTTCCGCAGTCACATAACCATCTGCCGGCTTTGTTTCTGTCATCTTGTATTTCTTTCCTACGATAAGGCCCTTGATGATATGTGCTTCCTCTTTGGATACCCATTCATCCACCGTATTTCCATCCTCATCTGTTACCTTTAAGGATGCTCCCGGAAGTTCTTTTTTGTCCGTCAGGTCTGCTTTGGAAAGTTCTACCGTAGTCTGTTCATCTTCAAAGGTGAACGCATACTCTGCAACACTGGTTCCACTGCCCTGGTACTCAAAAGTGAATTCCTGCGGTTCCTGGTCTGTCACATAGCCATCCGGGGCGGCAAGTTCCTTAATGTAGTACCTGCTGTCAATCGGGAGATCTGCAACAAACTGGATCTTTCCATCCTCATCTGTGGTCTTCAGTTCGATCAGAGTGTCTTTCGCAAGGAGTACTTTTCCTTTTGAAGATACGATGTCGTCTGCTGCATAGAGGCCAAAGATTGCCCCGGAAAGTACTTTGTCACTGTCCTTTTCTTTTTTCAGGACTTCCACCTGTACCCTCTGGCGCGCATTCTGCCAGTCGGCACTATAAGTAACCAGAGGTGTATCCTGGTCACGGTATGTAAGATCCACATATCTTGGTTCATTATCCAGAACGTAGCCATGTGCGGTCTCTTTTTCCACGATGTAATAACGTCCAAGCGGGAGGTTATCCATCTGGGCGATACCATTTCCATCTGTTGTAATGGAGCCGACCAGTTCATCTGCCGCATAATAATCTGCACTTACCCCGTCTGCTGCACGGATGGCTTCTGCCGCGTAAACATTGAAGGTTACATCAGTCAGGTTTCCGGTCACATAGTTGAACAGGTGCTCGATCATGCCTTTTGCATTGTCAAGAAGGGATACGCTGTCTAAGAATTCCCCTTTCTTGTTTACCAGAAGTCTTGCTACCGGGACTTCATCTTCCATTTTGACTTTCTGTACTTCTGCAGTATCAGAGATCGTAAACTCTACGTCTGTTGCACGTAAGTAGCCATATGGTGCAAGCTCTTCACGCAGAATGTAAGTTTTTCCAACCTGAAGTCGCTTGATCACATGTGGGGAATCCTTTACGGATGTCCAGGAATCGATCACGTTGCCATCCTTATCCAGTACACTCATGGAAGCCCCGTCAAGTTCTGTTCCGGTCGTGATATCTGCTTTTGTTACTTCTACCGTTGTCGGCTGGTTTTTCTTCACGGATTTTAATTTGATCGTTTTTACGTCCTGGCCCTGGTATGTGGCATCAAATTCCAGGATCTCATCAGAAGATACATAACCCGCCGGTGCCTGCAGCTCTTTCACATAGTATCTGCCAAGCGGAAGATCCAGCGTAAACGCTGCCTTACCTTTTTCGTTGCTTGTGATCTCCTGAAGCAGTGTATCTGCTTTTACAATCACCTTGTCGCCGGAAGAAATTGCTTCTTTATTGTATAATCCAAAGGTTGCACCTTTTAAAGCCTTTCCGGTCTCAGCATCCCGTTTTTCCACACTCAGCTCTACTTTCTGGCGTTCATTGGAAAATTCCAGTTTTTCTTCGATCTCCGGTGTGTTCTGATCCTTATAGATAAAGGCTACTTCCTGACTGTCTGGATTTAAGACAAATCCGGCCGGTGCTTTTGTTTCTTTCACACGGTATTTTCCAAGCGGAAGGTCTTTGATAACAGCTTCCCCATTTTTATTAGTGGTCACTGTTTTTACCAGGGTATCCTTTGCATAGATCACGTGACGGTTTCCCTGCTCGTCCACCTGATGATCCGGTGTGAAAATATCTTCTGCTGCGTAGATTTCAAATTCTGCCCCTTCCAGGGAAGCTTCTTCGTATACAAAATCCTTTTTAAAGGATTTTAAGGTTTCACCGGATTTATGGATCACCAGTTTGCCCTTGACCGGATGGTTTTCATAGGTCACGGTAATGATGGCATCCCCGCTGACGGAATCCATCTGATAAGCTGTATTCTTATCAACTTTGATCTCCACATACTGGGTATTCTGGGTGTAGCCATCAGGCGCTCTCACTTCCTCAATCCTGTAATTTCCGCATTTTAAGGATTCCGGAAGAATCAGGTAACCATTTTCGTCCGTAAAATAGGATTTATGGACAACCGTATTTGGATAGGTCGTTACCTGTTCCACGTACTTTTTCGCATCCAGGTCGTACACTTTGAATTCTGTATTGGCAAGGAGGACCGGCTGTTTGGTCTCATCATCCTGTTTCACGATCTTAAGCTTTGCTTTGAACTCATCGTCCAAAAGGACTCTCCATATCTGCGGTGTGCTGCTGTTCTCGGTTACGGTTACGATAAAATCATCTACCGGCATGAAATTATGCGGTGTTGTGGTCTCACGGACAATGTAGCGTCCATAAGGAATCGGGATGCTGCACGCATAGCCGCGTTCATCGGTAAACATTTCTGTTTTTCCATCTTCCGTAAGAACGATCGGGGTCGCATTTGTAAAGTCATAGCTTCCATCGTCCTTTACAGTCAGGCTGCTGATCAGATAAGCAGAGAATCCGGCACCTTTTAAAAGGTCCGCATCGGTCTTATCATTATCCGCTGCTTTAATCAACTGGAATGGCTGTTTGATCACGTCTTCTTTGGAAACGGTATTTCGTTTTACCGTCTCTACCTGGTCTCCTTCGTAGTTACAGTTTACATCATGCTCCTCTTCGTCCAGAAGATAACCTACTGGAGGCGTGATCTCCTTCAAATAATACTTTCCAAGATACAGATTGCTTACGCTTGCTTTTCCCTCTTTATCGGTCGTCAGGGTAGCTACCTGTTCGTCCTTTTTATAAAGGACTCCGCTCCTGCCATCCGGATGGTTAATGTCTTCCCTTGCATAGAGCCCGTAAATGGCTCCTTCAAATACGGCATCTCCCTGTGCGCTGTTTCCTGTCTCGCTGTCTTCTTTTACCAGGTCGATTGTTGCATTTACACGCTTATTTGTAAAGGTATGGCTAAAGTTTACCTTTTCTTCCTTATCATTGGTGAACTTAAAAGTGAAGGTGTAAGTATCCTCACTGTTTCTAAGGTAAATAGGCGTTTGCGAAACGCCACAAGCCGCATAAATACGGCATTTTTTGTTACCTA
>NZ_JANGAA010000021.1:0-68004 GCF_024461705.1 Blautia sp. DFI.9.10
GAATGTAACATAAAGAATCATCTACAAAATGTTCTATCTAAATGGCATTGGCCCGAAGGCCCTCCCCCTGCACCCCCACCCTCTTGGGCACGGAAGTAGTTCTTCGTTGTTGTGTGTGCTGCGTTGTTGACTTTTTTCTGTATGCTGCGGTACTCAGAATGGAACGTTGTGCCGATCTGGTTTCTGTATTCTTCGGTACTTATGGTGGTACGCTGTGCCGATCTGCGATCTGGTTCTGGGATTCTTCGGTACTTATGGTGGTATGCTGTGCCAATCTGGCTCCTGGATTCTTCGATATTTATGATGTAATGCTGTGCTGATCTGCGATCTGGTTCCTGGATTCTGGATCCTTTGATATTTCTTTGATGTTTGCTTCCGTCCCATGCTCCGTTTTTTTCCTGTCGGTTGGAAGTGTCAGCCAGAGGAAGGTGGCATCGGGCCGGGCTGCTGCGGAGGAGGGGTGATTACTACTTGGGCTGCGGGAGACGGCGTTATTGCGGCAGGGTCTGCTGTCTGAGCCGCAGGCGAGTTCTGGCCCTGCCGCAATGCTTTTAGCCGTCTCACGGAGCCCTAGTAGTATCCCCCGACGGAGTCCCTGCCCGGACCGATGCCACCTTCCTCTGGCGTCCCTCTATACCTCCACACCACAAAACCTTAACAACACCCCCGACTGCATCCCCACAGACCAATTCCACCTTCCTCTGGCGCCCCCTCTATACCTCCAACAAAAAAGCCCCGGTGCCCAGCAAATACAACACTGCCAGACACCAGAGCAAAAAGAACAAATGTCAAGCGGATATTCACAATCCACTTCGCTACTTGCTCATAACCGAATAACTGCTCCACAGCTTATCGCTTTTCGCAGCCCCGCAAAGGACTTAATTGATCCAGTTAAACCTCAATCACTTCCCATACACTGCATTAGACTTACATCCCGAAATATAAGCTTCATAATTCAACGCACTATCATAACGAGCCAAATGCCCCTGCATAACATACGGATTCCTCACAACTGACGCCACATATCCCCCGGACTTCTTCAGGCAAGTCAGATAAGTCCTCATCAGTAGCTGATAATCCCCAATCTGCTGATTCGAAGCTCCACCATTATTCTTCGCCTGAATGATCTCATTCCGAAGCTGCATAGCAGAATTTCTCAAAGTCATCGTATTTGACACCGAAACCCATGCCTGCTTATAACCCTCGATCGTCGGTCCAGGGATCATTGTACCGGTAACGTTAAAGATCAGCTCCGCGAGCTCAACATAACAGCTGCCAGTATACCCCTTATGAGTCCATACTGTATCCAGAACCTTCGTCAATGACTTCGTCAACATCTTCTTCACTTTCTTCATACACCTGTCTGACGCATAATCCACCATCAGAGTTTTCAGCGGCTGGTCATAATACTGCTTCAAAAGATCGATTCCCCTCTTCAAAGAAGAATCCTCCTGCAACCGATAATTCAGTCTGTCAAGGCAATCCCGTCCAACCGTAACCAACGTCAGAAAATTCATCAGATAATCTCCAGCACTCATAATAGCATCTGCACTGTTAAAAGTTTTATCAATGGTATCCCACCTGGAAACCCCTTTATCGTTTTTCTTGTAAAACCAATCAAGCATATCATTAAGCTCAGTTCTGCTATACTGCGTCACACCCTCCAGCTTCATAGCCAGCTGATATTTCGTGTCACCATTTTCAAAGAAATGATCCGAAAGATCCTTTGTATTATGAATGATATCATAAGCCTCTGCCAAAGTATCGTTACCATACGTCAGCATAGAACTCTCCGCAGTTTCCACAATAAGCTCCATAGCCAGACTCTGTTTCAGTTTATCATCTGAAAAATCCGTCCCATACGCCTTATTAAACAAATTACACATCGAATACGCAAATCCGTTCAGCATATTGGATTTAACCGTAGCCCAATATGTTGAAGTGCCAAAGCCCGAAGTAGCACTGGTATCCGCACTTAACGCATCAAACATCTCACCCTGAAGATCACCTGTAACCTTATCAAAACCGGCATTGTTCAGAAACTCCGGATACTTTCTGAAAAGATCATCCGTTGAAAGCTTCGTATCCACGCTGGAATCAACACCACCACCTGCATTAAAGACCACATTCGCTGTCAGCTTCTCGTTGCCACCTGCGATTTTAATCTGAGTCCATTTATATTTCGGCCCCGCATAATAAACCTTATTAATATTATTGCAGCCTCTGAATGCATTTGCCTCAACACTGGTCACATTGGAATACACCATTACCGTACGGATCTTAACACAGCCATCAAATGCACTGCTACCGATCTTCTTGGCATTTTTCGAAATATAGACAGAACCTGAAAGCGAGCTACACCCCTTCATCAGACTTGCGGAAATCTCTTTCAGACCATCCGGCAGATCAATAGAAGTCAACGATTTACAGCCGGAAAAAGCCTCCGCACCAATAGATACGGTCTTACGGTTAAGAGAAACCGATTTCAGTGCAGTACAATTCTTAAACGCCTTTTTACCAATAGTAAGAACACCCTCTTCTGCGATTACAACCTTCTGTATCTTCTGTCCTTCAAAAACACTGTCCCCAAGTCCTTTTACCCGAACCATTTTCATTCCGATCGTGATCGTCGTAGGAACTGTAACATTCACAGCCTTTCCGGTATATTTCATCAGGATCACTTTTCCATCACTATCCTGTTTAAATACCCAATCACTATTCTGGACTTTTCCCGTCAGATTGATCGTAAATACTCTCTTGGAAGCCAGGTATACCTGATCTGCACTTGTCTTCGTAGTAACCGTCACAACAACTTTGCCCTGGCCTCTCACCATCAGACCTTTGCCGCTTTCATACCATGCCGCTGTTTTTCCGGAATTTGATACTGCGCAGGAATATTTTGCTCCTCCAAGGACAAAAATCCTGATCGGCTGATTAAAATTATCACTGGATATCGTATAGCGGTTCAGGCCACTACTCTTCAAGGCTTTGGAAACCAGTCTGATATTCTGCCGCCCCTGGAAAATAACCTTCATTTTTCCGGATGCAGCTTTATAATGCTTTGTCTCAGCCGCATGGACCGTGATCGTGGCAGCTCCCGGTTTTTTCAGTGTAACCTGCTTTTTCCCCTTCACCACAGCAATACCGGAAAAATTACTGGACAGGCTGATCCTGGCATTCTCTTTCGCTGAAACACTTAAATTCTTTGTTTTTCCATTCTCTGTTGCTGCATAGATCTCATTCACTGCCTTGATCGTCTGCTTTGCCTTCGCAATGGTAAAGCTTCCGTTTTTGCTCTTAGATTTCGCAAAAACCCCTTTACCTTTAATCGTGACAGTAACTTTACCCGGCTCAATATTTTTCCCGGAAGGATAAGAAACCGTATAGTGTGTTTTTTCTTTTAAGGTCTGTCCGTAAAACTTCACGGTAACCTTTGGTTTCTGTGGCTTTCCATTCCAAGTACAGTTTTTCACTGTGATCTTTGCCTTCCTCAGATCTGTTTTTGCCCAGTGGGCATACAGCTTCTGATTCCGTTTCAGATTAAATTTTGTTTTTGCGGTAACCTTCTTACCCCCATCCTTAGGAGTCGTATACCAGCCAAGAAAATAGTAATTCTTCCTGGTCGGAGTCGGAAGTTTACCATAGACACTTCCATTTTTTACAGTTTTTGTTTTATCTTTTGACGCAAGCTTCGCATCCTTCGCATTTTTATCAAACGTGATCTTAAAAGTTGTTTTCTCTGTGATTCCCACTGAAATGAACGGTATGGAGAATTTTTTTGCGTAAGCTTCCGCAAAAGAACCTGTAGAACCTTTTATTGCAAAGTCGGATGAAACATTAACAAAAATCGTATCTTCATTCAAATATGTAATATCATTATACCACGCCATTGTTTTTACACTTGGCGGAATCATAACCCATTTCAGTGATTTACAATCCTCAAAAACATACTCATTGATTTTCTCCACAGAGGAAGGTAATGCAAGGTTTTCCAGCTTCTCACACTTGTAAAACGCCTGTTTCCACAAAACTTTAAGTCCGCTGTTGATCACAACTTTCTGCAGATTTACACATCTTCCGAATGCGATATAATCAACTTCTGTAACCGTTGAAGGAATCTCTATGGATTCGATTCCCGTACATCGGTAAAACAGTCCCTGTGGGATTTTCTTGATCCCTTTTCCAAAGGTTACCTTTTTCAGATTCACGCAATCTGCAAAAGGGCCGCCCATATCATAGTGATTTCCTGTAGCTCCATTTGTCTCCACACCAGCCGGAATATTCACTTCTGTCAGACTCTGGCAGTTATAGAACACACTTATCCCAAGATACTCCAGGGAATCTGGAAGTACAACATTTTCCAGGCTTGTACAGTTAGCAAAAACATTATCACGGATCGTTTTCAGCGTTTTCGGAAGGTCGCGTTCTGATAATTTCATATTTTTGCAGTTCTGAAAAGCTTCTGAATCAATACCCTCCAGCTTTTTGGAAAGAGTCACCTTTTTGAGATTTTTACAGCCATAAAACGCACTGTACCCGATCCATTTCACACTGTCCGGAATCACAATTTCCTCCAGGCCTATATCACCGGAGGGTGCATAAAAAATCCCTCTTGGAACTTCCTCCATTCCGTTGTCCAAAGTCACATTTTTCAGATTTTTACAGCCATAAAAGGGACCTGGCCACTGCCGATTCGCCGCTGTGGTATCATGGGTCTTCATTTTTGGCGGGATGTTGATCGTTGTAAGACCTGTACAGTCTCCGAAAGCTCCTACATCCAGAAATTTCAGCGTAGATGGAAGCTTCACGGAAGTCAACCTCTCACTGTAGGAAAACGCTCCATTATAAATATTTTCCAGACCTTCCGGAAGAGTCACTTCCGTAAGTGCAGAACAACTCCGAAACGCATATGCCTCGATATTTTTTACAGTATCCGGAACAACGATCTTTCTCACACCAGGACACTGCAAAAATAATCCCTTGGCGATCTTTGTGATCCCTTTCCCAAAGGTGACCGTCGTCAGACCTGCATCTCCCGCAAAAATCCCCGGATACGCCGGACTCTCACCCACATAACCATGCGTTACCATTGATGCGGGGATATGGATACGGGTAAGACTTGTACATTGCTTAAATGCACCTGCTTCTACCACCACCCCATTATCCGGAATGCGGATGGACGAAAGGGATGTACAGCCGAAAAAAGCTTCTCGTCCGATCTCTTTTACAGAATCCGGAATATTCAGACTTGTCATATTAATACAGTCTGAAAATGCCCCGGTATCGATCCGGACAACCGGCTTGCCATTGATCGAAGATGGAATGTTTCCATTCACATAAGCGCATCTGTCACTTTTTATCTTATTGTTATTCTTATCATAATGGTCATCGTTAATGACCGCTTTGATCGTAACCTCACCTTTTTCATTGGAAGCACAGCGCAATCCGTTCCATTCAAATTCTGCATTATCCGCACCTGCAGAAAATGCATCTTCACTGCCATCCTCAAGCTGAGCTTCTTCCACTTCCTCAGCATCCCCAGATTCAAAATCTTCTGCCAGCCTTTCCGTGTCCTCTTCCAGCTCTGTGTCCTCTTCGGGCTCCGCTTCCTCTTCCAATTCCGGTTCTGTTTCCAGTTCCGTAGAAATATCCGCTTCATTCACACCGGACTCTGTCATTTCTGATCCATCTTCTCCGGGATCATCAACCTGCTCTGTCTCAGAAGCAGCTGCCTCATCAGATGGCAGCTCCTCCTCTGCATCCGTCAATTCCTCAGCACCGTTTTCCTCGGTTGGCTGCGGTTCCTCTTCCACTGCCTGTTCCACACTCTCTTCTGCTGAAAAATCAGCTGCACTGACCAGCATTCCCGAATCCAGGCTGCCAGCCAGAAGCGTCATTTCAGCATCAATGCCAGTTTTCTTTTCATACCCAATCCTCCTTAAAAAATATAAAGCAGCCATATTTTATTACTGCTTATTATCCTGATTTTCTTTCTGATTCTTTTCTTTTTTCTGAGCAGTACTGTCGGACTCTGCAGAATTTCCCTGCATGATCTTATTCAGTTCCTGGATCATCTCTTCATCCTTCAAACGGAATTTTACCTCTACACGTCTGGACGCATCCTTATCTACATTTCCATCTGCATCCAGAACCGGATCTGACATGGAATGCCCATTCACTGTCAGACAATCCTTCAGTTCCTGAACCTGTGAATCCTTCAGAAAATCACTCTTAATATCCAAAAGATACTGCGCTACCGCCAGAGACCTCTTCTGTGACAGCTCCAGGTTATAACTGTAATCTCCGTCTGTATCCGTATAACCATCAATAATAATCTCGCCAAGATATTTCTTATAGGAATCATCCAGCAACACCTTACAATATGTCGGCAGTACCATAGACAATGTCATCTTACCGGAATCGGTAAGCTCTGCCTGATCATAATCAAACATAACATTGGCATTCAGCGTCAGCGCACCTGTCTGTGGATCAATATCCACATTGAGGTTCTTTTTCTCAAATTCCTTCTGCAAAGCTTCCACAACCTCAGCTTTCACGCCGATGATCTTGTCAATCTTCTCCTGTTGCTCTTCCAGAAGCTCTGTTTTTTCATCCAGCGCAGACTGCTGCTCTTTCAATGTATCCTGTTGGCTGGAAAGCTTCTTTTTCTGAGAGGCCAGCTTTTTCTGCTGCGCCTCAAGCGTTTCCTGCTGTTTGGCAAGCTTCTCCGCCAGAGAAGACAATTCTTCATCCTGAGATTTGATCTGCTTGTCCTTGGACTTGATCTGCTCATCCTGGCTTTTTAATGTCCCCGCCTGCTCATCCAGCGCATTCTGTTTTTCCAGAAGCTCTTCTGTATATTTTTCCTGAAGAGCGATTTTTTCATCCCGTTCCTTCAGACTGTCCTGATAGCTCTTCTGTGCCTGAAAAAGTGTCACACACATGATCAGAACAAAAAGCAGCAAAACTCCTGCCATCATATCCGAATAAGAACGCCAGACATTAAACCCATGCTCCTCCGGCTTTCTTTTTTTGCGCATTGACAATTCCTCTCTTATTTAAATAAACCAAAACGACTTTTCTGTGCTGCCTTCGTTGCCTCACGGATACTGCGCTCGATCTCATCCAGCAGCGCTTCCTGTCTTGCACCCTGTCCCTCCAGAAGATCCTCCAGATCCGTCAGCTTATCCTTAAGTTCTTGGATACCGGCATTGCTTCCATAGCCCCAGGGCTGTCCGGCGATCAGATGGATATCACGGTTATTTTTTGCCGTCTTGATCTCAGAAAGAAGCCTGCGTACCTCATCCAGAACACTATTGACCATCTTCTGGCTCTCGGTAAATTCTTTCACTCTGGCTTCAAAATCTTCGATCATCTTCTTATCTTCTCGAAGAAGCTCCTCGCTGATCCTATTGGAATCCGCAACTGCTTTCATCCCTTCTGCAGCACTGTCCACATACTGGCGCATAGATGCATTGCAGTTTTTCCAGAGATCTGCGGATTCTTTTTCATTTTCATGCATATGCCGGGCAAACTTTTCGTAATCCTGTTTCTGCAGCTGCTGGATCATCTGATTATCCCGGATAATACGGTCTGCAGTCTTCATATAACTGCTCTGCATCTCATCGATTTCCTTAATGGCATCCTTCATGGCACGTTCCTGCTTCGTAAAAGTTTCACTCAGCTGACTGCTCATGGTCTTGTACAATTCTGATGTATATTCTGTATTCTCCTTCTGCACCTTCTTAAGTTCTGCCAGAGCATCATTAAAATCTTCAAACTGCATCTGAAAGGAACCATGCATCTCGCTTAAAAACGTATCCAGGATCTCCCGGATCGCATCCTGCTGCCCTTTTGTCACAGATGCGGTAAGAACGTCCAGAGAATCATTCATCTTCTGAAAAGTAGGCGTGATCACTTTCTCAAAGCTATCTGCCATCTGCACAGAAAACTGTTCCGCCATCTGTTTCATGGCTTCTGTCTGCGTCTTCTGGCTGGAAACAAGGAGATTCCAGGACTCATTCTCCGCAGTAGGGAGCACCAGTGCGTGAAAACGATCCAGAAAATCCTGCATCGCCTGGGACATCGCAGAATATCCGCTTTTCATCCCAAATGTGTACACAACAGAAAGTGCAACTCCATAAATGGAAGTCAGAAACGCAACTTTGATGCCATCTACAAGAGCGGATACCGAGCTTGTCATCACTTCATAATCTGTGGGCTGAAAATTCTTAAGTCCCCACACAAGACCGATAAATGTTCCAAGGATACCAAGGCTTGTAAAAATGTCCGGAGCCATCTCAAGGAGTCTCTTGTGGATATGTACATCTACATCCTCAATATTCACAAAATCCTCTACTTCAGCGATCCCTTCTTCCGTTCTGCTGATGCTGTCAACAAAATCATCCATCTTTTTGTCGAGATAGCGGTCACCAAAAATCCCTCGCAGCTGCCCAATCTCTTCTTTTCTGGCTCTTCCCGGAAGCTGAAACACTTCTGTGATCTCACCAGAGCCATGCTTCAGTGCTCTTGACAGGTTATCCATCCGATATAAACCTGCAAAAAGCCCCACTGCGTATATGATCAGCATAAGTCCCAGAAATGTAAAATTATAAAGCAACACATTCCCGGAGCCTTTTCCAACATAAGCAGTCAGGGTTGCCGCGGCCACTGTTACTGCCAGAAACAGCACTGTATTCATAAACTTTTTTCCCATAATATGCCTCCCCTGTCTTTATTTTTGAAAAAAGTTACTCTTTTGTTCCCATACTATCATAACATCTTCCCTAAAACAACCAGAAAGGACAATTCCTTCGCCAAAAGAATTGTCCTTTCGTCTTTTTTCTATTTTATACTTTTATTTATACTTTTATACGGCAGGCTGCATCATCGCTGATCAGGATCCTGCGTCCGCAAACACCTACGATCACTCCGCCAAGTATCCTGCTTATGATCTGTACGGTCTTTCCTTCACTGACATCATATTGCCTGATCTGTTCCATAGTCTCCGGCATTCCGGTCATCCACTTGATCGTGTAGCTTTCCCCTGCTTTTGTCTCATTTAATGACTGCATATACTCACCCCATTCCATATATCACATCACTATCAGTAATTATCCTCTATCCGTAGGCGGATATTCGCAATCCGCACTTGGTTAAATGATTTCATATAATCCCAACACAATTCTGCATCTTTATATAATTAGTAAAGTTTAACTTTTATTTTTCTGAATTATCCATTACTTTTATATATTTTATCTCATTTTATCTCAATTAGTCAATCATAACCTGTGAAATTCCACCAATAAAAACAAGCAAAAAAAGAAACGCAGAACAGCCATTACAGTTATTCTGCGTTTCTCATTATTTTCTATGCATAAACTCTATCTTCTTCCAGAAGCGTTGTCTTTCCATTCTTTACTTCCACAAGATTAACACAGCAGTTTGGCGGCACGGAGCCTCTCCAGAAATTCTCCGGATCAGGATCTACATTCTGAAGAAGAGCACGGACTGCACATCCATGAGAGGCAACAAGAATTGTTTTATCCGCAAGAGTCGGATCTGATGTTATTTCATCCCAGAAATCCTTTGTCCTGGCGATTACATCAAAAATATCCTCGCCCTTTTCCGGTCGTTTAAAATTTACCGGAGCACGGAAAAAAGTCTCGATCTGCGGATCGATATAATTGCCATCTGCATCTCTTACCTGATCACCCTCCAACACACCAAAATCGATCTCCTGAATCCGCTTATCCGGTATAATCGGAACATCACGTTTCCCCAGAACATATTCTGCTGTCTGTTTTGCCCTTGAGAGCGGACTTGTAAAACAGATATCAAACTTCACATTACGGAGAGCTTCTCCGGTTTTTTCCGCAAGAAGGATCCCTTCCTTCGCAAGAGGTACATCCGCTGCACCCTGAAGCTTTTTTAATTTATTCCACTCAGTCAGGCCATGTCTTACAATGTAGATCAGCATCAGCTTCTCAGCTCGATTCCAAGTCCGTTAAGACCATTCATGATCTTTTTCATTACTGCGGAGATCTCGTTTTCACCAAGAGTCTTGTCATGGGCACGGAATACCAGAGAATAAGCCATGGATTTGAAACCTTTCTCAATCTGTGCGCCCTCGTAGATATCGAACAGCTGATAACTCTCAAGAATATTTCCGCCTCTCTGATCAAAAATCTCCTCAATCTGTCCTGCGAGAACTGCATGGGGAACTACAAGGCTCAGGTCACGAGTTACAGCCGGATATTTGGCAATTCCTGTATATTTGTGGTTGAAACCAGCAAATTCCAGAACATCCAGAATGTCGATCACCGCGATATATGCCTTTTCTCCGATAGAGTAATTATCTGCAACAGCCGGATGAACCTCACCTAAGTATCCAACTACCTTACCCTCGTAGATCATGTTAGCCTGTCTTCCTGGATGAAGGAATGGTTTTCCGCTGTTTGGATCGTAGGTAACCTTTTTCTTCATTCCGATCTTCTCGAAGAACTCCTCGCATACACCCTTCATATCAAAGAAATCGCCTTTTCCGTACATTCCAAGTGTAAACATGGTACGCTCATCCGGAAGCTCTGTAACCGGAAGGGACTTCGGAAGATAGATATTTCCAAGCTCGTAAAGACGAACATCTTTATTACGTCTGTTATAGTTTGTGGAAAGGGATGCCAGCATACCGTTCAGTGTGCTTGTACGCATGATACTGTAGTCCTCTCCAAGAGGATTGCTGATGGTGATGACTTTACGAAGATCACTGTCCTCAGGAATACAAAGCTTGTCAAATACCTTCGGGCTTTCGAAAGAATAGGACATTCCCTCTGAGAATCCGCAGTATTCTGCGATATCTCTTGCAACCTCCTGGATACGAAGCTTAAATGGCAGCTTACCTGTAGTAGCCTCTCCTGTAGGAAGTGTCATCGGGATCTTATCATAGCCATAGAATCTTGCAACCTCCTCTGCAACATCTGCATTACAGTGGATATCCTGACGGAATGTCGGTGCAACGATCTCGTCTGTTTTTTCATCATAAGCCAGTTCTACACGTCCAAGATAATCGATCATCTCTTCTTTTGTAAGGCTGGTTCCAAGAAGCTTGTTGATCTTCTCAGGCTCAAATTTTACTCTGGATGGCTCTCTTGTCTCGCTGCAGACATCAACCATCCCGCCTACAACCTCACCTGCACCAAGCTCTTCCATCAGCTGGCATGCACGGTCAATTGCAGCCTGTGCATTGTTCGGGTCAAGACCCTTCTCAAATTTACCGGATGCATCTGTACGAAGTCCGATCCTCTTGGAAGAAAGACGGATGCTGGTTCCATCAAAGCACGCCGCCTCAAAAAGAACCGTTTTTACATCGTCTGTGATCATGGAATTCTCTCCACCCATGATACCTGCGATGCCGACAGCCTTCTCACCGTCACAGATCATCAGAACGTTCTCATCCATGATACGCTCCTGGCCATCCAGTGTGACGAATTTCTCATCTTTTCCTGCACGGCGTACAACGATCTCCTTATTTGCGATGGTATCCAGATCATATGCATGCATTGGCTGTCCAAACTCTTCCATTACATAGTTTGTGATATCAACCAGGTTGTTGATCGGGCGGATTCCATTGGAAGCCAGACATCTCTGCATCCACTTCGGGGACGGACCGATCTTGACATTTTTTACAACTCTTGCGCAGTAACGCGGGCAAAGCTCCGGATCCTCTACAGTAACCTTTACATAATCGGAAGCTTTCTCATCATTTTCCTTAACCTCTACAATCGGCGGGCAGAATTTCTTCTGGAAGGTTGCTGCTGCCTCTCTTGCGATTCCAAGAACACCGTAGCAGTCTACACGGTTGGAAGTGATCTCATACTCAAATACCACATCGTCAAGGCCAAGTGCCTTAACAGCGCTTTCACCCACAACTGCGTCCTCAGGAAAAATATAGATTCCGTATTCCGGTGCTTCCGGATACATTTCTCTGGTGCTTCCAAGTTCCTCGATAGAGCACATCATACCAAAGGACTCAACGCCACGGAGTTTGCCTTTTTTGATCTTGATCCCTCCGGGAGTCATTTTTCCATCATGGCCGCCTGCAACACGTCCGCCATCAAGAACAACCGGAACTTTATCTCCTTCTTTTACATTTGGAGCGCCTGTTACGATCTGCACACTCTCAGTTCCGATATTTACCTGGCAGATGATCAGCTTATCTGCATCCGGATGCTTCTCGATCTTATCGATCTGGCCGATCACGATCTTATCGAGATCTGCATCCAGCTCTGTAAAGCCCTCTACCTTTGTGCCTGTTAAGGTCATGGCATCTGTATATTCCTGTGCCGTTACATCCAGATCCGGCACATATGTTTTAATCCAAGATAATGAAGTATTCATTTTGGTTGTCCCTTCTTTTTTCTATATTTACTGTCAGACGGATACTCATGATCCGTGTTCACTGTTTTAGAACTGTTTCAGGAATCTGCTGTCGTTCTCATAGAGAAGACGCATATCATCGATCTCATATTTCAGAAGTGCGATACGCTCCAGACCTACACCAAAGGCAAATCCTGTATACTCATCCGGATCGATCCCGCACATACGGAGAACATTCGGATGAACCATACCACAGCCAAGGATTTCGATCCAGCCGGAACCTTTACAGAAACGGCAGCCTTTTCCGCCGCATTTGAAGCAGGAAACATCAACCTCAGCGCTCGGCTCTGTGAACGGGAAATGATGCGGACGGAATTTGGTCTTTGTCTCCGGTCCGAACAGCTCTTTTGCAAACTCCTGAAGGGTTCCCTTAAGATCTGCAAACGTAACATTCTTATCAATAACAAGGCCCTCGATCTGATGGAAGGAAGGTGAATGTGTTGCATCTACCTCGTCAGAACGGAATACACGGCCAGGTGCGATCATACGGATCGGAAGCTTGCCTTTTTCCATCTCACGTGCCTGCACCGGTGATGTCTGGGAACGGAGCAGAATGGAATCATTGATAAAGAATGTATCCTGCTCATCTCTTGCCGGATGATCCTCCGGAATATTCAGCTTTGTAAAGTTGTAGTCCGCATACTCAACCTCCGGACCTTCCACAACCTCATAGCCCATTCCGATGAAAATACGCTCAACTTCTTCCAGAGCGATAGTATTCGGATGGCGATGACCGATCTTCGCTTTCTTTGCAGGAAGTGTTACATCGATCACTTCTGCCTTCATTTTTTCCTCACGGACCTTCTCCTCGAAATCCTTTTTGGAGGCTTCCAGAAGTTCTTCGATCTTAGCTCTTGTCTCATTGACAAGCTGTCCAACCTTCGGACGCTCTTCCGGAGCAACATCCTTCATACCTTTTAAGATTGCAGTAAGCTCACCTTTTTTTCCAAGATATGCAACACGCACATCATTCAGCTTATCCAGGCCCTCGGATTCCTCGATCCGTTTTCTGGCATTTTCAGCCAGTTCCTGAAGTCTTTCTTTCATATCCATGGTCTATTTCTCCTTTAATTAAAATGATCAAATGATCCGCCGCCCACCCCGAAGATCCAGATATGGGCAATAAAAAAACCGTCCCTCATAAAAGGGACGGAATATCCGCGGTACCACCCAGTTTCCCATGAAAAGATCACGGGCACCTCTTGTCTGCTTAACGCGCAGCTTACGTCATCTCCTACTGTTACTTCAGAGATGAAGCTCCGGTGGGAAATTCAAGAACCATCTGAACCCGGGGAAGCTTACAGCCGGTGACTTCCCTTCTCTGTGAGAAAATGATCCTCTATAAACACCTTCACAGCTTTTCTGTCTTTTAATACTATGCCACAAGGTCTGCCTTCTGTCAAGCGCAAAGTCAGGATTCTTTGGAACTGTTTTTTTCATTTTCTTTCTTGGAAAGAAGTGTTTTTACAGATCTTTGGGCCTTTCGGAATTCATTTTCGAAGTAGGCATTGATCTCCGCCCCGTAAAGAAGCAGGTTCATACACACATACAGCCACAGCATTACCATGATCAGCGCAGTCAGACTTCCGTACATATTTCCAAAATTCGGAAAAAATTCAAAATACAGGGAAAATCCATAGGAAAATATCATCCATGCCACTGCGATCATAAATGCACCCGGAAGCTGGCTTTTAAAGGTTGCCTTTCGGTTTGGAAGCACTTTATAAAGGACCAGAAACACTGCAAACAGCACGGCAAATACAAGCAATGTCCTGGCCCCTATAACCTTGGCCAGCAGCCTCCCGAGAATCGGAATGGTTCTCTGTGCAGCTACTTGGATTCGATTACCAAGAACCAGGACCAGAAGAGTGACAATGATCGCCAGCACAAACAACAGCATATAAAAAACCGAATAGATTCGGGTCATCAGCCAGTTTCGGGTTTCCTTTACATGATAAATGGTATTTAAGCCATTGGTGATCGCCTGCATTCCCTTTCCGGACGCCCAGAGCGCCATCAGCGCAGACAACGGCACGATGGCTGTACTTCTTTTGTATACTTCTACCACAATGCTCAGCACAAAGGTCTGCAGATTTCCGGGCACAAACCCGATGATGGCATCCCTGACAACATTATAGCTTAACGGTGTATAACGGATCAGCGTTGTAAGAAACAGTATAAACGGGATAAACGACATGATCAGAAAATACGCTGCCTGGGCCGCATATGCACTGACATGATCTCCGTTTGCCCTGCGCACAAATCCCAGCATGAGCTGGATTATATTTTTCTTTTCCTCGTCCATGCTGACCTCCCTCAGGTTTCTTTTTTACCAGGAAAAGCGTTCAAATCCAATCTTATCCTGGATTTCCGGAAAAAGCTTTACTTCCGGCTGCAGGCTCTTATGTTCGCCTATCATCTTTTCCATCCATACCATATTATACCAACGGTTAAACTTATAGCCGCATCTGTGGAACTCTCCCACACGCTTATAACCGAAATGTTTATGAAAATCCACACTGGCACTGGTCAGGTATTCATCATCTTTTGGTGCAACTGCAATGCAGGCGTTCAGGTTCAGAATTCCCATCTCTGCAAGAAGACTCTCCAAGGCTCGATAGAGTCTGCCTCCTGCACCGCTGCCCCGCCGGTCATGTCTCACATAAACAGACATCTCTGCACACCAGCCATAAGCAGCCCTCGGGTGAAACGCCGAACCATAGGCATATCCCAGGATCTCTCCCTTCTCTTCTGCCACAATATACGGATATTTCACCTTTATATCATGGATTCGCTGCGTAAACTCTTCTATGGAAGGTGTTTCGTATTCAAATGTGATCGCAGTTTTTTCTACGTAGTAGGAATAAATCTCTAAAAGTGTTGCTGCATCCTTCTCTTCTGCCACACGTATCTGCATTGCCTTCTCGCACCTCTTTTATTTCTGTTTGTCTGTTATTTCACAAAGAAACGGTAA
Source organism: Blautia sp. DFI.9.10 (assembly GCF_024461705.1). Taxonomy (NCBI): domain Bacteria; kingdom Bacillati; phylum Bacillota; class Clostridia; order Lachnospirales; family Lachnospiraceae; genus Blautia; species Blautia sp. DFI.9.10. The sequence goes on from NZ_JANGAA010000021.1 coordinate 15,410, forward strand.
ACCGTTTCAGAGCTGTACTCTTCACCGGGAAGCAGGATCGGAGAATGGAAATCCTCTACATTGACTGCATTTGGCTCCACCTGTGTCTCCAGGCAGAATCCATAACGTTCATGATAAACATGACCGTTCTTTCCCTTCTCATCCTTAACAAAATTGCCTGCATAGAACTGCACACACGGACAGTCGGAGGAAACCTCCATACCGATACCGGATTCCTTACAGTATGCAGTAGCGATCGAACGGACATTGCCCTTTGCATAATTATCGGTTACATAGTTATGGTCATAACCGCCTGTGAACTTCAGCTGTTCAAAATCCGCCTCAATGTCTCTGCCGATCGGTTTGGAAACATTGAAATCCATCGGTGTTCCCGCCACCGGTGCATATTCACCGGTAGGAATGGACTGGCTGTCTTTTACCGGAGTAAAATACTTCGCATGAATACATACTTCCTGGTCAAGCACATCTCCGCTGCCTTCTCCGTTCAGATTAAAATAAGAATGGTTGGTCATATTGGCAACGGTAGCTGCATCAGAGCGTCCTCTGTAAAAAATCTTCAGTTCGTTTTCCTCTGTGAATTCATATTTCACAACAATGGAAAATTCTCCCGGAAATCCGTTCTCTCCATCCGGACTGATGCGGAAGAAATCCACGCTATTCTTCTCCTGGGAAATTTCTTTTACTTCCCACAGCTTTTTCTCAAAACCATCCGGACCGCTGTGAAGATTGTTATGATTCTCATTCTCTGCAAGAACCACTTCTTTATTATCAATAAAAAATCTGGAATTCTCGATACGGTTTCCACTTCTTCCAATGATCGCACCGAAAAAGCATCCATTAATCTCATATCCTCGGATATCGTCATATCCAAGGACCACATCCTTCAGATCTCCGTTCTTATCCGGAACACATATCTTCACCAGGATCGCACCATACTGAAGCACTTCCGCATAGGCACCTTTTTTATTCTCAAGATGATAGATTTTTACTTCTTCTCCTGTAGGAAGTACCCCAAATTTCCTTTCAGAAACACTCATGTTTTAATTCCTCCCATATATGAAAAAAGAGCCACTAACCGGCTCTATGTCTTTAACCGATTAATCCCGGGATGCCGTTCCCTTATTTTTGACGCCTAGCAGATGCTAGGTGGGTATCCTCAACAGTGTCTTCTGCCTACCACGACGTGAGGTCTGACATCCAACCTGCGATTTTGGATTCCCAAAATGTCAATGTAGGTTCAAAAAGAAAAGGGGGATCGAACATTCCAGGATTCGGTTTTCGTTGTTTTTATTATAAACCAGTATTTGTGCTTTTTCAACAGAAAATACATTTTCTTACTGATTTTATTATCAATTATTATTTGATCTTAAGGATATCCTTTACTGCTGCCGGCATATCCACTGCATCTACCACCCTGTCATGAAGAACCGGGGCAGTACGGATTTCTTCAACTGCACGTGGAACAGGTACTCCGGAAAGCGCACTTAATGCGTCTACAAGGCCAAAATCATCCAGATCTTTATGCTCCTCACCAAGTGCTTCCATAACACTTCTTGTGAATTTATACGGACTTGCAGTAGAGGCGATCACTGTCGGAAGATGATCCGCTGTCTCACTTACATACTTCTTATATACGCCGGCTGCAACTGCAGTATGCGTATCGATCACATAATTGCTGTTTTTGTAGATATCACTGATGGCCTGTGCAGTCTCATCTTCACTACAGAAATTACCATAAAAATCAACAAGCTGTGCTTTCATATCGTCAGTAATGGTATATTCGCCACCCTCACTTAAGGATTTCATAAGCTCTGCACATTTTTCAGCATTTTCTCCGGTAAGACGATAGATCAGTCTTTCCAGATTGCTGGAGATCAGGATATCCATGGAAGGAGATGTCGTAAGGATGAAATCTCTCTTTCTGTCATAGGTTCCTGTGCGGAAGAAATCATAAAGAACACGGTTCTCATTCGATGCACAGATCAGCTTGTGGATCGGAAGTCCCATCTGTTTCGCATAGTATGCAGCAAGGATATTTCCGAAGTTTCCGGTAGGAACTACCACATTGATCTCCTGTCCGTCTTTGATCCTGCCGTCGCGTACCAGTGATGCGTAGGCATATACATAATATACGATCTGAGGAACAAGACGACCGATGTTGATAGAGTTTGCAGAAGAAAACTGGAAGCCTGCCTGATCCAGCTCTGCTGCCAGCTCATGATCATTGAACATCTTCTTAACTGCAGTCTGGGCATCATCAAAGTTACCGGTAATACCTACCACATAAGTGTTGGCACCCTTCTGAGTTACCATCTGTTTCTCCTGGATCGGGCTGACACCATGCTTCGGATAAAATACAATGATCTTCGTTCCCGGCACATCTGCAAAGCCTGCCATGGCAGCTTTACCGGTATCTCCTGATGTTGCGGTAAGGATCACGATCTCATTCTTAACATTATTCTTCTTCGCTGCAGTTGTCATCAGATGCGGAAGAATGGAAAGCGCCATATCCTTAAATGCAATGGTCGCGCCATGGAACAGTTCCAGGAAATATGCCCCATCCGCTTCATGAAGAGGCGCGATCTTTTCTGTATCAAATTTGCTGTCGTATGCTTTGTTGATACAGTTCTTAAGCTCATCCTCGGTAAAATCTGTAAGGAAACGGCTCATTACCTCATATGCTGTCTCCTGGTAGGTCATCTGTGCCAGCTTGTCCATTGGTACATCCAGCTGTGGAATGCTTTCAGGCACGAACAGTCCGCCGTCCTCAGAAAGGCCCTTAAGTATGGCCATAGACGCTGTAACTGCCTGCTCTTTTCCTCTGGTGCTCTTGTACAATACCTGCATTGGTGTTCCGCCTTTCTATTGTAAGATATTCGTTTTCTTTTCAACGTTATCACATTATAGCATGGAATTATGGAAAATGCCACCACTTTTAAAAAAGAATCTGTATTGCCCAATCCCACCCTGTGATCAGACAGATATTCACAGCTTTCGGATAAAAAGAAACCGCCGGTCTGTTTCTGCCGGCGGTTGGTTCCTTCTGTACTGCATCAGTTCTTCCTATTTATATGTATAAAATTCATGGACCCCGTATTTAAAGAGCCTCTTCAGGTCCTTTTCAAACCATTTCACATTATGTTCCTCTGCTGCAGATTTCTGGATAAAGAACAGTGCACCTTCAGAATAATCCGTACCCTTCAGCGCCTGCTTGACCGCTTCCCTTGTTTCATCGGAAACTGCAACTTCATTGATCCTGCCATCATAGGTCGGTGAAAACTGCGGAACGCCGTCACTGTTATCCCAGACAACCTCTGTCACCGTATTCGGAAAATCTTCGCTTTTTACACGATTCATGATGACGTTAGCCACCAGAACACGGCCCTTGATATCTTCACTTCCTGCTTCTGCCTCCACGATCCTCAGAAGTGTATCATAGTCTTCATCTGACATCAGTGTGGGATTTTCTGCCAGTGTGATCGACCTTGCATCAAGTTCATTTACTTTGTTTTCCATAGAGGAGCTTACATTAAGATCTGCAGCAGTATTGGTTACTTTCTGTACTCTCTGGCCTACGATCACCTGCTCACAGGAACTTCCGATCCTTGTAACCGTGCTTCCGGATAATGGTGTATCCGTAACTCCTGAAACCACACCTGCGATCCCGGTAGGAACAGCAACCTCTTCATAGGGAGAGCCCTCTCCTCCATCTGAAGCTGCATAAACCCTGCCTCCCTCACTTTCTGCAAATGTCCTTGTCCCCAGAGAAATAACCATCGCCAAAACTGCACATAATGTCAGCACTGCAAAACTGCGCGCGGAATTTCCTCCGGTTTTTCCATTTCTACGTTCATCCTGCACTCCGTCAGCCTCGCGTAAATCTTTCTCAACTTTCATAATCTCATTCCTTGCGTTTCATTTTCTGTAACAGCCCATAATCCTCCGATGCGACATCACAGCCCCCATTATCATCGCTTCCCGGATAAATACGGATCATTACGATTTCCTTTACATGTTTGTAACATTTTTGTAATGTATGGGAAAATTATATTTAATAATATTGAATATGTCAAGCTTTTTCCCGTATTTAACGCTTCAACGGCGGTATTTGTGTTTTATCCACACCTTATCCACATGTATTCCACATAAAATCCACATAAAACCGCAGAGTTATCCACACTCATGCCGTATTTCATTTCAGAAAAAAAGGCAGATAGCGTCTCCATCTCCGTCCAATGTTGTACACCCACTTTCCGGAAATCGTACTTCTATCTGCCTGTTTATCCTTTTTCAGAACAGTTTTTTCTTCTGTTATTTACAGATTTGATTATAATATTTTGTTTTCAGCCAGTCAAGGATTTTTGCTCGACCAGATCCGACACCTTATGCAAAACGGCACAGGGCCTGCACGAAAAGTGTCGCATAAACACACAGATCGATACTCCAGGCTCCCAGAAACAGTCCCCATGGTGTTTCCCCGGCTCCTTCGGCAAACCGTTTGGGCTTCAGCGCAAGGATCAGCGGAAAAAGAAGCGGCAGAAAATACCGTCCCTGCACGCCCAGGATCTTATCGTAGCCATAGGCTGTCCACTGTCCATATAACGTTACAAAGATCAGCGCAAATACCAGGAGACTGACTCCTCCCAGAATGCTCTTTACCGGAAGATCCAGACGGATTCCCGACATATCATCATTCCCGGAAACCTGAAGGACCAGGATCAGAAGATATCCTATTGCCAGCAGGGCACAGACAGGAATGTTCAGCCATCCAAGATTACTTCCTATCATTTCTGTAAGATAGGTCACACCAAAATTATCTAGGCTCCGCACAAAAGTCAGGACAAAGGCAGCCGGATCCTTCAGGATCCCCACAAGCTGTGCAGCTGTATCCACACCTGGCTGTGACTCACAGAGATATCGGGATGCAATGACCAGCCAGCCGAAACTTAAGATCAAGATCACAGTTCCTGCACAGACCACATGAAACCAGTAATTTTTTCTGCTTTTAAACCGTTCTTTCGGGATCAGGAACAGGAGCAGGCAAAACGGCATGTAAACCACTTTGCAAAGACACAGGAATCCGGTCAGCACGTACATCCATATCAGCTGTCTTCTACTCATCACTTCTTTTTGTTTATATCGCATAGCCAGTACAAAGGCAGCCAGAGCAACCGTCAGAGCCAGGGCCAGGGCATCTGCTGACATGGAATTTGCTGACTGGATATTCACAGGTACCAGCCCCAGAAGTACGAGGAAATTTTTCCCAACAGGCGTCAGACGAATGGCAAAGAAAAAGAACAGTCCAAACATAAGCATATTGGCGATCCTTCCCGCATAGGCAAGAACCATCGGCCGGTCCGTAAACAGATCTGCAATGCGGATCCCTACTGCCTGGGGAAGATACGAAGTAGGTGCATACAAGGCTGTATTTCCAAATCCGTAAAACTGTGTTTTTTCCCGGTCGATACGCTGATCTGCATTCTCTCCGATATCCCATAATGATACATGATCCTTGGCGGAAAATTCCGGAACCAGACCACTGTTAAACGTCCTTCCATATGAGAATAAGTCGTTTCCTCCGTTGCCTTCCGACGTCAGATATCCTCTGGAAACCTCATAGCTTCTCAGATAATGGCTGTACTCATCCGGCGAATTAAAGGCCGGAACCGCCGCCAGCGTACAGATACTCATAAAAATATAAACAACGGCAAACACCACTTCTGCCCGGAGCTGTCTGCGTTTCAGAAATGCAAAGATCACCAGCATCACAGCTGCCGCCGCTCCAATCACCAGAAACACCAGTGATTTTGGAAATGGCCTGGAAATGATCCGATAGGCAAGTGTCTGTGTATCATCCTTCTGGCTCACCAGCCCTGCAGCCACTCCGGTATCCCCTTTTGCGCCATCTAAAACGATCCGGAATTTCTGCCCCTTACATTCCGTAAGCTTCTGGTCAAGCCGGAAATACGTGGTATCCCCCGACGATATGGTCAGTCTGCTGGCCTGCCAGCTCTGGATCTCCCTTTCATTCTGATACAGCGTTACCTGAAACGTTCCAGCAACCGATGCACTCTCTGTAGAAAGAAAAAGCTCCACACCGGACAGACGGTTCGTTTTGCAGGTAAACTCCTCTTCAAAGCTTCCTCCCGCACCGATCATAGACCAGGTATCCGGTCTTGCCTGCTGCTTTACATTTCCGAGGATCTCCGAATCACTAAGCAGATATGCGGAAAAGATCAGGATCATTCCCCATATCAGCAGATATTTCAGAGCGTTTTTCAGCTCTGCAGACAGGCTGTATGAGCTCCTGTTTTTTTTCTTATTTTTCATAATATCCCTCTTACTCACTGTTATTTTCACATTCCGCACTATTATAGCATCTGCACGGCAAAAAAAGAAGCTGCGTTTTATGGCAGCTTCTCATTTTTTATAAACCTATCCGGAACCGGATGCTTATCGATTGTTGATCGCAGTTACCAGTGCATCAATAGAGGCACGAATGATATCCTGATCAACACCCGCTCCCCAGGCAAGCGTTCCATCCGGTTTACGGATTCCCACATAAGCGATAGCCTTGGAAGAAGAACTCTGCTCCAGAGCATGCTCCTGATAAGTCTCCAGTGTGTATTTCAGTTCGTAAGCTTTCTTCAGTGCATTGCTTACCGCATCCAGACGACCATTTCCGGAAGCCTCTGTAACGATGGTTTTTCCACGGAATGTAGAAGTAACCCGTGTTACGATGCCGTCTTCCTTCTGCTGGAAATGAGCCTCATTGATGCTGTATGGTTCAACCACATTTTCGAAGGTAGATTTGAACAGGCTGAAGATCTCGTCCGGATGAAGCTCTTTGTGCTTGTGATCGGACACTGCTTTGGCTGCATAGCCCATAGCCTCGCGCATTTTCGGAGGAAGGTTCAGGCCAAACTTTGTCTCCAGTATATAGCCTACACCGCCCTTTCCGGACTGGCTGTTGATACGGATAACATCTGCGTCGTAGTTTCTTCCCACATCTGTCGGATCGATCGGCAGATACGGAACAGTCCAGTGCTCCAGATCTCCGTTCTCTCTCCAGTGCATACCCTTTGCGATGGCATCCTGATGAGATCCGGAAAATGCAGCAAATACAAGAGCTCCGCTGTATGGACTTCTTTCATAGATCTGCATTCCGGTACATTTCTCATAAACCTCACAAATATGCGGCATATCAGAAAAATCAATCTTCGGGTCCACACCCTGGGAATACATATTCATACCAAGCGTTACAATATCCACATTACCGGTACGCTCACCATTTCCGAACAAAGTTCCCTCAATTCGGTCAGCGCCTGCAAGAAGACCCATCTCGGAGTCTGCAACGCCACATCCACGATCATTGTGCGGATGAAGAGAAACGATCACGTTTTCACGGTATTTCAGATTATCACACATGTATTCCACCTGACTTGCATACACATGCGGCATAGAATGCTCAACCGTAACAGGCAGGTTGATGATCGCTTTGTTATCTGCAGTGGGTTGCCATACATCCAGAACCGCATTGCACACCTCCAGTGCATACTCCGGCTCTGTTCCCGTAAAGCTCTCCGGGCTGTACTCAAACTGAAAATTGCCTTCTGTCTCATCAGCCAGTTTTTTCAGAAGTGCAGCGCCATCTACTGCGATCTTCAGGATCTCCTCTTTTGATTTTTTGAATACCTGCTCTCTCTGAGATACGGATGTGGAATTGTATACATGAACGATCGCTTTTGGGGCGCCTTTAACAGCTTCAAAAGTCTTACGGATAATATGCTCTCTTGCCTGAGTCAGCACCTGGATCGTTACATCCTTCGGGATCAGATCCTGCTCGATCAGCGTACGGAGAAACTCATACTCTGTCTCAGAAGCAGCCGGAAATCCAACCTCGATCTCTTTAAAACCAATCTTTACAAGAAGCTTGAAAAATTCCACTTTCTGCTCCAGGCTCATCGGGATCACAAGTGCCTGATTTCCGTCACGAAGGTCTACAGAGCACCAGATCGGGGCCTTATCCACATATTCTTTCTCCGCCCATTTCATACATTTCACCGGCGGCATGTAATACTGACGTTTGTACTTGGATGGTGTCATCATTTTGTTTTCCTCCACTTTCTGTTTCCATTAAAATTTCTCTTTGGTTTCTGTTTTTGATATAAAGACATAAAAAAAATCTTCCGACTCTGCAGATTCTGCAAGAGACGAAAGACAACTGCTGTCCTACGCGGTACCACTCTTATTTCATGAATGAAAATTCACACACTTGACAGATACGGAATGTATATACATCCTTATATCCTCTCCGGATAACGGCGGACACCGTCTGCGTCTACTCTCTTATATAATATATAAAGATTTCAGGCAGATGCTCCGAGGCGAGTTCCACAAATCCCTTCCGCTGCTTCTCACCGGCCAGCAGCTCTCTGTGCTCCGTTCTCTTGTGTACTATTCCTCATCTATGCATTTTCTTTTTGAAACTGGTATTAGGTTAACACGTTATGGAAGATTTGTCAACGAAATTTTAACGATGCACCGCGCAAAAATTTCAGTGCATCACTCACGAACAGCAATCCGGGCTGATCCGTTTCTCTGTCTTCCTGCTATCTGCGGCAGACATTATTCGGCTCCCCGCCTGACTGAAAGCTGATGACCAATCCAGTACACAGCCCCGCCAATACCTCCTCCAAGAGTATTATATGTCAGATCAGAAACCTGGAACGTCCCAAGCCTCAGGAAAAGCTGCAGAAGTTCAATGGACAGTGAGAATACAAAGGTAATCTTAAGTCCGGTCCACACAATATTCAAGAATGTTGTTTTTTTCAATATTTTCTTTCCTGCGGTCCAGAACAGCAGGATCGTGAACGGAATGAACAGCATCAGATTCTCAATACACTCGGTTGTGAGATATCTGGTACCATCCTCTCCATATTTCCAGATCCACCAGTTCGCCATCACATCCGAAAGGGGATTCATCCACATATCCCGGTTCAGCAGCGTGCGAAACAAGATCATGGTTGTATAAAAGGTCAGAAAAAACAGCTTCCGAAAAAAAGCATTTCCTCTGAAATACTGCCACCACACGGAAAAAGCTCCCCTGATTCCCCTTCCACCTGTCTCATTATGGTAGGCAAAGAGATAAAAAAACAGTACCATCACAGACAGGATCACAGAAAACCAAAATGGCTGGTACAAAGCTGTCAGTACACTTGTAATAATACTTGATATGATGTCTTTCATTATAAGTCCTTTCACATAAGCCAGACAGTCGACCATTCTTCTGTCCGGCAGCTCTGTCATTATTCCTACCTATATTACTACACTCTTCCCACAAAAGCCAGAAAAAGATATCTCTCACCGCTCTGTCAATCAACCTGTATATCGTTTTTATATTTCTGAAAATGTGAGAGGCAAGGGATATTCGCAATTGAAGCAGGGGACTTACTTGATTCGGCTAAACTGCAATATTTTTTTATTTTTAACAAATTTTTGTTATATTTTACCAGCAAAACATGCTATAGTTCATAGTAAGAAAAACATTTCGGAGGTATTTTTAATGAAACGTGATCTGAAAAAAATCGTAAGCCAGATGACACTGGAAGAAAAAGCCGGCATGTGCTCAGGTCTTGATTTCTGGCATCTGAAACATGTGGAACGCTTGGGGATCCCGGAAGTAATGGTCAGCGACGGCCCTCACGGACTTCGTAAGCAGGATGACAAGGGCGATCATCTTGGAATGAATGACAGCATCAAGGCCGTCTGCTTCCCGCCGGCCGCTTTAAGCGCCTGCTCCTTTGACCGCAAGCTGGTGGAAGAAATGGGCAAAACCATCGGAAAAGAAGCTCAGGCCAACGATGTATCCATAGTTCTCGGACCGGCCGTAAACATCAAACGTTCTCCTCTCTGCGGAAGAAACTTCGAATATTATTCCGAGGATCCATATCTCGCAGGTGAGATCGCAGCCGCTTTTATAAACGGAGTACAGTCCCAGCATGTAGGAACCTCTATCAAGCACTTTGCAGCAAACAACCAGGAATATCACCGCATGAGCAATTCTTCCGAGGCTGATGAGCGCACTTTACGTGAGATCTATTTCCCTGCATTCGAAACCGCAGTAAAAAAAGCTCAGCCATACACCTTCATGTGCTCCTACAACCAGATCAACGGCACTTTCGCATCTGAGAATAAATGGCTTCTCACAGATGTTCTCCGCGGTGACTGGGGCTTCAAGGGCTATGTAATGTCCGACTGGGGTGCAGTCAATGACCGCGTCAAAGGTCTTGAGGCAGGTCTTGAGCTGGAAATGCCTTCCTCCAATGGGGTCAACGATGCCCTCATCGTACAGGCCGTAAAAGACGGCTCCCTCAAGGAAGACATTCTTGACCAGGCTGTTGAACGCATTCTACGCATAATTTTTGAATATGCAGACAACCGGGCACCGCAGGAATTCACCATGGAAAAAGACCATGAAGAAGCACGCCACATTGCCGAAGAATCTATGGTTCTTCTGAAAAACGATGAGCAGATCCTCCCTCTGAAAGCATCCGAGAAAATTGCTTTCATCGGTGGTTTTGCAAAGAAGCCTCGTTTCCAGGGCGGCGGAAGCTCTCATATCAACTGCTTCAAGATCACAAACGCACTGGATTCCGTTCCTTCCGATGCACAGGTTACTTATGCAGAAGGTTTTCCTGCAGACAAAAATCTCTACGATGACGCACTTGCAGCTGAAGCGATCAAAACTGCTGCCGCCGCTGACAAGGTTGTGATCTTCGCCGGACTTCCGGACAGCTTTGAATCTGAAGGATACGACCGTTCCCACATGAGGCTTCCTGAATGCCAGAACCGTCTCATTGCTGAGATCCTTAAAGTACAGCCGAATACCGTGATCGTCCTCCACAACGGTTCCCCCGTGGAGATGCCATGGCTCAATGATATAAAAGGCCTTCTGGAAGCATACCTCGGCGGTCAGGCAGGCGGTACCGCTGTCGCAAACATCCTTTACGGAAAAGTAAATCCCAGCGGCAAGCTTGCCGAGACAATGCCGCTCAAGCTCTCCGACAATCCATCCTACCTGAACTTCGGCGGCGGTGAAAAGGTTGAATACCATGAAGGCGTATTCGTAGGCTATCGCTACTACGATACAAAAGAAATGGATGTAGCATATCCGTTTGGCTATGGACTCTCCTACACTACCTTTGCCTGCAGCGACCTGAAGATCTCCAATGAAAATCCTACAGACAAAGACACCATCACCGTTTCGGTTGATGTAACAAACACAGGAAATATGGCAGGAAAAGAAGTCGTACAGCTCTATGTCAAAGACTGTACCAGTTCCGCGATCCGTCCGGAAAAAGAGCTCAAGGGCTTCGAAAAGGTTTTCCTGAATCCAGGCGAAACCAAAGCAGTAACCATGGAGCTGGATAAGAGAAGCTTCGCATGGTACAATACAGAACTTCATGACTGGTTCGCAGCCAGCGGCGAATATAAGCTCCTTGTCGGTACATCTTCCAGAGATATCCATCTTGAAGGCAGGATCCATCTGAACAGCAGCCAGGAGCTTCCGATGCATGTTCATATGAACACCACCCTTGGCGAACTGTTCCGCAACCCAAAAACAAGCGAAACAGCAAAAGAATTGACAGCAAAATATATCTCAGCCATGAACGTTGGTGAAGAGTCCTCTTCTGAAGCCGCTTCCGAAGCTATCACTGAAGAAATGACAGAAGCCATGACCGACTCCATGCCATTACGTGCGCTGGTAAGCTTTGGCGGGTATTCCAGAGAAGAACTTACAGAAATTATTGAAAAATTAAATAAACTGGTATAATTTCACAGGACATCCTCTGCCGAACGAATTATACTTACATAAAAAGCTGCATAAAACGGCACAAAAAACGACATAATTGGACAGCTATGGCAGTTTCAGATCGCTTGACAAGCATTAAAGCGGATGTTATCATTACATATGGTTCAAAATCTTGGATCAAACAACAGAATAATCCGAAAAAATTACTGTCGCTTAATCTAACATTAAGCGGCAGTTTTCACATTCTCTTCATTTTCCTTTCACACAATGCACACATTTTTTTACTATATTATTAACTGTAGATAGCAAATGCTAAACAATCTTTTTCTTTTTCATACTTTTTTGCCGGGAGTCCGCACAACTCCCGGCCTCCTTTTTTTATTCTTCAGGTAGTTCGCCTGCATTTTCTATTATTATTAAAGATATAAAAATATGTCTTGTTTTTTCTTATTATATATATTATACTAGTCAAGAACTTATTGTTCCTGTCCATTTTGTTCTTTGATAATTTCATAGACTTCATACTCGAAACATGATACAATATCCGCACAGAGAAATATGCGGTACAATTTTTATAGGAGGATGCGCATATGCTAGATCAGAAAGATTTGGAATTATTAGCCGGTATGATAAACCCGATCAATGTCCAGCTGGGCAATATAAATAACCGATTAGATGGTATCGACGCCAGACTGGATGCAGTGGATACTCGTCTCGACGGTATTGACGCTCGTCTCGATGCTATGGATGTTCGTCTCGACGGTATCGACGCTCGTCTCGATGCTATGGATGTTCGTTTTGACGGTATCGACGCTCGTCTTGATGCTATGGATGTTCGTTTTGATGAAATAGATGCCCGCTTCAACCGGGTAGAAAACAGACTTGAAATGATCGATCTGAAATGTGATACCAACAGAAAACGCCTGGACGACCTTTCACTGGATGTTAAGCTTGCAGAACGGAATATCCGAAAAGATATCAAAAATTTACAGGACACAACAGAAACTCTTGTCGTTGTACTTCAGGGAAGAGGTATTTTACCTGACCCAGGTAACACAATACAGACAGCCTGATCATATTATGTAAAGAGTGTGAAGCCTATGAAAGTATCAAGGGATCACACTCTTTATTATCATCCATACAACCATCTTTCTCCTCAAAAAATGGTTGCATTTACAATTCGTTTATGTTATAGTTATATGCGTTGCGGGGTATGGCGTAGCTTGGTAGCGCGCACGGCTGGGGGCCGTGAGGTCGCAGGTTCAAATCCTGTTGCCCCGATATTTCTAACAAATTCAAGGATTTCCGAGGTCTGATGACTTCGGATTTTTTTATTACCTTACTATTTTTCGAAAGGAAGGTTTTGCATGCAGGATAATCTGTCTCTTTATCATATTTTTTATACGGTAGCACGTACCGGCAGTATCTCCCACAGTTCCCGGGACCTTTATATCAGTCAGCCTGCTATCAGCAAGGCGATCCAGAAGCTGGAGCAGAATCTGGATACCGTTCTTTTTAAACGCAGTTCCCGGGGTGTCACTCTGACCCCGGACGGTGAGCTTCTTTTTGAAAAAGTAAAAGAAGCTCTTTCACTTCTGGATGAAGGAGAAAATTCCATTCGCCATAACCGTTCCCGGGACATTCCAAAGCTGCGTCTGGGTGCCAGTTCTACTCTTACCAGATATGTACTGCTCTCCCACCTGGAAAACTATATTGCACGTTTTCCTCATGTACGTATCACAATTTCCTGCCAGTCTACTTATCAGACGCTGCAGCTTCTGGATGAGGAAAAAATCGATCTGGGACTCATCGGACGGCCGCAGAAGCTTCGGGGATATTATTTTCAGCCTCTTTTGAAAATCCAGGATACCTTTGTCTGTACACAGCAGTATCTGGAAAATCAGAAAAAGCTCTATCCGGATGAACCTCTGATCCAGGCAGCAACTTTCATGATGCTGGATGAGGACAATATTACACGTCAGACCGTGAACACTCAGCTGAAAGAACATCATGTGGAATTAAGCCATATTCTGGAAGTAACAACTATGGATCTTCTGATCCAGTTTGCGGAAATTGGTCTTGGGATTGCATGTGTGATCCGTGATTTTGTAAAAAAAGAGCTGGAAGAAGGAACTCTGGTGGAAGTACCGGTAGGATTTTCTTTTCCGCTGCGTGAAATCGGGTTTGTATGCAGACAGAAAGATGCTGATTCGGCTTTGATCGCGCCATTTTTTGATGATGAAACAGGGCATCCGGATAAATAAAGGAATGAAAAAAAATCCCATCTGATCATTGCGACCAGATGGGATTTTTAAATTTCAAAAAAGTTTCCTACCACTGTATTACGTGTGTGACTTCTTTGACTCAAACTTCGCTGCGCTTCGTTCGAGTAGCGCAAAATTTATTGCACCTGCAATAAATTTTGCTTAGTTATTAATAAGCTTATCCTCGCCGTTCCAGCTGTAGAGTTTACGGATCTCTTCGCCGACTTTCTCAGACTGATGCTCAGAAGCTAATTTTCTCATAGCCTTGAAGTGTACCTGTGCACCTGCATCGGACATGTCGAGTAAGAACTCTTTTGCGAATGTACCATCCTGGATATCGGAAAGAACTTTCTTCATTGCTTTCTTTGTATCCTCTGTGATGATCTTCGGTCCTGTGATGTAATCGCCATACTCAGCTGTATTGGAGATAGAATATCTCATTCCGGCGAATCCTGACTGGTAGATCAGGTCAACGATCAGTTTCATCTCATGGATACACTCAAAGTATGCGTTTCTTGGGTCATAACCAGCTTCAACAAGTGTCTCGAAACCAGCCTGCATAAGTGCGCAAACACCACCGCAAAGTACAGCCTGCTCACCGAAGAGGTCTGTCTCTGTCTCTGTACGGAATGTTGTCTCAAGAACACCAGCTCTTGCTCCGCCGATTCCAAGTGCATATGCAAGTGCGATATCCTGAGCTTTACCTGTAGCATCCTGCTCTACAGCGATCAGACAAGGAACACCTTTACCAGCCTGATACTCGCTTCTTACTGTATGTCCAGGTCCTTTCGGCGCGATCATTGTAACATCAACATATGCTGGTGGTTTGATGCATCCGAAATGAATGTTGAAGCCATGAGCGAACATAAGCATGTTGCCTTCCTCAAGGTTCGGCTCGATATCCTTCTTGTAAAGTGCAGCCTGTTTCTCATCGTTGATCAGGATCATGATGATATCTGCTTTCTTAGCTGCTTCAGCAGATGTATATACCTCGAAGCCCTGCTCCTCAGCTTTTTTCCAGGATTTGCTTCCTTTGTAAAGACCGATGATTACATTACATCCGGACTCTTTAAGGTTCAGTGCATGTGCATGTCCCTGGCTTCCGTATCCAATAATCGCAATTGTCTTACCATCTAATAATCCAAGATTACAGTCTTCCTGGTAAAAAATCTTATTTGCCATTTTACTTTCCTCCTCTGATGTTTACAACATCTTCTTCATAAAAATTATTTATCGTTAAGAGAGTAGCTGCTCTCCTAGCAAACATATGTAAAAAATTTACAGGTAACGGACATCGTCACTGCCTCGTGACAGACCTGTGATTCCTGTTCTTGCAAGCTCAAGGATCTCATAGTCAGCCATCAGCTCCACAAACGCCTGCAGCTTGTTCTGGCTTCCGGTCATCTCCATAATAAGAGAATCCTTACTTACATCCACCACCTTGGCACGGAAGATATCTGCAACAGAAAGAGCTCCCTGTCTCTGTTCCGGCTTCACAGCAACCTTGACGAGCATCAGCTCACGGGCAACGCTGTCGTCCTGTTCAAGGACCTTAACATCCCGTACATCTTCCTGCTTCGCCAGCTGCTTAGTGATCTGCTGGAGCATCTGATCATCTCCCTCACATACAACTGTCATACGGGAATATCTCTGATCTGCAGTCACTCCTGCGGTAATGCTGTCAATATTATATCCACGGCGGCTGAAAAGACCAGCCACACGGCTAAGGACTCCGGAGGTATTATCCACAAGGATGGATAGTATTCTCTTTTCCATAATACACCTGCTTTCAACACTTTTATGTATAGAAAACCGACTTCGTCAGTTAACGCTTTAATCTAATAAACCCTTGCTTTCTTACCATTATAACAACTTCGAAAATTTTGTCAATCAAAATTTCCTGCAAAATTCCTTCAGGATGATAAGAAATGTTTTTATCCTCAGATCAGATATTTTTTCTTAAGCTCCTCGGATGCCTTTGGTGTCAGATAGAGTTTTTTCCGAAGGAATCTTTCAATTCCTCCGTTTTCTTTTTCGATGACATCAAAAACTGTATTGATATAAGACTCCTTCACCTGATAGAAGGCTTTCAGATCTGCAAGCTTCCGGCTGTTTTCCGGCCGGTCTGCCCGGTAAAGCCTGCACATATATTTCAGTTCATCTTCCAGACATGGATTTGACCGCATATAATCCCTTCGTATCGTTTCCTTAGGTACACCCAAAGCAAAGAGCAAAAGTGCTGTTCCGACTCCTGTCCGGTCTTCTCCTGTGGCACTGTGAAAAACAACAGCTCCATTCTTTACATGAAGCAGGACATCCAGAAAACGTGCATACTGCTTCAGAGAATACTCATCCGTAACGAAATTCCGGTACCAGTCCTGCATATACTGGTCTACATCACCATAGCAGGACATCACATGTTCAAAAAAGCTGTTTCCACTGCTGTCCTCATCCCGGATTGGAATATGATAATATTCCACTCCTGCCATGATATCGTCCGGTTTTTTCTTTACTTCTGCGGCTGACCGGAAATCAATCACTGTTTTTACATTATATTCTTCTGAAAGGATCCGGTTGTCTGCAGCAGAAGCATGATAGATTTCTCCGCTGCGCAAAAGCTTTCTGGGAAGAATATGCGAACCGTCTACTGTCATCAATGCACCCAGATCTCTTGTATTCGGAAGATTCTGAAGCGGAAGCCTGCTTCCTTTTGGAAAACCAACCGCAAGATCCGGATTCAGTACTTTAAGAAGCTGAAGGCAATCCTGTACCTCCTGCTCCGTCATATCAAATTTATAACGCTTCTGACGTCTGGTTATGATCACCAGATAATTGATGATCAGCTGCTTTTCACCGGTTTTATCGGTTCCCTCACGGCGCATGTACGCCCAGAGAATATCTTTACACGGAAGACTGTTGAGCATCATATGTCTGGTAAACACAAAAAAGCCATCTTCGATCCGTATTTTTCCGTATCTCATTTTCTTTCCTTTCTCCTTCTCAACCCCTGTGCTGCTTTCTTCGCAACACTTTTTATCATACCAGAAATCTCCAGTCCCGTATACCTCGTTTGACAATTTTCGTAGTTTGGATATAATAAACAGAGAAATTTTACCACAGGGAGGCTTTCTTTTATGGACAATCTTATTTTCTGTCTGAATGTTACCGTGCCCATCTTTCTTACGCTGCTCCTGGGATATTTTTTCCGGAGGATCGGACTGTTTGATGAAACATTTGTCAATCGTATGAACAAATTTGTGTTTGTCATCCCCCTGCCTGTGCTTCTGTTTCAGGACATCGCTAAAATCGATATCTATGAGGCCTGGGATCCCAAGATGGTTCTTTTCTGTTTTGCGATCACATCGCTCAGTATTATGATCTCCGTGCTCCTGTCCCGTTTTCTCCACCCTTCCGATATCCGGGGCGAGTTTATCCAAGCATCCTACCGCAGCAGCGCAGCGATCCTTGGTATCGCCATTATCCAGAACCTTTACGGAAATGCAGGTATGGCACCACTGATGATCATTGCCAGCGTCCCTCTTTACAATGTAATGGCTGTTGTAGTTCTCTCTGTCTTTAAACCAGGTCAGGGAAAAATAGATGGTACCGTTCTGAAGCGCACTTTAAAGGGAATTGTCACCAATCCCATCATTCTCGGCATTGCAGCCGGTACACTCTGGTCCCTTCTTCGTCTTCCATTTCCGAAGATCCTGGACTCTACGGCAGGCAATCTTGCAAAAATCGCCACTCCTCTTGGCCTCATGGCTATGGGCGGATCTCTGCACTTCGGAAAAGCCTTTTCCCGGCTGAAAGCATCTGTTGCCTGTACATTTATGAAACTTGTCGGTTATGAAGCACTTTTTCTTCCTCTTGCCCTCCGTTGCGGTTTTACAAAGGACAAGCTGGTTTCCATCATTATCATGCTGGGGTCTGCCAGCACCGTTACCTGCTTTGTCATGGCAAAAAACATGGGACATGAGGGCTCTTTTTCTTCGGGAGTCGTGCTTCTTACCACATTATTCAGTGCCTTTACCCTGACACTCTGGCTGTTTATCTGCAAAGGTCTGGGACTGATCTGATATTGCAGCTTCTGCATATTATCTACCCGGAAAAATCTGTAACATAAAATGCTGTAAGAACTATGATTTCTGGTTCTTACAGCATTTTTTTATAAAAGCATATTCACATAAAGCTATCATTTCTGATGTGGATGTTTCTGTTCTTACAATCTCATAGCCTACAAAACAAACGAAGCATTCTCTCAGATCAGCTTCAGATATTTCAAGCCATCCCGAATGCCGTAGTGGAACATATCAGACGTAACATAATCTGCCAGTTCTTTGATCTTCGGAGAAGCATTTCCCATAGCAACCTTTGTTGCAGCGTATTCAAACATGGCAAGATCATTGTTGCTGTCTCCAAAAACAACGGTATTCTCCCACGGAATATCAAACAGGCGGATCACAGCTGCGATCCCAACAGCCTTGTTAAAGTCCTTTGGCACCAGTTCAATGGTATTTCCCACAAACGAACTGCTGCCTTCATGGCGGATGATATCATAGTATTCTGATAAAATGGATAACGCTGCCTCCGCATCACATCCCTCCGTCATTTTTGCACTGATCTTATTGATCCGCATACAATCCTCATTTCCACGGATAGGCCTCCATTTATCGCCCAGGGATTCTGTGATCAGACTGGCATACCAGTTCACTTCATCGGTATACTCCTCTTTGTCATAATACATAAAATCCGCGCCTTCCATTACCGGGATCAGTCCGTATTTTCTGAGAACCTCCACAGAAAGCTTTGCAACCTCCGGCGTCATCTCTTTATTAAAAAGCCTCTTCCCGTCCTTCTCAATGGTGGATCCGCAGGCACT
The DNA here is from genome assembly GCF_024461705.1 of Blautia sp. DFI.9.10. Lineage (NCBI taxonomy): Bacteria > Bacillati > Bacillota > Clostridia > Lachnospirales > Lachnospiraceae > Blautia > Blautia sp. DFI.9.10. Next base: position 34,371 of record NZ_JANGAA010000021.1, read on the forward strand.
GATCATTCCCGTAAAAGGGATCTGCTCCAGATACCAGGATACAAACGCACGACTTCTTCCTGTGCAGAGCCACGCTTCATGTCCGTTATCTACCAGCGCACGGATGGCTTCTATGGCACTGTCCGGCACTCCTTTTTTCATATCACAGACTGTTCCGTCCGCATCAAAAAATACTGCTTTTCTGCTCATTTTCCTGTCCTCCGATATCACCTGTAAAATACCTTTGCCGCACGGATCAGACTTTCCGTATCTTTCACTCCGGCTGTTTCATAAGCGGAATGCATCGCCAGCTGCGGCAAACCGATATCGACCGTATTTATGGCTGCCTGGGTATTGGAAATATTTCCCAGAGTGGAACCACCGGCAATATCAGAACGGTTCACAAATGTCTGATATGGCACATCTGCTTCTCTGCAGAGTTCCTTAAAGATTGCTGTGGAAATCCCATCGGTACAATATTTCTGATTGGCATTATATTTGATCACAATTCCACCATTCATCACCGGACGGTTTACAGGATCTGCCTTGTCTGTATAATTCGGATGTAATGCATGTGCATTGTCCGCAGAGATCATAAAGCTCTCTGCAAGGGCCATCAGATAACTTTCCTGATCTCCGCCAAGGGCCAGATTGATACGAAACAGTACATCTTTAAGAAATGTGGATGCAGCTCCCTGCCTGGTAGTGCTTCCCACTTCTTCATTATCCAGTACACAGTGGACTGCAATGCCCTTCTTCTTATCTGCCTGAAGAAAGCCTTCCATTGAAGCGAAAGCACACTGCAGATCATCTAATCTTGGACTGGAAACAAATTCATTCCTGGATCCCCAGATCGTTCCGGGCATCCGGTTATAGAGAAACAGATCATGGCCCAGGATATCCTCCGGACGGATCTCTGCCTCTTCTGCCAGCATCCGCATGAAGTTTCCTTTTTCGCCACTGCCACTGTACAATGGAAGCATATCCTTCTGGACATTATAATGATAGCCTCCATTAATATCCCGGTTCATATGGATCGCAAGGCTCGGGATCATGACCAGATCTCTATCAATATCTACAAGCTTTTCCAGAATTTTTCCGTTTTTGTGGACGATCATGCGGCCTGCCACAGAAAGGGGACGGTCAAACCAGGTAGAAAGGATCATTCCTCCGTACCGCTCCACATTCAGCTTCACATAAGCTCCGTTTACAGACATCTCCGGATTTTCTTTTATTTTAAAAGACGGGGAGTCACTGTGACTTGCAATGATATGATATCTCCTGCAGTCATTGACAGGAATGGAAAATCCGATGATCGCAGAATGATTTCTCATGACAAAATATTTTCCGCCCTTTTCCAGCTCCCAGCGCTCCTCTTCCTTCAATTCTGTAAAGCCTTCCTCCAAAAAACGTCTTCTTGTTTCCTCTGCCGCCTGAAAGGCTGTAGGACTTTTACTGATAAATTCCAGCAGTTTTTCTGTTGTTTCTTCGTACATAATCTTCTCCTCTGTCGGCCCGGTAATATCCAGGCTGTTATGCTATTACCCATTATACGGCAAAACTTTTTTCAGGGCAATATCTCAGATTTCTGCACTCTTTCGTACCCACATATGCTGCACAAGCTTATCCCCAAGCTTATTTGCGAGCATAGTATAAATTGAACTAAATACATTGGCTCCAATACGGAGCAGCACTGCTGCCGGCATTCCAAACAGTCCTGATGCAATGGACAGTGCTCCAAATGTATTAAATGCAGTCTGCCACGCATAACCTGCGGAATATCCCACACCGATTCCTCCGATCATTCCAATATAGGGATACATAGATTCCGGAAGTATCAGATAAAGCACTGCAAACAAAATACATCCAACGATATTGAACATCCCCCTTTTTCCGGCTCTTCCCTTGCAGTCCTCGGTAAACGGCAAGCACACGGACATACAAGCAATTCCGGCCCACATTGCTCTTGGGAGTCCTAGAAGAGACATGATCAGCATAGCGCTGGAAACGATCAGCGTCAGTCTTAAATACCACCTGCCTCTTGCGGAATGCAGGTCAAATTCCCGGAACAGGTCCAGAAACGTCCTGCGATACGGGCGGTTTTTCTGATTCTTATAAAAAACTACCATGCAGAGAACCATTCCGGCCAAAAGCCCCTCTACACGAAGCAGATACGCCTTTCCGGTTACGTCATATCCCATCAGAAGCAGATATCCGAGAACAAATGTGGAATGGTTATACATAATTACATTATGGCATCCCAGGATCATCAGTAACAGGATGCTTATCGCATTAACAAAAAATGCCGGTACCGGTGAAACCATATTGGATAATCTCGGTCCTGCGATCAGAATACAGAAAATCCCGGCAATGGACAACAATCCGTGGGACGTCCGGATTCCGAAATCCGCCTGTCTTAAAACCAGCACTGCCAGTAGTACGGTTACTCCTACAACACTGTTGTCATTGCCGGTTATCTTACTGTACAATGTCACAACCGCCACACAAAATGCCATGACAAGATACACTTTAAAATTATAGATCAGAATATGCCTTCTTTTCTCCTTTTTGTCTGTGGTATTTCTGATCAGCTGTTTTGATCCGGTTGAGCTTAACTGCAGTTCCTGATAAAATGTCATTTTCATCACTCCTTTTGTAAAACAGACATTCTCATTTCGCTTTTTTCACATGCTCATAAACGCAATCTCTTTACAATTTACGTTCAAAGATACAAACAGCCATTATACTTGGTTTATTCTGAAACGTCAAACACTTTTTCTGAAATCATGTTCACGCATTACACTCCCAGCCCCGATCAGATCACTCCGAAAATGGCCAGGAACATTTTTATTATTTTTATATTTACTGCAGCTCCGCTATCCTGGTCACTGCTACATAAATGTCCTGTATCTTATACCAGGTTGGATAATCCACCACTCCGGATGCGGGAAGTCCGAATATATTCTGGAATTTTTTTACAGATGCAGCAGTAGCCGGACCATAAATACCATCCACAGTCACTGACGGGATGGCAGGATAGGCTTTTGCTATGGCATTAAGCTGTTCCTGGATCTGCTGTACCTTTTCTCCGGTAACACCGATAGTCAGGTCATATCCCGGCCAGGACGCGGGAATCCCGGAAACTGCTTCCGCCACATTGATATACATATCGTTTCCATAGAAGCTCCGCAGGATCTCAATTGCGGAATATCCCTGATCTCCCAGAGCTTTGCTTCCCCACTGGGTCATCCATCCCCGGTTCCTGCACTGCACCTGGTGTCCGTCACAGTACTGGGTCAGGATCGGCTGACGTACATCCGGTCTGGAAAGGTAGTTTTCAAAAAGTTCATCCACGATCCGGTCGATACTCTCAAAAATATTCCTGCCATGGATCCATTTGTGGTCGTATGCTGTGGAGGATGTAATGGTGAAATCATAACCCTTATTTCGGTACCACTCTGTATAAACTCTGTTCAGAGTAAACGACATGATTGCCAGAACATTGGCACGTATCGTGTCCTCCGGCCAAGTTGCGTAGATCTCACTGCTGGCCACGTTTTTGATATAATCCTTATATCTTACATAATAATCCTGTGCAGAGGTATCCCCTATTGGCCCGTCGTGGACTACGATATACTCCGGGATCACCACTTTGTTTAATACGATCTCGCCGGTTTCATTTATCGGCTTGATCTCTGCTTCCGGATTTTTGGGAGGATATTCCCCAAAAAGCGTATGGGGTCCGATGACGATCCGCTGATAGTCCTCTCCACTACCCTGCTGTCTGCTAAGGGATGCTCCCTGCCTGGCAATGGAATGGGGAAGAACTTCTGTCCCGGCAACTTCTTTTGGTGTAAAACCTTCTGCACTGATCCGAACTGTATATTCTGCATAAGGCTGCTGCTCCACCGGTTTCATGCTGTATTCCAGTGGAGGAGCTGCCAGCTCCAGCATGGGCGTTTTTCCGGAGGAATCCGTACGGATTTCTTCGATCACATTATCCGGGACTCCTGTGTACGAGATCCGCACTGTAGCATTTTCCACCGGACGGTTACTGGCACTGTCCAGCACCGTCACCTGCAGCTGTCCCTGATCCGGCATATCCTGCTGCATGGAAATATAAGAATAATTTTTCATAAACAGAGGCTCCTTTTTGTGCCTGAAAGCACACTGGTTCTCTGCTAGTATATGTACAGAATCTCAAAATGCCATATCTCCTACTGTGCTTCCTCCCAGTAATCTTCCGCATCCTGGATATCATCAAACTCATCTGCATGATCATAATAAAAATCTTCCGGATCATCATAATCCTGCACATCGTACATATCTTTTCTGTCATTATTCCTGCTGGTATTTCCACGGTAAGTTTTTTTCCCGGATGTTGTGGATGAAACAAATTCCACTACACTGCTGACCCGTCCGTTTCTGCAGACTGCCATGAATTTTTTTGCTCCATTGCTGTTATACCACATATATCTGTACTGAATGTCCTGTGTTCTTTTTCCCGGTGTGTCCCGCCAGTAATGTTCTGTTCTTTTCTCTTTTGCCCTTCCCAGAAGCGTAATGTTTATGTATTTTTCTTTCATTCCCTTATATGGCTCATCCTCCTTTCGCATTCTTTCTTCCTCTTCTTTTTCCTTCTGTGCCATATATTTTTTGTATTGTTCTTCTGTATCTTTCTGGGCCTTCCTCATTTCTTCTATATATTTGCTACTGTACTCATCTCCCTTTGGAACATACCATATAAGCTTATGCAGCTCCTCAATTCCTTCTCCATTCTGAACAGCATCGCAAAACTTTGCATATTGGATAATATATTTTACATCCTCATAATATCCCGGAAGTTTTTCCAGCAGCTCTATCGCCTCATCATATTTGCCTGCATCCATGCATTCTTCCGCTTTTTCATAACATTCCCTGTTCTGTTTTTCCTTAAATTCCTCATTTTTAATCTGGATTGCCTCTTCTGCCTTTGTAGCCAGAAAAGGAACTGCTATAACAACTGCTACCAATACCGCCAGTATTAAAATATCCTTTTTCAAATTTATATATCCCCCTTTACTCTGATGCCTTTATTATATAATAAATATCTGCACAAAAAAAGTGCTGTATCATCTCCTCACAGATCATACAGCACTTGATAGTTATTGTTCACTCCGTTCTCAGTAACACTTGATATTTACCTTCTTCCGCCAGATATCAGAATATCTTCAGAATATCATTATACATAACGATAACCATCAACGCCATCAGAAGCATCAGCCCCGCAAAATGGATCATGCCTTCTACCTGACGGTTTACCGGTTTTCTCCGGATCGCTTCTGCCACCAGAAATACCAGCCTTCCTCCATCCAGCGCAGGAAGAGGAAGAAGGTTCATCACTCCCAGGTTTGCAGAAAGAAGAACTGCCATATTCAGCAAATTCATCCAGATCATCAGCGTTCCCTCACTCTTGGACTGTTCGTAAGTGTCGCCAATGGCATCCGCAATACCCACAGGACCACTTAAGTCTTTCATTCCAAGGTGACCGGTCACAAGCTCTTTCAGGCTTAAGATCGTAGTACGGATCATGTATTTCACTTCCACAGCACCATATTTCAGAACATTAAAGCCGGAAGTTTTTTCACTGTATGTGTTATATCCGAAACCGGAAACCGGTGTTCTGTATTCCCTTGGTGTTATCTCTGCCTCATATTCCAGTCCGTTACGCTCATAGGTGATCGTCACAGGTTTCTTGGATAACGGATGCTCCTCGATGTATTTTTCATATGCATTTCCATCCGGAACCTCCACACCGTTGATCTTCGTGATCACATCGCCGGCTTCCAGACCTGCCTCTTCCAGTGGCATTCCCTTGATCAGTGATTCCACTGTCATGGAATTTACATCGGAACGGTTAAAGCCAAGAAGATACCGCACATTTACATCTGGTTTATAGGAAATCTCCTGTTCCTTTCCATCACGTTTTACTTTCAGCCGGATGGTATCTCCCTCTTTCAGTTCGTTGAGATACGAATATACATAAAGATCTTTCCCCAGATCAATATGGTAGCCCTGATATTCCGTGATCACATCGCCCTTTTTCAATCCGGCCTTTTCCGCAGCAGAATTTTGGGTTACTTCTAATACGGTTGCCGGATCATAGCCCATACAGCCTACAATGATCACAGACAAAACAAATGCCAGCAGAAAATTAAATATCGGACCTGCAGCAACCACTGCGATCCTGCCCCACACAGGAGCCGAATTAAAGGTTCCCGGACTGTCATCTTCCGCATCCTCTCCGGCCATGGCGCAGGAACCTCCAAGAGGAAACAGTTTCACGGAATAACGTGTGCCGCCCTTTACCGTACTTATGATCCTGGGTCCCATACCAAGAGAAAATTCCAATACCTCGATATGGTTCTTTTTTGCCAGAAGAAAATGTCCCAGCTCATGGATCAGTATCACAACACTGAAAATAATTACAGCAATCACAAATTTCAATTTACCACCTGCTTTCGATCCACTGATAAGTATCCTGCTCTACAGAAAGGATCTCATCCAGATCCGGATGTGCGATTTTTTTATGTCTTTCCATAGACTGTGCAATAATCTCATAAATATCCAGAAAGCCGATCTTTTCCTCCAGGAATTTCTTTACTGCAAGCTCATTGGCTGCATTAAAGACAGTCGGCATACTTCCGCCCTCCCGGGATGCCTGGATCGCCATAGGAAGTCCCCGGAATGTCTCCATATCCGGAACCTCAAATGTGATCTCATGAAGCTTCGTGAAATCAAGGCGGTCTCCATCCAGATATCGTCTGTGCGGATAGTACAGAGCGTACTGGATCGGAAGTCTCATATCCGGAGTTCCAAGCTGTGCCATGATCGCACCATCCTTAAACTCCACCATGGAATGGATGATACTCTGCGGCTGCACCACCACCTGAATATGATCCAGATCCATGTCAAACAGCCATTTGGCTTCCATAACTTCCAGCCCCTTGTTTACCAGGGTTGCGGAATCTACGGTGATTTTTCGTCCCATTACCCAGTTTGGATGCTTCAGAGTATCTGCAACAGTGACCCTTCGCAGCTCTTCTGTGGTACGTCCGCGGAAGGGACCACCGGATGCCGTGATCAGAAGCTTGTGGATCTCTTTGTTTTCTTCTCCGTGGATAGCCTGGAAAATAGCGCTGTGTTCACTGTCTACCGGAAGGATAGATACGCCATATTTCTTTGCCATGGGCATGATCAGATGACCGGCTGTGACAAGGGTTTCCTTATTTGCCAGGGCAATGTCCTTTCCGGCACGGATTCCCTCCATGGTAGGACGGATCCCGATCATTCCCACGATCGCAGTGACAAGAATTTCTGATTCCGGCATGGACGCAAGCTCCAGAAGTCCCTCCATTCCGCTGACTACCTTTGTATCCGTGTCCGCAATACGCGTTTTCAGATCCCGGGCTGCTTCTTCATCCCAGACTGCTGCCAGAAGCGGATGAAACTCACGGATCTGCTCTTCCAGCTTCTCCACACTTTTGCCTGCACTGACTGCAACAACCCGAAGGTCTTCGTTTTTTCTTGCCACATCCAGTGTCTGGGTCCCGATGGAGCCGGTAGAACCTAAGATTGCAATATTCTTCATTTTAATGTCTCCTAAATTCCAAGAATCATTTTTGCAAGATAGTAAATAACAGGGGCTGTGATGATCACACTGTCAAAACGGTCCAGGATTCCTCCATGGCCCGGGATCAGCTTTCCATAGTCCTTGATGTTCTGGTTTCTTTTGATCGCAGATGCAGCCAGATCACCCACCATGGAGATCAGAGCTCCAACTGCGCAGATCAAGGCATACTCAGCCATTTTTCCCTGTGTTGCCGCTGCATAGATCACTCCAAGAAGCGCCGCTCCCGCAACGCCTCCTACAGCTCCCTCGATGGATTTCTTCGGGCTTAAAACCGGCGCCATTTTATGCTTTCCGATAAGCATTCCCACACAGTAAGCACAGGTGTCACATCCCCAGGAGCACAGGAATATCAGCCATACCAGGAATTTTCCGTCCGGAAGGCTTCTGGTAAGATAGATAAAGGAAAGCATCACAGCAACATATACAACTCCAAAAAATGCTGCCATCACCTGTTCTGCATGGTATTTCGGATAACCGAATACATAAACAAACAGGATCAGGATCATACTGATGATGATCGCCATTGTTCCGTAATTTCCAAAATCAGCTTTCATGGCAATATAATAAAGCACTGCTCCAAGATATCCTACAAGTTCCAGCACGGTAACATGCTCATCGCTTACCCTCATTACCTTGTAAAGCTCTCTCATTCCGATCAGTGAAACAGCCAGAAGTGTAAAAAATAAGATCCAGCTTCCGGAAATGATAGTTGCCAGGGCAATAACGACAAGGACGATACCACTTATCAGTCTTGTCTTAAACATGATCTACTCCTCCTTGACGCCACCGTAGCGTCTGTCTCTCTGATTGTATTTCTCGATGGCTTTGATCAGCTCTTCTTTATTAAAATCCGGCCATGCAACCGGTGTAAAATAAAACTCGGAATAGGCAAGCTGCCAAAGCAGGAAATTGGAAAGCCGCTGCTCACCGCTTGTGCGGATCAAAAGATCCGGATCCGGTACACCTGCAGTATCCAGATAGCTCTCAATTGTATCTTCTGTAATGCCATCCGGCTCAACTTTTCCGTCTTTTACATCCTGTGCCATCTTCTGCATTCCACGGCGGATCTCATCACGGCTTCCGTAATTTAATGCCAGCTGAAAATAAATACCGTCAAAATCTTTGGAATATTCCTCCAGTTCCCGGACACTCTGCTGGATATCCGGTGCAAAGGCAGTAACATCTCCGATGACTTTCATCTTCATATTATTTTTCTTGGAAATCTTGATACATTTCTTAAGATAACCGCGGAACAGTTTCATCAGTGCTTCCACTTCTTCTCTGGATCGTTTCCAGTTTTCTGTGGAAAAAGCGTAAACCGTAAGATATTTCACCCCAAGGTCTTTGATATCATAACAAATGTTTTCAAGATTGGCGCATCCCTTTACATGTCCGTAGGTTCTCGGCATTCCTCGTTCCTTTGCCCAACGTCCGTTTCCGTCCAGAATGATCGCGATATGATTTGGTACGTTCATAAATCTCCTCCATACAGAAAGAGAGCTTCTTCAAAGAAGCCCTCTCTATCCTCGTATTTCTTACAATTATACAGTCAGAATCTCTTTAGACTTGTTCTCGATCGCCTTGTCAACTTCCTTGATGTACTTATCTGTAAGTTTCTGGATCTGATCCTCAAGCTCTTTGATCTCATCCTCAGAAACATCCTGTTTTGCAAGTTTTTTAAATGCATCGTTGGCATCACGACGGATATTTCTTACTGCAACCTTGGCACCCTCGCCTTTTTTCTTAACGTCCTTCACCAGCTCTTTACGACGCTCCTCAGTAAGCTCCGGGAAAACAAGACGGATCATTTTTCCATCGTTGCTCGGGTTTAATCCCAGATCAGAGCAAAGGATCGCTTTCTCGATCGCTTTGATCATGCTAGATTCCCACGGCTGGATCTGGATCATACGTGCCTCCGGTACAGAAATGTTTGCAACCTGCTGGAGCGGAGTCGGTGCTCCATAATAATCTACGGTAAGTTTGTCAAGAATATGCGGGTTTGCACGGCCGGCTCTGATGGTTGTCAGCTCACTCTCCAAAGCATTCAGTGTTTTTCCCATTTTTGTTTCGTATACCTGAATTCTCTCATCCATTTCACATATCTCCCTGTATGGTTTTTTTTATTATTCCCTTTTGATCACACGGTTACCTTTGTTCCGGAGAACTTGCCATGTACGGTATTGACGATGCTGTCCTTTTCATCAAGACCGAATACCAGCATCGGCATCTTCTGCTCCATACACATGATGGAAGCGGTAAGATCCATAGCTGCCAGCTTCTTTGCAACTACTTCATCGATGGAAATCTCATCATACTTCTTGGCATCCGGATTTACCTTCGGATCACTGTCATAGATTCCGTCAACAGCCTTGGCAAGAAGAATGGCATCTGCGCTGATCTCAACAGCACGAAGTACAGTAGCTGTATCTGTAGAGAAATACGGATGGCCGGTACCACCTGCAAAGAATACAACCTTTCCTTCTGCGAAGCTCTCTTCTACAGCATCCTTGGAATAAAGTGTGGTAAATGCACCACATACAAACGGGGTAAACACCTCTGTCTTAAGTCCCACATATCTGCAGATGTCAGACACATAGATACAGTTCATGATAGTAGCAAGCATGCCGATCTGATCCGCCTTGCTTCTGTCCATGGCTCCGCTGGTACGTCCTCTCCAGAAGTTTCCACCTCCGATCACGATACCAACCTGAAGTCCTTCATCCACGATCGTCTTGATCTGTTTGGCAACCTCTGTAACAGTTGCTTCATCAAAGCCTCTCTTCTGCTCTCCTGCAAGAGCCTCTCCGCTTAATTTCAGTAACACTCTTTTCATATGTTTATTCTCCTTTACCATACGCCGGATACAACTTCATTGCCGTCATTGTCAAAAGTTGTGGATACCGTAAACGTATCATAATAATAATAACCTGTCTTACCGGACTCCGGCTCGTCCTCATAATCACTGCCATTTGGGCTGCCGCATGCATTCTCAAGCTCAGACATGGACTGACCGATATATCTTGCTGCTACAGATGCCGGATCATCCTCGCCGGATGGTGCTTCCGTAGGATCCGCATCGGAAGAATCAGAAGAAGCTGGTGCAGATGTTGGATCCGGTGTGGATGTGGAGTCCGAACTGCCGGACGAACTGCTGTCTGTACTGTCTCCATTATCATCAGAACTCTCCGGAGTCGGAGTCACAGCCGTACTGTCTGAAGAATCTGTACTGTCACTGTCACTTTCACTGTCATCCTCAATGCCAAGCCTTGCCTTTACATCCTTCAGGGTAGACACCTCCTTGGTGCTTCCGCTCGCCAGATATGTAGCATATGGGATTCCGTCTTCACCCTCACCATCCATACAAAGACTCAGCTGTGAGATCGTCAGAAGCGGCAGCTGGCGGAAGAAACATTCATTCTGCTCTTCGTCAGAAAATGTGATCCTTACATCAAAGCTTGTTGCTGTATCTCCGTTATCGTCCTTCTGGCTCTTCTCCATATAATAAACAGCCTTGTCGTTGGAAGCCAGTGTGAATTTACCATTTACAAGATCGCTTCCCCAGGTCTCATCACTGTCATCGCCATCATCTCTGGTAGGACGGACATAAATTGCAGAAATCGTGGAATTCATCTTATTGGTAAATACAATACTGGTAGTGGTCTCACTCTTGGTTCCCATTACGTTCTTGATATTTGCTGTTTCATCCGTAGAGGTCTGCATCTCCACCACATCCGTTTTCGCAGCTTCCGTTACCGTCGGGGTTGCCGTTGCCTCCACCTTCTGCTCCGGTGCCACAGAGTTCTTCTTTCCGCAACCGGCTGCAAGCATGCTCGCTGCAAGAATTCCGGCAAGAATCAAATAACGTTTTTTCATTATATCTCCTCCATATAAAATGGTCCTATTCGCTGTCAGGTTTTCCTTTTCTATTATTACAGAGTATCACTTTCTTGTCAACCTGACCGTTCTGAATTTCATAGAATCTTTAGATATTTTAAACTATGTCAAAAATTGGAACAGCTGAGGTCAGAACCCGTTTTCCCTTCGCTGTCTGCGCATATCACGGCGCATTTTCGCAGCTTCATTCCGGGCTTTTTCCGCTTCTGTGGTAATGATCAGTTCCGGCACCTGGATCGGTTTCTGGTCTTCATCTACAGCCACCATCACAAAAAATGCCCGGTTTACAGTATGACGCATGCCATCCGGCTGTTCCACATACGTATCGATCTCGACCTCCATGGAAGTTCTTCCCACATAAGTCACATATCCCTTAAGTACTACGATCTCTCCCTCATAGATCGCATGCTTGAACTGAAGATTGTCCACTGCCGCAGTTACCACCCGATATGTCTCCGCATGACGCATAGCTACCACTCCGGCAACCTCATCCAGCCACTGCATCAGTGCTCCGCCAAAAAGTCTTCCGCCTCCGTTCAGATGCTGCTGCATGATCAGATGAACCTGCTCCGTCATCGATGCTTCTACCGTTTTTTTACGTCTTTCCTGTACCTCTGTCATTTCTCATTCCCCGCATTTTATCATACTTTTACTTTTTCAGTTGAAACCAGCCGATCAATAAAGATTTTTTACTTTAAAGTCTCGCTCCGCTTCTCTTCTCTGATCCTTCTTTGCAATATCCTGGCGCTTGTCATAAAGCTTTTTACCACGTGCCATGCCAATCTCTATTTTTACCAGGCTGTCCTTGAAATAAACCTTCAGTGGTACCAAAGTCAATCCTTTTTCCTTTAATTTAGCTTCGATCTTATTGATCTCGTAGCGATGCAGCAAAAGCTTACGCACACGAAGAGGATCTTTGTTAAAAATGTTTCCTTTCTCATAAGGAGTGATATGCATTCCATATACATAAACTTCTCCGTTTTCCACACGGACAAAGGCCTCCTTGATGCTGCATTTACCGGAACGTAAGGATTTCACCTCGGTTCCTGCAAGTGCGATCCCGGCCTCATAAGTATCCTCGATAAAATAATCATGAAAAGCCTTTTTATTATTTGCGATCAGTTTCATTCCTGTTTTTTTTGCCATTTCGCGCTCCCTCAGTCTTCCTCAGCCAGGACAAAATCCACGGTTTTCAGCATTTTATCCGCATCTGCCACACGGACACGGACCTTCTGCCCAAGACGGAAGATCTTTCCTGTCATGTCTCCCCGCAGTTCATATGCATCCTGGTCAAATACATAATAGTCATCTCGTAATGTATTGATATGGATCAGTCCTTCCACGGTATTCGGAAGCTCCACATAAAGTCCCCATCCTGTAACGCCGGAGATGATCCCCTCATACTCCTCGCCCAGATGATAGGACATATACTCTGCTTTCTTCAGCTTATCGGATTCTCTTTCTGCTTCGTCTGCACGCCGTTCGCACACACTGGACTGGCGTGCTACTTCATCCAGGATCTCCTTGTAATGCTCGGTACGTCCTTCCCTTACCAGTCTGCCTCTCAGACGGTCATGGATGATCCTGTGGATCTGAAGATCCGGATATCTTCGGATCGGAGAAGTAAAGTGGCAGTAATACTTCGCTGCAAGTCCGAAATGTCCGCTGCATTCCGTAGTATATTTTGCCTGTTTCATGGTACGCAAGGTCAGGCGGCTGATCTGTGCCTCATTGGGCATTCCCTCAATACTTTCCAGGATCTCCTGGATCTCACCAGGCGTGATCTCCTGTCCGGATTTCTGTATGTTGACTCCTTCATTATGAAGAAGCATCAAAAGACTTTCAATCTTTTCCGGATCCGGATTTTCATGTGTTCTGTATACAAAGGGATAATCTCCGGTGCAGTATTCCTGTGCCACAGTTTCATTGGCAAGAAGCATAAAATCCTCAATGATCCTGGTTGCCACATTGGCCTCATAGGGCTGCACATCAATAGCTCTTCCTGCAGCATTCAGGATGATCTTACTCTCCGGAAAATCAAAATCAATGGAACCTCTTGTATGCCGACGGCTACGCAGGATCCCGGAAAGCTCTTTCATCAAGAAAAACATGGGGATCAGAGCTTCATAGCGTTTCTTCGCCACCTCATCAGTATCTTCCAGAATATTTTTCACATCTGTGTAACACATACGCTCATCTACACGGATCACGGTTTCTGCGATCTTATGGGAAATCACCTTTCCTTTTTCATTAACATCCATCAGACAGCTTAAGGTCAGACGGTCCTGTCCCTGGTTCAGAGAACAGATACCGTTGGAAAGCCGCTCCGGGAGCATGGGAATGACACGGTCTGCAAGATAGACGGAGGTTCCGCGCTTCAGTGCCTCTCTGTCAAGGGCACTGCCGCCCTGAACATAGTTGCTCACGTCTGCGATGTGCACACCCAGATGGTAGATTCCATCCTCCTTTGTCAGGGAAATGGCATCATCCAGATCCTTTGCATCCTCACCGTCAATGGTAACTGTAACAAGATTTCTGAGATCCAGTCTTCCATCCAGATCCGCTTCCTGTACATGATCCGGCACACGGTCAGCCTGACGAAGTACTTTGTCAGGAAATACACTTGGTATATTAAAGCTCTTCACAATAGCAAGGATATCTGTTCCAGGTGAACGTAAGTTTCCCAGCACCTCTGTGATCTTTCCTTCCGGCTTCCGGTTTCTGGAGCCGTAATCTGTGATCTCTGCAACTACCTTGTCTCCGTCCTTTGCTCCCATGGAGTTTTTTCTGGAAACAAAGATATCTTTGGAAAATTTGGGGTTATCACTGATCACAAAGCCATAATCACGGCTGCTCTGGTATGTTCCCACGATCGAAGGCATTCCCCTTTCCAGAACCTTCAGCACAACGCCTTCCTGACGTTTTCCCTCTTTATGTCCGTTCCGTACAAGGATCTGCACCTTATCCTGATGCATGGCGCTTCCCGTGTCATTTTCCGGAATAAAAATATCCTGTTCCTGACCCTCCACTTCCACAAAGCCAAAGCCCTTGTAATGGCCAATAAAAGTTCCCTCCATGATGGTTCCGTCCTTCTCGGAGAAACGATATTCCTCATGATTCTTCTCTCTGCATTCTCTTCCCTTACGGCCACGCTCCGGCTTTTCTGCCTTCAGAGCTTCTTTATTCTTTCGTCTGTCTCTGCGCTTGCCGGAAACCTTGCTGTATCTTCCTTTATTATCTACTTCAGCCTTGCCCTGGGCGCAAAGCTCGTCCAGCACGTCAAAAAGCTCTTTTTTCTCACTCTTATCCAGCTGAAGAAGAGATGCGATCTCACGCAGGCGCATGGGCTTATACAGCGGATCTCCCAGAAGCTCCATTATAAACTTTTTTCTTTTTTCAAAATTTTTCGATCTTTTCACATTTTCTCCTGTTTCATATTTATATTTCATTTTTACCCTGTTATCATTCCGGAGGAAGGCTCACCCGTGCCTCTGTATCAACGCAAAAACACTCCTGCTGATTAACAAAAGAAGTCCCCATCCGAGTTTCTTCTGCATGCTAACGCAGCAAGAGTGTTACCAACTTCTGTTCTGCCCCTGGCAGATCAGATAATGTTCAGTACGATTGACAGTACAAAGAAAATAACTCCCATGATAATGGTACCTCTTACAAGACCACCTTCCATGGAACGGCCCTTATTCTTACCCCAGTAAGTATCAGCTACTCCGGCGATAGAGCCAAGACCCTGCTGCTTGCCCTCCTGCATCAGTACGACAACAGTCAGAGCGATACAATCTATTGCATAAATTACAGTCAGAATAATTTTCAAAATGTTCACGCGGTTACACCTCCTAATCAACTAGAGGTTATTTTACCATAGCTAAACCGGGATTTCAACCATTTTCCGTTTATTTTATGCAGGGCTTTTTCTGAGATTTTTTTGCAAAAGGATCTTTATATCTTCCAAGAGCTCCGAGCTGTTCGTGGATCCGCAGAAGCTGGTTATACTTGGCGTTCCGGTCCGAACGGCAGGGTGCGCCTGTTTTGATCTGTCCCGCCCCACAGGCAACTGCCAGATCTGCGATAAAGGAATCCTCTGTTTCCCCGGATCTGCGAGAGATCACTGCACGATACCCGGCATGCTGAGCCATCTCCACCGCATCCAGAGTTTCCGTGAGAGTTCCGATCTGGTTTACTTTAATAAGGATAGCATTGGCAACATCAAGTCCGATGCCACAGTGCAGCCGTTTGATATTGGTGACAAACAGATCGTCGCCTACCAGCTGGATCTTTTTTCCCAGGTGTTCCGTCAGATATTTCCAGCCTTCCCAGTCATCCTCCCAGAGACCGTCTTCAATGGAAACAATGGGAAATTTTTCCACCAGTTTTTCATAATACTCTGTCATCTCACCAGCATCCCGGTAGATCTTTTCTCCTTTCATGCGACTCTCCCCAGGGAAAAAGTACACGCCCTTTTCCTCATCATAAAGCTCGCTGGAGGCTGCATCAATGGCAATGGTGATCTCTTCTCCTGGTTTATATCCTGCTTTTTCTATGGCATGAACGATCAGGGTAAGCACTTCCTCCGAATCTGAAAGATCCGGAGCAAAGCCGCCTTCATCTCCAACCGCTGTGGAGAGTCCTTTTTCCCTGAGAAGAAGCTTTAAGTGCTGGTAGACTTCCGCACACATGCGGATACCCTTTTCCAGACAGCAAGCTCCTGTTGGCATGATCATAAACTCCTGAAGATCTACCGTATTGTCCGCATGCTTTCCCCCGTTTAAAATATTCATCATCGGTACCGGAAGCTGCATGGTATGGCAGCCGCCCAGATACTGATAAAGAGGAAGCCGAAGGGCCCCGGCTGCTGCACGGGCTGCTGCCAGAGATACTGCCAGCGTGGCATTGGCTCCTGCGCTGCTTTTGTTCTCCGTTCCGTCGGTTTCGATCAGAAGATGATCGATCCATGCCTGGTTCAGGGCATTCTCTCCGATAATGGCATCTGCCAGACGTGTATTGATATTTTCCACTGCCTTTTTTACACTCTGGCCCAGATATTCCTCCCGGTTTCCGTCTCGCAGCTCCACAGCCTCAAATTTACCTGTGGATGCTCCGGACGGCACCATGGCTCTTCCTGTGTATCCATTAATCCCCACAATTCCTTCACCTACCGTCACTTCCGCTTCCACTGTAGGATTCCCCCTGGAATCAAGGACCTGTCTTGCATGAACTTTTCGAACAGGCAGATAACGTAGCATAAGTTTTTCCCTCCTTGAAAATAATAATACTGTTTATGATCTCCTGCACTTTGTGATTCTCTTCTTATGTTCATAAAGGTATCTTGTCCGAAAAGGTTTTGGTCTATACCTTTTATCTGGTTTCGATATTATCTGATTTTTTTGTTGTTTTATTTTTATTATTTTTCTTTTTAAATATATTCTTATTATTTTAAAAATTTAGTATTGACATTTTCTATTTTATCTGTTATAGTTTAACCATCAAATAAAACAAACGGAAAACAAAAAACTAAATCAAAAAGGAGCGTGAACCCACCGAAAACATAACTTACTTCCCATAATCTAAGAAAGAGAGGTACAGTCCACCAGAAGATTTAACGATTTTACATTATAATTAAAACAAGGAGGTACGGACCACCGAGAACGTAAATTTTAATTCCGTATAAGTTTTAAATCTAAGAAATGAGAGGTATATTCCATTGGATAATGAAAATTAAAAGAGTCATCGGCAGAAGAAATCAATCGCTGATGGCTCTTATTTTTATCCCTTTCTTACAAACATAGCCTCATGATCTTCTGCTTTCATATCTTCTTCTCTGTGTTCATAAACATATTAATAACTCCATTTTCTCTGAGGTTCCCATGAAACAAAAACACATCTACCGTCTTATTTTTTTCTTTGTCATGGCTTTTGCTCTTGGCAGTCTTGTAGGAAAGATCTATTCTCATTTTACTTCCAACCCACGATCCGATCCGAATTCTGCCAAAAGCAACCAGACCTCTTCTGCTTCTATGACATTCCAAAATGAAAACTGGGGGCTCGGTTTTCAGGAAGAAGGCAAACGGCCCACAGGAAATGCTTCTATGGAAGAATTAAAAAAATACAATGCCTGGTATGCAGCCGATACCGATGAGAAAAAAATCTATCTTACCTTTGACGCAGGCTATGACAATGGAAATATGCCTGCCATTCTGAATGCCTTACATAAGCATCAGATACATGCCACATTTTTTGTTGTGGGGACTCTGATCCGTGAAAAACCGGAACTGATCCGTGAGATCGTAAATGCAGGCCATACCATAGGCAACCACACCATGACACACCCGGATATGTCCGGCATCTCCACAAAGGAAGCCTTTCAGAAGCAGCTTGAGGATGTGGAGGTTCTTTATAAGGAAGCCACCGGAAAAGAAATGACAAAATTTTATCGCCCGCCCCAGGGCATTTACAGCGTGGAAAATTTAGAGATGGCAAAAGAGATGGGATACCACACCTTTTTCTGGAGTCTGGCTTATGTGGACTGGTATCAGGATAAGCAGCCTTCGAAAGAAGAAGCTTTTGAAAAGCTTCTGGGACGGATCCATCCGGGTGCCATCGTGCTACTGCACAGCACCTCTTCCACCAATGCTTCCATTCTGGATGAGCTACTGACAAAATGGGAAGAGATGGGATATACCTTCGGAACATTAGAAGAACTTGTGGCATCGGGATCCGCCTGAAAAAAAGCGCACATGATCCATGCATCCTCAGTGCCATCGACACGGATCTTCCCACTTTTGGATTTTCCAGATAAGCACAAAAAAAATCTGCCCCGGGACTATGTTCTCATATGTCCTGGGACAGATTTTTCTGTGCTATTGATTTCAGAAGGTGTTCTTCTTATTTAATTGTCTTATTTACTGGACAGCCTTGAATGCCTCATCAAGATCCTGGATGATATCATCGATATTCTCAGTTCCGATGGAAAGACGGATCGTGTTTGGCTTGATTCCCTGATCAAGAAGCTCTTCCTCTGTGCACTGGCTGTGTGTTGTAGTAGCCGGATGGATAACAAGGGATTTCACATCTGCAACGTTTGCAAGAAGTGAGAACAGCTCAAGGTTATCAATGAAATCCTTTGCCTTCTGTGCGTCTCCCTTGATCTCAAATGTAAAGATGGAACCGCCGCCGTTAGGGAAATATTTCTTATAAAGCTCCTGCTGGCTTGGATCTGTGGATACAGACGGATGATGAACCTTCTCTACCTGCGGATGATCATTCAGATACTGTACAACCTTCAGTGCGTTCTCAACATGACGCTCTACACGGAGAGACAGTGTCTCAAGTCCCTGAAGGAAGATAAAGGAGCTCACCGGAGAAATTGTTGCTCCTGTGTCACGAAGAAGGATCGCACGGATCTTTGTAACAAATGCTGCCGGTCCGCATGCTTTTGTGAAGCTTACGCCATGATAGCTTGGGTTTGGCTCTGTAAGAGATGCAAATTTGCCGGATGCCTCCCAGTCAAACTTACCACTCTCTACGATCACACCACCGATAGTAGTTCCGTGGCCACCGATGAATTTTGTTGCGGAATGAACAACGATATCTGCGCCGTACTCAATTGGTCTTACGAGGTATGGTGTTGCAAATGTATTATCTACAACAAGCGGAATTTTATGTTTGTGAGCAATTTTTGCAAGAGCCTCAATATCTACAACATCAGAATTTGGGTTTCCAAGAGTCTCAATATAAACAGCTTTTGTGTTCTCCTGGATCGCATTCTCCACTTCCTCGAGATTGAATACATCAACAAATGTTGTTGTGATTCCGTATGCCGGAAGCGTATGCTCCAGAAGGTTTGTTGTACCGCCGTAAATATTTTTGGCTGCTACAATGTGATCTCCCTGCTGTGCAAGATTCTCGATCGTGTATGTGATAGCTGCTGCACCGGATGCTACTGCAAGTGCTGCGGAACCACCTTCAAGTGCTGCGATCCTCTTCTCAAATACGTCCTCTGTCGGGTTTGTAAGACGTCCGTAAATGTTACCGGCATCTGCAAGTCCGAAACGTGCTGCTGCATGATCGCAGTTGCGGAATACATAGGAAGATGTCTGGTAGATTGGTACTGCTCTTGCATCTGTAACCGGATCCGGCTGTTCCTGTCCTACGTGAAGCTGTAATGTCTCAAATTTGAATTTTCTCTGATCTCTTGTAATTTTGCTCATGTGTTTGTCCTCTTTTCTTTTATTCTTATATTCGGTAAAATAGTAATTTCTTATCTTATGATCATCTGCTTATCAGCGACAACAACACATTCGCTTTTCTTCGATAAACACCCTTGTTGACTTCTGTAAAACCTTCATGATTTCCTCCTGATCATCACGTTGCTCACCTTGTTTTGTGTGCTCCGTTTTTTGATGATGCAATCATATCACCCTTTTCCTAGTATGTCAATGGGGTTTATCTATTTAGGTTCTCACCTTTATTTATGACTGGCTATAGATTTTATTTATAACGCCACCACCTACAACCTCATCTCCGTCATACATCACTACAGCCTGGCCTTTTGTGATGGCTCTCTGCGGTTCATCAAATTTCACATGAAGGATGCCATCCTGTGTCTGCCATGCAGTGGCAGGCTGCTCTTTGTGACGGTAACGGATCTTGGCAGTCACTCTTTTCGGCTCAGCTAAGCAGTCCACAGAGATCAGATTTACACTGTCTGCCTCCAGTTCACTACTGAAAAGATCTGCGTTGTCCCCGAGAACTACCGTATTGGTCTTCGGAGAGATCTCACAGACATAAAGACGGCTGGCCGCCGGAATGCCAAGGCCGCGGCGCTGGCCGATCGTGTAATGGATGATCCCCTTATGGCGTCCGATATAGTTTCCCTCTTTATCTACAAAAGCACCCTCCGGTGTTTTTTTGCCTGTGTACTTCTCAATAAATTTCGCATAGTCGCCGTCCGGTACAAAGCAGATATCCTGACTGTCATGCTTTCTGGCATTGATAAAGCCATGTTTTTCGGCAATGACACGAACCTGGTCCTTCCGAAGACCTCCAAGCGGAAGCTTTACATGTGCCAGCTGTTCCTGGGTCAGCATATAGAGAACGTATGACTGATCCTTTGTATCGTCCACTGCTTTTTTCAGAAGGTAGCGGTCCCGTTTCTCATCGTACTCCACTCTTGCATAATGTCCGGTTACAATATAATCGTAGCCAATCTCCTGCATGCGGTGAAACATTTTATCAAATTTCAGATATCGGTTACAGTCGATACATGGATTAGGGGTGCAGCCATTTTCGTAGGCATCTACAAACCTGTCCATAACCTCTGTATGGAAATCTGCGGTAAAATTAAACACGTAGTAAGGCATATCCATCTGATAGGCTACGCTTCTGGCATCCTCAACATCGTCTAGGGAACAGCAGGTCTTTTCCCTGTGGACACCGATATCTTCGTTGTTGTAAAGTTTCATGGTAGCGCCGATGCACTCGTCACCGGATTCCTTTGTCAAAAGAGCTGCCACGGAGCTGTCTACACCGCCGCTCATTGCTATGATCGCTTTTTTCATTTATATCTTAACCTTTCCTGATGATTGATAATTTCTCAGCTTTGCAGCCTGTATTCTCTTACGGTTACTGCAATTTCGCATTTATTATAATATGGCAGTTATTCTTTGTCCACGATTTTTCACCCGGAACCTTTGCTTTGCTTCTTTCCTGCAGGCTCTCTTTGGTATATAATAGAAAATATTTTTCAGAAAAGGATGTGACTATATGAAGCTTTCCCTATTTTCCACGCTGCGAGGATATCGGAAGGAATACCTTCCCAAAGATATTTTCTCCGGCATCATCATAGCAGCTGTTTCCATCCCTATCTCCATGGGATATGCCCAGATTTCCGGGATCCCGGCGGTATACGGACTATACGGTTCTGTTCTGCCGATCCTTTTGTTTGCTCTATTTTCCACTTCAAGACAGTTTATCTTCGGAGTTGATGCGGCACCTGCTGCCATTGTAGGTGGTGCACTGTCTACTCTTGGCATTGCTGCAGAGTCAGAAGCTGCCATGGATTATGTTCCTGCCATCGCACTTTTTGCAGGTCTGTGGCTGTTTATCTTCTTTCTGCTCCACGCTGATAAGATCGTGGACTTTATCTCCACACCTGTGATGGGCGGTTTTATCAGCGGTATCGCAGTTACCATCATCCTGATGCAGATCCCGAAACTTATGGGAAGTCCTGCAGGATCCGGAGAGCTCCTGGAACTGGCAGAGCATATCTTCGCTGCTGCCAAAAATATCAGCTGGCTTTCCCTCTTCATGGGGCTTGGTGCTCTGGTGCTGATCCGCACATTTAAAAAGCTGGCGCCGAAATTCCCCATGGCTATCGTTATTATGGCTCTGGGTGTTCTTTCCACCGTTGTTTTTCATGTAAACGAAAAAGGCGTAGTCCTCCTGCAGTCTGTAGAACGTGGGCTTCCCTCCCTGGTGATCCCGGATTTCGGAAATGTTGATCTGACCCAGGCGGCAGGCCGCGGTCTTATGGTTGCTGTTGTCATTATGGCAGAAACTCTTCTTGCAGAGAATACCTTTGCGTTCCGCAATGATTATAAGCTGAACGACCGTCAGGAAATCCTGGCCTGTGCCGCCGGAAATATTGCTGCCGCCGCAGTAGGCTGCTGCCCAGTAAACGGCAGTATCTCCCGCACCTCCCTCAATGAACAGTACGGTGGAAAATCTCAGGCGGTTTCCATCACTGCCGGGATCACCATGGCTCTGATCCTTCTTTTCGGCACCTGTTTTATCGGATATCTTCCAGTTCCTGTACTGACAGCCATTGTGATCTCTGCTCTGATGGATGTGGTGGAAACCCATCTGGCTGTACGTCTTTTCAAAGTAAGCCGTACAGAATTCTACATCTTCATGGCTGCCGGTTTCAGTGTGCTCTGTCTTGGAACCATTTATGGGGTTATCATTGGTATCCTGCTCTCTTTCGTAGCTGTGATCCTGAAGGCCACCAACCCGCCGCGCTCCTTCCGTGGTATGATCCCTGGAAGAGATGCTTATTTTGATCTGTCCAAAAACCGTTTCGCCTACCCTATTAAGGGCGTTGTGATCTACCGTTTCAGTGAAAACCTGTTTTTTGCAAATATAAAGATTTTTCAGGAAGATATTGAGAACAGCATCCGAAAAGACACCAGGGTAGTGATCGTAGATGCCAGTGCTATCAACAGCATTGATGTCACAGCAGCAGACCATCTGGATGCCATCTCCGCAAGCCTGAAAAAACGTGGGATCCGTTTTTACCTCACAGAGCATTCCACCCAGATCAATGACCAGCTGCGTCAGTTCGGCATCGGTCATATGATCAAGGACGGTATGGTCCGCCGTACCATTCTTGCTGCTCTGCATGACGCAGGGATCGAAGCCCCTTATGAACTGGATGTTCCAAAGGAAGACGAGACAAAGCTTCTGCGCCGCAGTATCGCTTTTCTTCCGGCAGAGGAAGAAAATACCCTGGAAGAGTTCGCCTGGGCTTTTGGTGATGATGCAGTAAAAGAGATCGAAGAATCTGTCCATCACATTATTGAACAGCTGCATCAGATCCCGGATATCCAACGTCTCTCCGAAGAAGGTCTGGAAGAGCTTCTGGATAACTGGCATGGGCTGGGTGTTCTGGATGAGGATGAACTGCTTCGAAGAATTGAATTACATATGGATGAGCTGCCTGAGGAATTAACTTCCGACCGGAAACTGATCCTTCATCTTCTAGAAAAGCGCCGTGGCAAGCTGAAAGAAAAAATCCTTGCCGAGCATCCGGAAGTCCTAGAACGGCTGGAACAGCGCCGGAAAAAGCTGGAAGAACGGCTGGAAAAGCAGAATCCGGAAGCTGTTCAGAAATGGAAGCACTGGAAGGAAGAGCATCTCAAAGACTGATTTCTGCATACATCCCCTTTCCAGGTCCATGATCAGATTGCAGGGTTTCCTGCATATTTCTCACAGATATTGATAAAATCCTGCATCACGGCAGAAGGCCTGCGATCCTTTTTCCAGGCAAGAAGGATCCTGGTCTTCAGCTTCTCTTCTTCAATGATGCGGATCGGAAGATCTGTACAGAGATCTTCCATGGATCTTGGAAAAACGGCGGTTGCAAGACCTTCCTGCACCCAGAGCATGGCGTCTCTGGGATCATCGCAGACACAGAAAATATCTGGCTGGAGATTTTTTTCTCCAAAGGCTTTCATCAGAAATTCTTCGTACCGCCGGTAAATAATGAGAGGGCATTCAGTCAGTTCTTTAAGGCTGATGCTCTCTTTTTTTGTCTCATTTTCCGGGATCTCCGGAGGAAGGACCGCGATCATGGGTTCCTCATCCAGTTCCAGATAATTTAAACCTTCCAGCTTGATAGGTGTACGCACTACCGAAACATCAATGATCCCATCCATCAGATAATTCAGAAGTGTAAAGGTGATCGCATCCCTTACCTCAAAGTTTACATCACAATTTTCCCTAGAAAATCTGGAAATATAAGGCATAATGGTGGTCACTGTGGTTGGCGTGATCCCGATACGTAAAACCTGTTTTTTCCCTGCTTTGGATACTTCCAGTTCTGTGGAACGAACGTAGCTCAAAATGTTCTCTGTCCTGTCATAAAGAAGCTTTCCGGCTTCTGTCAGTGTCACGCCTGCCCTGGTCCGCTCAAAAAGCTTCACCTTCAGCTCTGCTTCCAGCTGCTTGATCTGATAGCTCAGCGGCGGCTGGGACATGTTCAGTCTCCTTGCGGCTTCATTGATGCTTCCTGTTGCTGCGATCTCATGAAAATATTCCAGCTGTCTGATTTCCATATATAAATCCTTCTTTCTTTATCTGGTATATAACACAGGCAAAACCCATCTACTGCTTATTGCTTTTCGCTATCCCACAAAGTACTTTCTTAATTCGGTTAAGAAATACTATATCTGCAATACTTTGTAAATACTATGAATATCTTTCCCACGCAATTATCCGAAAAACCATACTTCTATCATCCCACAGATTTCCGTCCCAGGCAATAGCAAAATTATATTATCATACATTAAAAACAATATTATACGTATTATCTCCATAGGAGTATAATAACAGAGGTTTATTATAGAAAATAAGGAAACGGAGGAAGAAAAAGAAATGCGAACACTCGCAAAATATCTTCGAAATTACAAAAAAGAAAGCGTTCTGGCTCCTTTTTTCAAGTTTCTGGAAGTTGTATTTGATCTGCTGGTGCCTGTCGTCATCGCCCAGATCATCGATGTGGGAATTGCAAATAATGACCACGGCTATATCGTTCAGAAGTTTTTTATTCTGATACTGATGGCTGCTGCAGGACTTGCAGTCAGCATTACTGCACAGTTTTTTGCTGCAAAAGCCAGCGTAGGCTTTGCCACAGAAGTGCGTCAGGCTGTATTTGACCATATCCAGAAGCTTTCCTATACGGAGCTGGACACCCTTGGCACTGACACGCTGATCACCCGTCTTACAGACGATGTCAATCAGGTACAGAACGGAGTAAACATGGGACTCCGTCTTCTTCTTCGAAGCCCGTTTATTGTTCTAGGCTCTATGGTAATGGCTTTTACCATCAATGTGCGCTGTGCACTGATCTTCGCTGTTGCCATTCCGGTACTGTTCCTGGTTGTCTTTGTGATCATGTTTTTAAGTATCCCGCTTTTCAAAAAAGTACAGGGACGTCTGGATTCCGTCACCCGTCTTACCAGAGAAAACCTGACCGGTGTCCGTGTGATCCGTGCATTTTGCCGTGAAGCTAATGCCGTTGCGGAGTTTGACGAAAGCAATCTTGCACTTACCAGACTGAACGAATTTGTCGGAAAAATCTCTGCACTTTTAAATCCTGCAACTTATGTACTGATCAATATCGCAACAGTAATCCTGATCCGGACTGCAGGTGTACAGGTAAACCTCGGAAACATGCAGCAGGGTGAAATAGTTGCTCTTTACAACTATATGGCACAGATGATCGTAGAACTGATCAAGCTTGCGTCCCTGATCATCACCCTGAACAAATCCATGGCCTGTGCGGATCGCGTTGCCGGAATCCTGAAGGTCGATTCCACCATGACTTACCCGGACAAAGCTTCCTTACCGACTGCGGAAAGCAGTGACTATGCAGTTGCCTTTGACCATGTGAGTTTCTCCTATGCAGGAACCGGCGCACCTAGCCTTTCTGATATCACTTTTTCCGCAAAAAAAGGCTCTACGATCGGAATCATCGGCGGTACCGGAAGCGGTAAATCCACTCTTGTGGATCTGATCGCCCGTTTCTACGACGCAACCTCCGGAGTCATTACCCTCGACGGTCAGAATGTACAGACCTATTCCAGGCAGGAACTCAGGGAAAAAATCGGCGTAGTTCCTCAAAAAGCAGCACTTTTCCAGGGAACCATCCGCGATAACTTAAGCTGGGGACGGGAAGATGCCACGGACGAAGAAATGTGGGAAGCACTTACCACCGCTCAGGCTCGTGAAATCGTAGAGAAAAAGGACGGTCAGCTGGATTTCCGTCTGGAACAGAACGGCCGGAATCTTTCCGGTGGCCAGCGTCAGAGACTTACCATTGCCCGCGCCCTTGTGAAAAAGCCAGAGATTCTGATCCTGGATGACAGTGCCAGTGCTCTTGACTTTGCCACAGATGCGGCACTTCGGAAATCCCTTCACCAGCTTGGTGGAAAAACAACCACCTTCCTGGTATCCCAGAGAGCCGCCAGCATCCGCCAGGCCGATCTGATCCTGGTACTGGATGACGGTCAGCTTTCCGGAAAAGGAACCCATCAGGAGCTGATCTCTACCTGTGAAACCTACCGTGAGATCTTTTTCTCACAGTTCCCGGAAGAGCGTACCAAATATGAAAAAGCGACTGGAAAGGAGGTCCTGGCATGAGTAAAACAGATACAACCGCCAAAAGCAAAAACAGCATGGCAACCTTTTTCAAGGTACTACGTTTCATTGGAAAATACCGTTTTCTTCTCGTATTAAGTGTGATCCTGGCAGCAGTCACTGTAATTTTGCAGCTGTATGTCCCCGTACTTTTTGGTTATGCCATTGATGAGGTCGTTGCTGCCCACGAAGTTGATTTTACAAGAATGGGATTCTATCTTTCCCGTATTCTTGTCATGATCGTATTTTCCGGCATTGCCACCTGGATCATGAGTGTCATCAACAACCGTATGACCTACCGCACAGTACAGGATATCCGTGCAAGATCCATCCGCCATATCCAGAAGCTTCCTCTGTCCTACCTGGACGGACACAGCACCGGTGATATCATCAGCCGTGTCATCGCAGATACGGATATTCTTTCCGATGGTATGCTCCTTGGATTTACACAGCTGTTTTCCGGTGTCATCACCATCATCGGAACCCTGCTCTTCATGTTCTCCAAAAATGTGTGGATCACTCTGATGATCATTGTCCTGACACCTGTAAGCTTTTTTGTGGCGAAATTCATCTCCTCCCATTCCTTCCAGATGTTCCGTGCGCAGAGTGATGCCCGTGGACGTCAGACTGCACTGATCGAGGAAATGATCGGAAATCAAAAAGTGGTTCAGGCCTTTGGTTACGAAAATCGTTCTTCCGAACGTTTTGCTGCGATCAATGAAGAACTCCGTGATGCCAGCCAGAAGGCTGTTTTTTACAGCAGCCTCACCAACCCGTCCACACGATGTGTCAACAACATCATTTACGCAGGTGTAGCTCTTGCAGGTGCCTTTCTGATCCCGGGCGGTCATCTGACTGTTGGTGGACTTTCCGTACTGCTGGCTTATGCAAACCAGTATATGAAGCCCTTCAACGATATCAGCTCCGTGATCACAGAGCTTCAGAACGCTCTGGCATGCGCTACCAGGATCTTTGATCTTCTGGAGGAAGAGCCAGAAAGCCCAGATCCGTCCGGAACTCTTGTCGATGTAAAAGGTGCAGTGGATATCCAGAATGTTTCCTTCCGCTACGAAGCGGACAAACCTCTCATTAAAAACTTTAATCTTCATACAGAACCAGGCAGACGTATTGCCATCGTAGGCCCTACCGGTTGTGGCAAGACAACTTTTATCAACTTGCTGATGCGGTTCTATGACGTCACCGGTGGAAGTATTTCCGTGGACGGAACCCCCATCACCGATGTTTCCAGACATGCCCTCCGCGGAAGCTATGGCATGGTTCTCCAGGATACCTGGATCAAGCATGGAACTGTCCGTGACAACATCTGTATCGGAAAGCCGGATTCTTCTGATGAGGACGTGATCCAGGCAGCTAAAATGTCCCACAGCTGGGAATTTATCCGCCGTCTTCCAAATGGCCTGGATACCATTCTTTATGAAGACAGCTTAAGTCAAGGACAAAAGCAGCTTCTCTGCATCACCCGTGTCATGCTGTGTCTGCCGCCGATGCTGATCCTTGACGAGGCAACCTCCAGTATTGATACCCGAACAGAAATGCTGATCCAGGAGGCATTTGACCGGATGATGCAGGGGCGAACAAGCTTTATCGTTGCACACCGTCTTTCTACCATCCGCAATGCAGATGAGATTCTTGTCATGAAAGACGGAAGCATCATCGAGCAGGGAAACCATGAAGAGCTTATGGCAAAAGGCGGATTCTATCAGAAGCTTTATAACAGCCAGTTTGTGCAGGTTTCTGAGTAATATAAGCTGATTTTAACCGAATCAGGCAACTGGCTAAATGCGGATCGCAAATATCCGCCTGACTTAAAATTCTCCGGAACACAGATTTTCTGTACCGGAGAATTTTTTTATACTGTATCAATGATATAAAAAAAATAAACATCTCCATATGATATCTATTTTGATATCCAGGATGATGTCTATTTTTATAAAACTATATTCAGATCTTTTTATATTTTGTCCGAAGAAGCCATTTCTGATCGATCACTTTCAGTTCTTCTCCAAAACGGATGTGAAGCCTTACAGAACCCGGAAGCTGCTCTACATGCTCAATATTTCCGGTTCCGAATTTCGGATGACTGACATCCTCTCCGATCTCATAGCGTACAATACTGTTCTGAGTATTCCTGTGCTGCTGCTCTCTTCTGTAAGTATCCCGCACCGTTACAGTACGGTCATGGATCGGGCTTCGGAGTTTTTTCTCATAGTTGTGTTTCATCAGAGCTTCCCCTGCCTTATAATATGGCGTTGGTGCCGCACCAGTCAGGGAACAGCAGTATTTCCAGGCGCTTCCGTGGGTTCCGTGCTGCCACTGATACTCTGAGGGAATGTGAAAATTATACTGCATATAGTGAGCATATTCATGTTTGTAAAGATCCAGTCGGTCTTCTTTTTTCAGAGGATTTTTTACCGCATAGCCAATAAACAGCAGAGAAAAATGGAAATGCTCTTTTTCGTGGCAGCTGCCTCTTGTATAAGATCCCAGCAGATCCGGCTCCATGCCAAAAGTTATAGGGATCTTTGCTCCGTTAAGATGAAATTTTTTATCGAATTCTGCATAGAGACTTCGGATCTGAGCTGTAAGTATTGGAATTTCTTTCTGCAGGGCCTGTGAAAGTGTCTGATCGATCATTGTATCTGCAACTCCTTATCGTCACCTTTTGCAAATTTATAAAATGAACAATCGCTACTATATCATTTTTCGGAAAAAATGTAAACACCTGAAAAAAATTACTGATCCAGTTCTTTCCTCACATCCGGGAACATTTCCACACAACGTTTCAGGATTCCCTGCATGTAGGCAATGGCAATTCCGTAATTGGTGATAGGAATCTCCTGATCCAATGCACATTTCTGACGGTAACGCATTTCTCTCTCATTAAGCATACATCCGCCACAATGCACGATCAGACTGTACTTTGTCACATCCTCCGGGAAATCTCTTCCGGAGGAATACTCAAATTCCAGCTCTTTCCCCGTATAATTACGGATCCAGCGTGGAAGCTTGACTGTTCCGATATCATCACACTGCCTGTGGTGGGTACATCCCTCTGAGATCAGGATCTTGTCACCGTCTTTCAGCCGGTCCAGTGCTGCTGCCCCAGCTGCCGCTGTCTTTAGATTTCCTTTAAATCTGGCAAACAGAATAGAGAATGAAGTAAGCCAGATATCTTCTGGAGTTTCTTCACTGACTCTGGCAAAGACCTGGCTGTCTGTGATCACAAGCTTTGGTTTTTTCCCCAAGGTTTCCAGTGTATTGGAAAGCTCATCCTCTTTGAGCACGATGGCTGCTGCTCCGGCTTCCAGCACATCACGGATCGTCTGCTGCTGCGGAAGGATCAGACGCCCTTTTGGTGCAGCTTTATCTATGGGAACTACAAGAATCGCAAAATCTGATGGTTCAAGGAGATCCCCTACCAGACGCAATTTCAGTTCATCCGTTACTGCCAGCGAAGCGATCTTTTCTTTCAATTCGTAGATATTCTGACCGGTGGCGGCGCTGGCATAAATAGATTGCTCTGTGTTCTGGTTTTCATGATCCTGTTTCTGGCTGACACTACTCTCTTTGACCGCACCCGCATGGGTATTCCGGTTTAAGTTATTATCTGAAGAAAGCCGGTTCCCATCTTTTGTTTTCAGCAGATCTGCCTTGTTATAAACAACCAGATATGGAATCTCCTTCTCTTTAAAAATATGGATCAATTCTTCATCCACACTGGTTTTTCCCACAGTGGCATCTACTACAAGAACTGCTACATCCACTCTGTTCAACACCTGTTTCGCCTTGCGGACGCGAAGTTCTCCAAGATGTCCTTCATCATCAATACCTGGTGTATCTATGATCACCACCGGGCCCATAGGAAGTAGTTCCATGGCCTTACTTACCGGATCTGTAGTAGTTCCCTTTACATCGGATACCACAGCCAGCTCCTGGCCTGTCACCTTATTTACGATACTGGATTTTCCTGCATTTCTTCTGCCAAAAAAACCGATATGTACACGGTCTGCTGACGGTGTTTCATTCATTCCCATAATTTATCCTCTTTTCTTTCAGCATCAGACAGGTCCTCATCCATTCCTGTTCCTATCAACCTGCTTCTTTTTGATTTTTCAAAAGCCGGACATTCCTTCCACTCTTATATCATAGTGTAGTATCTCTTTCAGCATTTCTTTTATCCAACTGTGTGGGACGTGTCATATTGAAATCATAAAGTCGATCCAGCTTTTTGATCTGATCCTGGATGATCTCATCATCATTAGGAAGATATAGCTCTCCTGTATGCATTTTTTCTCATTGAGCGCATGTCAGCACCTCCTTTTTTGCGTTTTTACAAAAATGATATTTTTTATGTTATCATATCCTATATTCACCTACAAGCATGAATTTTCTGAATAATCCGAGGCTTTTTCGTGAATCTGTTATATTTATATATAATCTGCAGATTTATCTTCTGTCAACAGATTTCTGTATTTTTGCTATTCACAAAACCTTCCACCCTGTCGGATCACTTTATTTTTCTGCTCCGTTTCCAATTCTTCATCGGTAAAGATCAACTGGTACTCACTGACATCATTATATTTTATGAGATTTTTTTTGCCAAACTTGGTATGGTCCGCAGAAGATAGCTTTCCTCTGCATTGGCATACACGCAGCGTTTCACAGCTGCTTCGATCTCTCTAGTGGCCGATGCTCCAAAAGAGGCATCTACTGCACTGGCTCCAAAAAAAGCTTTGTCATAATGAAATCTGGATATATTTTTATTTTGTTATTTATGTGCTATTTTATATACAGAAACACCTATACTCATCTTTTACAGAAAGGATCTCGAATATGAAACCATTATCTTCATTTAAGCCACAGGCTGTTTTCAGCGATATTGACGGCACTTTACTAACCTCAGAACATGTGGTATCTCCGCTGACCAGTTCCGCCATTCATACTTTGACAGATCAGGGCGTTCTGTTTACTATTTCTTCAGCACGAAGCCCTTCCGGCATCCGTCCTATTATTAAAAAAAATGATTTCCATTGTTGTACCATTGCATTCAGTGGTGCACTAATCCTGGATGAAGATCAAAATATCCTTTACGAAAAAGGAATAAGCATTTCCGACGCTTCCAAAATCATTGATGTGATCGAAAAAAAATGTCCTCACGTGACCTGGAATGTTTTTACCTCAGAAGACTGGATCGTAAAAGACCGAACAGACCCTCATGTAATCCATGAAGAAACGGTTGTGGAAACTACCTCTATAGAGGGATCCCTTCAGTCTCTCTCAGATACGCTTATGGTAGATAAAATCCTGTGTATGTGCGATTCTGAATATATGTCACCGTCAGAAACACTTCTTCGCAAATATTTTCCGGAATTATCTATTGCAAGATCTTCCGATTCTCTTCTGGAGATCATGGCTGGCGGCATAAACAAAGCGGAAGCTGTAAAATATCTTTGTGATCTTCGAAAAATCCCTCTTACCAGTACTATTGCATTCGGAGATAATTATAATGATCTGGAAATGCTGGAGGCAGTAGGATGTGGAGTTTTGATGGGAAATGCACCTTCTGAGCTGCAAAAACATTTCTCTTTTGTAACAAAGAGTAATGATCAGGACGGGATTTTTCAGGCCTTTAAAGAATTGGGAGTTCTGAATTAAAGAATATTTATAACAAATAGAAAGTCTCTTCCAGAAGATAATTTTTTATCTGTACCTGTGAAAGAGACTTTCTGTATTTCAGTAGATATTATTTATTTCAGTGCCGTTCCGGCTTTAAAAGCATCGCCGACTTTTTCGCCAAGACGGATATATGCATTGTTGAACGGATCAAAAGTGATCGGTGCTGCTTTTGCAACATCTACGTTTCCATTTTCATCCAGAACGCTCTCATCCACGCTGACATTTACGATCTCACCGATCAGCCGGCAGGTGTCTTTGTCATAGCTTTTCAGCTTACATTCTATACAGATTGGAAGCTCTTTGATAATAGGTGCATCTACTTTTTCAGATTTTTCTGCTGTAAATCCGGCTTTTACAAATTTATCCGGCTCTTTGTTTCCGGAAACAATTCCTACATAGTCGCAGGCTGTCATATGCTCCACATCTGCCATACTTACTGTAAAAGCGCCTTTTTTCAGGATGTTTTCAGTTGTTTTATGATTTTCACTGACACAGATGGAAATTTCCTTATCATCGCTGATTCCTCCCCAGGCTGCATTCATAACATCCGGTTTTCCATCTTCACCATATGTAGCGATCATTAATACCGGCTGTGGATAAGTGTAAGGCTTTGCTCCGAAATCTTTTCTCATGATCTTTCACTCCTTTATTGTATTGCCGTTACTTTTTATAAATTGACGTACAAGCTGCAGACCTCCCAGCGGAACACAGAATTTATCTCTGTGCTGACTGCATTGCTGATACGTTTCTTCCAGATCAAACCACTGTACCTCTTCTACTTCTTCCTTTTGAAGTGTAAGATGATCGATCTCTACCGGGTGATCGTAGATATAAACAAAAGCGATTTCTTCATCCCGGAATATTTTTCCATGAAATTCTCTGGCAAAAGATATGGGGAATTTTCCTGCAAACTGCAGATCAGCTGATTCTGCATGGATTCCCAGTTCTTCTTCCAGTTCCCGTAATGCCGATTCCATTGGTTCATCTCCTGCCTGTATGTGACCTGCAGATGAAGTATCAAATTTTCCAGGAAAGGAGTCCTTGTTTCTGGATCTTTTCTGAAGAAGGATCTCCGTTTTTTCATTCCTCCGACGGATGATCCAGATATGAGCAGTACGATGAGGGATTCCTTCTGCGTGAGCAATACTCCGTTCTACGATCTTTCCAGTGGGATTTCCGTTTTCATCTATGATATCAAATAATTCCATTTTTTTGCTTCTTTCTCATAAATTATTCTTTCTTAACCAAACCAATTTCATTCTAGCATGATTTCGAAATAGTTTCCAGTCTGTTATCAGAAAACATTCTATAGGGAATTACTTGATTCGGTCAAATATTACGATATATATAACGGATATTTATACAAACATATAAAAAGTGCCTGTAAACAATTCCTTGTTTACAGGCATAAAAAAACTCCCCCTGTTGGACTCGAACCAACGACACTGCGGTTAACAGCCGCAT